>CAYXQT010000060.1:0-11364 GCA_964466445.1 uncultured Paraprevotella sp. | reverse complement strand
TAAACGAACTCCATACGGGCGGCTTCATGATTGACTTCGGGGCAAAGATAAGCATTTTCCCTTTCGCGGCAATCATATTTCCGTTACATTTTTTCACAAGGATGCGGCGCGAACGCATTGCCGCCGGGACGCGCGTTCATTCAAAACGAATCGACTTGGCCGGGTGAATGCGGGAAACCAGGAAGCTCGGGATGATAAGCGACAAGACGCAAATCGTCACGGTGGCCGCGTTGATGGCCAGCACGTACCCGGCGTTGAACAAGACCGGCACCGCATCCACGTAATATGTGGACGCGTCCAGACGGAACATCCTTGTATAATGCTGAAGAACCACCATGCCTATTCCTATTATATTCCCCCAAAGCACTCCTTTCCCCATGACGAACACGGAAAAATACAAGAAGACGTGGCGGATGCCGCGGTTGGTCGCCCCCAACGCCTTCATTATGCCGATGAAATTGGTGCGTTCCAATATTATGATGAGCAGACCGGAAATCATCGTGAAGCCGGCTACCGAAGCCATCAGGGCCAAGATGACCCACACGTTGACATCCAGAAGGTCGAGCCACGCGAATATCTGGGGGTAAAGTTCCTGTATCGTCATTGCCGCGTAAGAGCCTCCGTAAGCGTCCGTCCTCCGGTTCACCCGCTTAGCCAATGCGGCGGCGACTTCGTCCACGCGGTTCAAGTCTTTCACCGCGATTTCTATCCCGCTGTACTGATCCGCATCCCACGCATTCAGGCGGTTGCAAGTGTAAAGGTCGGTAAAGGACAAGGCCTTGTCGAATTCCGTCAGGTGGGTGCAATAAATGCCCGACACCGTAAAACGGCGGACGCGCACGGAGTTCCCGAAAAAATAGGCGAATACCTTTGAGCCGACTCCCAGCCGCAACTCGTCCGCTATCTGCCGGGATATGACAATCCGGTTGGAGGCCGCCGTGTCGGAGAAGAGCGGCAATTCCCCCTCTTCCATGTTGTCTTTCAGGAAAGAAGCGTCGAACTCCGCGCCCACGCCGTGCAAAAGGATGCCCTTAAACTCGTCGTCCGTCTTGAGTATTCCCTCCTTGTCGCAGAAACGTTGCGCATGAGCTACCCCTTTCACGCTTCTGACTTCTTCCATCAGGGAGGGAGGCACCGCGATGGGCTGCGGGGAATTTGTCGTGACCGAAGCGTAGTTTTGAATCTGTATGTGGGAGCCGAGGCCGATGACTTTCGAACTGATTTCCTGCTTGAAGCCCAGTACCACGCACACCGAAACAATCATCACGGCCAGCCCCGCGGCGACTCCGGACGTGGCTATCAGTATGGCCGGACGCGACACTTTCCTCATGTCGCCGCGCTCGCGGAACAGTTTGCGGGCTATGAACAAGTTGAACCTCATCCCTTCGGCCGCCTCATTCCGACACACGTCCGGGGTACGACTCCAATGCCTTACGCAACACTATCAGGGCGCGGGTCAAGTCTTCCTTCTTCAACACGTAAGCTATGCGCACCTCGTCCTTGCCCGAACCGGGCGTGGTGTAGAAGCCCGCCGCCGGCGCCATCATCACCGTCTCCCCCTCGTAGTCGAAGTCCTTCAGGCACCAGGCGCAAAAATCCTCCGCGTCGTCGACGGGGAGCTTGGCCACGGTGTAGAAAGCGCCCATGGGGATGGGGGAATAGACACCGGGAATACGGTTCAGCCCGTCAATCAAGCATTTGCGCCGCTCCACATACTCGTCGTACACCTCGTTGCCGTATTCGTCGGGCTCGTCGAGCGACGCTTCCGCCGCTATCTGCCCGATTAGCGGCGGGCTCAGGCGGGCTTGGCAGAACTTCATCACGGCTTTGCGGACTTCCACGTTCTTCGTAATCAACGCGCCGATGCGTATGCCGCACTCGCTGTACCGCTTGGACACGGAATCTATCAAGACCACGTTGTTTTCTATGCCTTCCAAGTGGCAGGCGGAAATATACGGGGAACCGGTGTAGATGAACTCGCGGTACACTTCATCCGAGAAAAGGTACAAATCATACTTGTCCACCAAATCGCGAATCTGGTTCATCTCGCGGCGCGTGTAAAGATAACCCGTGGGATTGTTCGGATTGCAAATCAGGATGGCGCGCGTGCGCCCGTTAATCAACTCCTCGAACTTCTCGACTTTCGGCAACGAGAATCCCTCTTCTATCGTAGTGGCTATCGTGCGGATGACCGCTCCCGCCGAGATGGCGAATGCCATGTAATTGGCGTATGCCGGTTCGGGGACGATGATTTCATCGCCCGGGTTCAGACAAGAAAGGAACGCGAACAGCATGGCCTCCGACCCCCCGGAAGTGACGATGATGTCGTCCGCCGTGAGGTTGATGTGATATTTGGCGTAATACCCGACCAGCTTTTCCCGGTAACTCAGATAGCCTTGGCTCGGGCTGTATTCCAAGACCGTCCTGTCGATGTGGCGGATGGCCTCTATGGCCGCTCGCGGAGTCGGCAAGTCGGGCTGGCCGATATTCAAGTGGTACACATGTATCCCCCTTTTCTCTGCCTCGAAAGCCAACGGAGCCAGTTTGCGAATCGGCGACTCCGGCATCTCCTGACCGCGGACGGATATATTAGGCATGTCTCTTTCTTTTGCTTTTGGGTTCGAAATTCATGCAAAGATACCACTTCGGCATAAAATGAGCAACAAATCAGCTTGCAAAGAGGGAAAGTACGACTATCTATTGGCTTCTTTCACTTTTCGGAAGAGGTCCGAGGCGAAGATGAAGCTGTTCAGGCGTTCGTTGGTCGAGTTCATGATTTCGTCCTTGTTGCCCTGCCATTCTTTTCTCCCTTCATATATATATAGGATGTTTTCCCCGATGCCCATGACGGAATTCATGTCGTGCGTGTTGATGATGGTAGTCATGTTGAACTCCGCGGTAATGTCGTGAATCAGTTCGTCTATTACCAGCGATGTCTTGGGGTCGAGGCCTGAGTTGGGTTCGTCGCAAAACAGGTACTTGGGGTTGAGGGCGATGGCTCTCGCGATGGCCACACGTTTCTGCATGCCACCGCTGATTTCGTCTGGGAACTTCCCTTGTGCTTCGAGCAGGTTCACCCTGTCGAGGCAGAACTGCGCCCTTTTCACTCTTTCGGCATGCGTGTCCTTGGAGAACATGTCGAGCGGGAACATGACGTTTTCCAATACGGTCATGGAGTCGAACAAGGCCGCGCTTTGGAATATCATCCCCATCTCGCGGCGGAGCATCTTCCATTCCTGCCTGTTCATCATCACCAAGTCGCGCCCGTCGTAGAGCACCTTGCCGCAGGTGGGGCGGAAAAGCCCCACGATGCACTTCATCAGCACGGTCTTCCCCGATCCGCTTTGGCCGATGATTAGGTTCGTCTTCCCGTTGTCGAACACACTGTCTATGTCCTTGAGCACTTCCCTGTCCTCGAAGGACTTGCATAGCGATTTCACTTCAATCATCAGGATAGCAATTGAGTGAGT
The DNA here is from genome assembly GCA_964466445.1 of uncultured Paraprevotella sp. Classification (GTDB taxonomy): domain Bacteria; phylum Bacteroidota; class Bacteroidia; order Bacteroidales; family Bacteroidaceae; genus Paraprevotella. Next base: position 7,894 of record CAYXQT010000060.1, on the reverse strand, counting down.
AACACGTCGGAAAAGAGGATGAGCACACTACTGCTTACTACGGATGTGGTGCTGGCCTTTCCCACTTCCACGGAGCCGCCCTCGACGGTGTAGCCGTAGAAAGCCGACACGCTGGTGATGACGAAAGCGAAGAAGATAGACTTGATGAACCCCATCCACACGTACCATTCATTGAACTCGTACTGCAGGCCCAGCGTCAGGTCGTCCATCGTGATGACTTGCCCGACGACGGACGTGGCGTAGGCACCCGCAAATCCGGAGAAGATGCTGAAGCAGACCAGGAAAGGCATCATGGTCATCATGCCCAACACTTTGGGCAGGATGAGGTAGTTGGCGGAATTGACTCCCATGATTTCAAGAGCGTCGATTTGCTGGGTGACGCGCATCGTGCCTATCTCGGAGGCGATGTTGGAGCCGACCTTCCCCGCCAATATCAGACACATGATGGACGAAGAAAACTCCAAAAGCATGATTTCGCGCGTGGTGTATCCCGTCACGAACTTAGGCATCCACGGGCTTTGTATGTTCAACTTGATTTGGATGCAGATTACCGCTCCGATGAAGAAAGATATCAGGAGGACGATGCCGATGGAGTCCACGCCGAGCTGGCTCATCTCCCTGACGTACTGCTTGAAAAACATTCGCATCCTTTCCGGACGTGCGAAAGTGCGCCCCATGAGCATCAGATAGCGGCCAAACGTGGCCAGCTTTTTGTCGAATAGCATGTCGGTTCTCTCTTTTTGAATCACGCAAAATTAATGAAAATCCCCTAAAACGAGACGGCGGACGGAAATAGTTTTGCGCACGGGACTTCTTTTTAATACAATTTTCGTATTTTTGCGTGCAAAACTCGCACGCCCATGGCAGAAACCCTTTCTCCAGACAGTCAGAACGCAAGGTTGGTACTCCGCACGGAAGGCCTGGTCAAGACGTACGGCAAGCGTACGGTGGTAGACCATGTGTCGTTCGATGTCAAGCAAGGAGAGATTGTGGGACTTCTCGGCCCGAACGGAGCGGGAAAGACGACTTCCTTTTACATGACTACGGGACTGACGGAGCCCAACGAGGGGCGCATCTTTATCGGCGACTTGGAAATCACGAAGTTCCCGGTGTACAAACGTGCCCGCAACGGCATAGGCTATCTGGCTCAGGAGGCTTCGGTGTTCCGCAAGATGACGGTGGAAGACAACATCGCTTCCGTGCTGGAAATGACGGGACAGCCCGAAGACTACCGGAAGGAGAAGTTGGAGAGTCTGATTTCGGAATTCAGTTTGCAAAAAGTGCGCAAGAATTTGGGCGACCGGCTTTCGGGAGGCGAACGGAGACGGACGGAAATCGCGCGTTGTCTGGCCATCGACCCTAAGTTTATCATGTTAGACGAGCCTTTCGCGGGCGTGGACCCTATCGCCGTGGAGGACATACAATACATCGTGTGGAAATTGAAAAAGCGCAATATCGGCGTGCTGATTACCGACCACAACGTGGAGGAGACGCTCTGCATCACCGACCGGGCTTATCTGCTCTTCGAGGGACGGATACTTTTTCAGGGCTCGCCTCAGGAATTGTCTGAAAACGAGGTGGTGCGTGCCAAATACTTGACGAACAGTTTTGTGTTGCACTTGAAAGATTTCCAGAAGATAGAGGAAGAAAAAAGTACACAAGAACTTTGATTTATTAAAAGATAAAGAATATCTTTGCACGTTTGCCGCGCAGAATTAGATGTATATATAGTATAAACAGTATTCATGTATAAATAATTGGATTTCAAAATGAATATCTCATTGGAAAACATTGACAAAGTAAGTGCGGTGCTTACCATTAAGATGGAAAAGGCTGACTATGCCGACAAGGTAGAAGATGCTTTGAAGAAATTCCGCAAAAAAGCGAATATGCCGGGTTTTCGTCCGGGAAGAGTGCCCATGAGCCTGTTGGAAAAACGTTTCGGCAAGGACATCAAGGCGGAAGAGGTGAACAAGTTAGTGAGTGAGAAACTGTACGCTTACATCAAGGAAAACAACCTGAATATTCTGGGAGAGCCGCTTCCAAGCGAAGACCGTCAGCAGGATATCAACTTTGATACGATGGAAGATTTCTCGTTTGCTTTCGATTTGGCCTTGGCTCCCGACTTCAAAGTTGAAATAAGTGGGAAGGACACTGTGGATTATTATGACATACAGGTGGACGACAAAATGATTGAAGACCAAGTGAAAATGTACACCCGGCGTGCGGGCAACTATGACCATGTGGACAGCTATGAACCTAAAGACATGGTAAAGGGACTGTTGGCCGAGCTGGACGAGAACGGAAACACGAAAGAGGGGGGTGTACAGGTCGAGAATGCCGTCTTTTTACCTGAGTATATGAAGAACGACGAGCAGAAAGCTGTCTTCAATGGCTGCAAGGTGAACGACATACTGGTCTTCAATCCGTACAAGGCATACGAGGGTCATGACGTGGAAATCGCTCCTTTGTTGAAAATCAAAAAGGAAGACGTGCCGACTATGACTTCGGATTTCAGTATCCAAGTGCAGGAGATTACACGCTTCAAGGAAGCTGAATTGAATCAGGATTTGTTTGACGGAGTATTTGGGAAAGGTGCGGTAACAGGTGAAGAGGAATTCCGTAATAAAATCAAGGAGGTTATGGCGGAACAGTATGCGGCAGACAGTGACTACAAGTTTCTGGGGGATGTACGTACTTATCTGACGAATAAGGTGGGCAAGCTGGAATATCCCGACGCATTCCTGAAACGCTTCATGCGTGTACGCAATGAGGGCAAAGGTGAAAAGTTCGTGGAAGAAAATTATGACAAGAGCATCGAAGAACTGACTTGGCATCTGATTAAGGAACAGTTGGTGAAGGCTTATGGCATCAAGGTCGAGAAAGAAGACTTGATGGCCACAGCCAAGAACGTCACGAAGATGCAGTTCACTCAGTACGGTATGATTAACGTGCCGAAGGAGATGTTGGACAATTACGCCAATGAGATGCTGAAGAAGCAGGATCAAGTGGAGTCTCTGGTGAACCGTAGCGTGGAGAACAAGTTGTCGACTGTATTGAAGAATGTCGTGACGTTGAACCACAAAGAAATCCGTATAGAAGAATTCAACAAGTTGTTCGCTTAATTCAAACGGAGCAGGTTTGATTTCTTGTGAAATAAGTATAAGAAAGGAAACCCTCGAACATATTTTCGTACATTCACTCGAAGATGACGGAAAATTGTTCAAGGGATTCCTTTTTCCACTATAATATAGTTAGACTATGAAAGATTTCAGAAATTATGCAGTGAAGCATTTGGGCTTGAACAGCCAAGTGCTGAATGACGTAGTGAGTGTGCAGAACCAATACCTCAATCCCTACATCTTGGAAGAACGCCAGCTGAACGTGACACAGATGGATGTGTTTTCCCGTTTGATGATGGATCGTATCATATTTTTGGGAACTCAGATAGACGATTACACAGCCAATACCCTGCAAGCCCAGCTACTTTATTTGGATTCGGTGGATTCAGGGAAAGATATTTTTATCTATATCAATTCGCCCGGCGGATCGGTATATGCCGGACTGGGTATTTATGATACGATGCAGTTTATCAGCAGTCCCGTGGCCACGATTTGTACGGGTATGGCGGCATCTATGGCTGCTGTTTTGCTGGTAGCCGGTACCGAAGGTAAGCGGTCGTCCTTGACCCACAGCCGCGTAATGATACATCAGCCGATGGGCGGTGCGCAAGGGCAGGCCTCGGACATTGAGATAACGGCACGTGAGATTCAGAAACTGAAGAAAGAACTTTATACGATTATCGCAGAACATTCTCATACCGATTTCGACAAAGTGTGGGCGGACTCCGACCGTGACTACTGGATGACGGCGCAGGAAGCCAAAGAGTATGGCATGATTGATGAAGTCTTGACAAATAAGAAATAAGGAATGAAAAAAGCATGTTCTTTTTGCGGAAGGGCGAATAGCGACGTGCCTCTGCTTATTACCGGAATAAATGGCTTTATATGTAGCGACTGCGTACAGCAAGCTTATCGGATCGTGAAAGATTCTTTGCCCGTGGAGTCCAAGGAGGAAGATGATTTGAGCTTCGATTTGGCAAAGTTGCCTAAACCTCGCGACATCAAAGATTATCTGGATCAATATGTCATCGGACAAGATGAAGCCAAGCGTAATCTTGCAGTGGCCGTTTACAACCATTATAAAAGATTGTCACAGCGGATGTCGGACGACGGGGTAGAAATCGAGAAGTCGAACATAATCATGGTGGGAAGCACCGGAACGGGGAAAACCCTTTTGGCTCGTACTATCGCCAAACTATTGCATGTGCCTTTCACGATTGTGGACGCTACGGTGTTTACCGAGGCAGGTTACGTGGGAGAAGACGTGGAGAGCATTCTTTCTCGTTTGTTGCAGGTGGCAGACTATAATGTGCAGGCCGCCCAGCAGGGAATTGTCTTTATCGATGAGATAGACAAGATAGCCCGTAAGAGTGATAATCCTTCCATCACGCGTGACGTGAGCGGTGAAGGGGTACAGCAGGGACTGCTGAAACTTTTGGAGGGCTCGATGGTCAATGTGCCGCCCAAGGGGGGACGTAAACATCCGGATCAGGATTACATCCATGTGGACACGCGTAACATCCTGTTCATTTGTGGAGGTGCGTTTGACGGTATCGAGAAGAAAATAGCCCGGCGGATGAACACGCATGTGGTTGGCTACAACTCGGTGCAGAATGTACAGCATATCGACAAGGCCAACCTGATGAAATATATCCTTCCGCAGGATTTGAAGTCTTTCGGGCTGATACCGGAAATCATAGGTCGTTTGCCGGTGTTGACCTATTTGAACCCGCTCGACCGTACGGCGTTGCGTAACATCCTGACAGAGCCGAAGAATTCCATTGTGAAACAACAGGTCAAGCTTTTCAAAATGGATGGTATCAAGCTGTCTTTTGACGAGGATACGCTGGAGTATATCGTGGACAAGGCCGTGGAATACAATCTCGGAGCCCGAGGACTGCGTTCCATTATGGAAAGCATAATGATGGATGCCATGTTTGAAATCCCATCCAAAAAAGTAAAGACATTCCGGGTGACGTTGGATTATGCTGAAAAACAATTGGAAAAAGAGAGCTTTTCCAACTTGAAAGCGAGTTGACGAGTCAACAAGAAGACGTTTTGCGGAATCTTGAATCATGAAAAAAGGAATCCTGAAATAGATTTCCAATAATTTGCAAATATGAGGTATTTGTTTATAACTTTGTTAGGGACAACAATGTTAGACCTGAATTTGATTTTATCGGAAAGCTATTGATATGGATGCAACGCTGAATTTGACAGAACCTCTTAAGCGGTATTTTGGCTTTGAAACCTTTAAGGGTGACCAGGAAGCCATCATACGCAATGTGCTGGGGGGCAGGGATACTTTTGTCCTGATGCCTACCGGAGGAGGAAAATCATTGTGCTATCAGTTACCGTCCCTTTTGATGGAAGGTACGGCAATTGTCATATCGCCCTTGATTGCTTTGATGAAAAATCAGGTGGATGCAATCAGGATGGTATGTGGAGATGACGGTGTTGCCCATTATCTGAATTCGTCTCTGAACAAAGGGGCGATAGATATGGTAAAGAGTGATATTCTGCACGGAAAGACCAAGTTGCTTTATGTAGCTCCTGAGACGCTGACGAAAGAAGAGAATGTGGATTTTTTCCGGAATGTGAAGATTTCATTTTATGCGATAGACGAGGCGCATTGTATCTCGGAATGGGGACACGACTTCAGGCCGGAGTACAGGCGGATTCGTCCGATAATCAATGAAATCGGCACGGCTCCGATGATTGCTCTGACAGCTACGGCTACCGATAAGGTGCGCGGTGACATCAAAAAGAACTTGGGGATGACGGATGTTAAGGAGTTCAAGAGTTCTTTTAATCGTCCGAACTTGTATTACGAGGTAAGGAACAAGACCAAGAATGTAGATAAGGATATTATTAGATTCATCAAACAACGTCTGGGGAAGAGCGGCATCATTTACGCTTTAAGCCGTAAGAAAGTGGAGGAGTTGGCTGAAATACTTCAGGCCAACGACATTAACGCGAGAGCTTATCATGCCGGGATGGATTCGGCCACTCGGTCGCAGACGCAGGATGATTTTATCATGGAGCGCATAGATGTCATTGTGGCTACCATTGCTTTTGGCATGGGGATAGACAAGCCGGATGTGCGTTTTGTGATTCATTATGACATACCCAAGAGCCTTGATGGGTATTATCAGGAGACAGGAAGAGCCGGGCGTGACGGAGGAGAAGGCCTGTGCATAACTTATTATACCTACAAGGATCTTCAGAAGTTGGAGAAGTTCATGGAGGGAAAGCCTGTGGCCGAACAGGATATCGGCCGTCAACTCCTCTCGGAAACCGCCGCTTATGCGGAATCTTCCATGTGTCGCCGTAAGTTCCTGTTGCATTACTTTGGTGAGGAATATCACGAGGAGAATTGCGGCAATTGTGATAACTGCTTACACCCGAAAAAGAAAGTGGAGGCAAAGAATCAATTGAAGGAACTGCTTGAGGTGGTACAAGCAATAAAAGAGAATTTCAAGGCAGACTATATTATAAATGTATTGGTAGGAAAAGAGACAGAGGGGATTCTCGTTCATAAGCATGCCGACTTAGATTGTTTCGGATGTGGCGACGAACACGAGGAAAAGTTTTGGAATGCCGTCATCCGACAGGCATTGATAGCCGGTTACCTGGAGAAAGAGATTGAGAATTATGGTGTCCTGAAGCTGACGGAAAAAGGTCTCAAGTTCATGAAAAAACCGGAGTCTTTCATGGTTTCGGAAGACAATGAGTTTGAAGATGACGATGAGGAGGTTGTAAGCCGTTCCGGTATTGGCACGGGTGCGACGGATTCGGCGTTGTTCAGCGCGTTGCTGGACTTACGTAAAGAGATGTCCAAGAAGTTGAATGTGCCACCCTATGTCGTCTTTCAGGATTCATCTCTGGAGGCAATGGCAACGATGTATCCGATTAGCATAGAGGAGTTGCGGAACATACCGGGAGTTGGTGTAGGAAAGGCAACGCGCTACGGAAAGGAATTTTGCGATTTGATACGTCGATATTGCGAAGAGTATGAAATTGAAAGGCCGGAGGATTTGAGGGTGCGTACGGTGGCCAACAAGTCGAAGTTAAAAGTGAGTATCATTCAGAGCATCGATCACAAGGTGGCATTGGATGATATCGCATCAGTTAAAGGAATTGATTTCAACGAGTTGCTGGATGAGATAGAGGCGATTGTGTACTCCGGAACGAAACTGAACATCGACTATTTCCTGAGTGAGGCGATGGACGAAGACCATCTACAGGATATTTATGATTATTTCAAGGAGTCTGAGACAGACAGTTTACCCGTTGCCTTGGAAGAGTTGGGGGATGATTATACGAAAGAGGAGGTTCGTTTGGTTCGGATAAAATTCATTTCCGAAATGGCGAATTGATAATGGATGGGACGATTTCAGAAAAGAGAAAAGGTCAGACAAATACAGTTCGCGAAGCCGTAATTTGAACTGTGTCAGCAAAGAAAAGGAATAAATATTAACTTTGTTAACACAGTTTGTCTATGAGCGAAGAATTTGATTTTGAAAGAATCAAGAACAAAGCCATCGAACAGCTAAAAGCCGACAAGTCCTTGTCAGGAAAGGATAGGAGCGTTTGCTCCATTGTTGGAGAGAATTTTGGGATATTCAGTATTTGTCCCCCGAAAACTAAGATGGCATAGAAGATGATAGCCCATAATCATTTCATGTGCCGTTTTTGGGTGCGTAAAATAAACTGTGTCATGCGGCGTTCTCGTTCAAGCTCATCGGTCGGGGAGCGGCCAGCACCAAGGG
>CAYXQT010000059.1:0-11470 GCA_964466445.1 uncultured Paraprevotella sp. | reverse complement strand
CGTCAGTCCTGATAATACACCCTCTTCACCCGCGAGCTGACTCCCGTCAGGATTTCGTAGGGAATCGTCCCCACGATGTCGCTCAGCACCGTCACGGGCAGGTCGTCGCCGAATATGACGGCGGTGTCGCCCTCGCGGCAGTCTATGTCCGTCACGTCCACCATGCAGACATCCATGCAGATGTTGCCCACGTAGGGCGCGTGCCGCCCGTTGACCAGACAATAGCCACGCCCGCAACCCAGCTTGCGGTCCAAGCCGTCGGCGTACCCCACGGGCAGGGCCGCTATCCGGCTGTCGCGCGTCAGGTGTCCCTTGCGGCTGTACCCCACGGTGTCCTCTTTCGGCACGTCGCGTATTTGGAGTATCGTAGTCTTGAGTGTGCAGACGTTGTGCAGGATTTCGTTGTTCCGGGGGTTGATGCCGTAGAGGCCCAGCCCGAGGCGCACCATATCCAGATGGCGGTCGGGGAAACGCTCTATCCCGGCGCTGTTGCACACGTGGCGCAGAATCTTGTGGCCGTATGCCTGTTGCAGCCGTGCGCTTCCCTTGAGGAACAGTTCGAACTGGCGGGCGGAAAAGGCGTCGAAGTCGTCGCTGTCGCTCCCCACGAAGTGCGTGAATACGGAGCGGGGAATCACGGCGGCCTGCCGTTTCAGCCTTTCGACGAGCCGGGGCACGTCCTTTTCCGGGTCGAATCCTAACCGGTGCATTCCCGTGTCTAACTTCACATGGACGGGGAAATGTGTCACCCCTTCCTTTTCCGCCTCCCGGATCAGGGTCTCCAACAAGCGGAAACTGTACACCTCCGGCTCAAGACTGTACTCGAACAGGGTCGGGAAACAGCCCGTCTCCGGGTTCATGACCATGATGTTCGCCGTGATGCCCGCCTTGCGCAAGTCCGCGCCCTCGTCGGCCACGGCCACGGCCAAGTAGTCCACCCGATGGTCCTGCAAGGTCTTGGCTATCTCCACAGCCCCGGTGCCGTAGGCCGACGCCTTCACCATGCACGCCATCTTCGTCTCCGGCCTCATGAATCCGCGGTATCGGTTCAGGTTGTCCACCACGGCGTTCAGGTTGACCTCCAGCGTCGTCTCGTGCACTTTCAGGGACAACTGTTCCGCCAGGAGGTCGAAGCGGAAAGACCTCGCCCCCTTGACGAGAATCACCTCGTCGTGCAGCGTGTCCAGTATGCCGCTGCCCGTCAATTCGTCCGTGGAACGATAAAAACGCGCCTCCATGCCGAACAGGCCTTGCACGGCGGACAGGCACGGCCCGACGCCTATGAACTTCTCCACGCCGCGCGTGGCCGCCAGACGGGCCACGCGTCCGTACAGCTCCTCCGGTGTCCCGCCCGCCTGCTCGATGTCGCTCAGAATCAACACGCGCTTCCGCCCCGCGCAATCGGGACGGCGGTTCATGAAGTCGAGGGCTATATCCAAAGAATTGAAGTCGGAGTTGTAACTGTCGTTGATGATCGTGCAACCCGAGCGGCCTTCCTTTACCTCTAAACGCATGGCCACCGGCTCGAGCGCGGCCATCCTTGCGGCAACCGCCTCGGCACTTACCCCCAGGAGCAGGCACACGGCCAGGCAGGACACCGAATCGGCCAACGAAGACTCGTCGATGAAAGGGATGGTGTAGGACGCTTCCTTACCTTTGTATATATAGGTCACGACCGTCTCCGCGTCCCTTTTCTCCGCCGCCGCGACGTACAAGGGCGCGTCGCGCCGCCGCCGCGACCATGCGAGGCATTCCCCCTTGAACGCCGAACGTCCGACGCAAGCGTCCACGCGCTCGTCGTCCATGCCGTACACCAGTACTTCGGCATCCTTGAACAGCTTCAGCTTCTCCATACATTTCTGCTCGCAGGAAGCGAAGTTCTCCCGGTGCGCGTCGCCCAGACAAGTAAAGACCCCTATGGTCGGCTGAATCACCGACTGCAAGGCGTCCATCTCTCCCGGCTCGGAAATCCCGGCCTCGAAAAGCCCCGCTTCGCTCTTCTCGTCCAAGTTCCACACGGACAGCGGCACGCCGATCTGCGAGTTGTAGCTTCGCGGCGAACGGGTGACGTTCCTTTCGGGCGACAACAGGCGGTAGAGCCACTCCTTGACGACGGTCTTCCCGTTGCTGCCGGCTATGCCCACCACAGGGATGTCGAAAGCCTCGCGATGACGCTCTGCCAAACGCTGCAAAGCCTTAAGCGGACTGACCACTTGGAGGAAATTGGCGTCGGGACAAGCCGCCGCGTCTTCCGGCAAACGGCTGACCACAAAAGAGCGCACCCCCCGCCGGTAAAGTTCAGGGATGTAGCGGTGCCCGTCGTCGCGGCGGCTTTCCAAGGCGAAAAACAGGGTGTCTTCGGGGAAACACAAGGAGCGGCTGTCGGTGAGCAGCCAGCGGACTTCCGCGGCCTCGTCCCCCCACAGGCGCGCGCCGACGAGCGAAGCGATTTTCTCTAACGTGTAAGACATAGTCTTCAATGTTTTAGCAGGCCTTTCAATCTTTCATACGCGGGATTCTCCCGGGCGAGCCGTTCCATCTTCGACAGCGTCTGTCGAAGGAAGTCCCGGTAAGCCTCCGATTCGGGATGAAGCGGGCGGTGGGACAAGGCCTTGTCCACGGCCTCCCATTCCGCCATGAACCTTAGCGTCTCCTCCGGGAAACAGGCCTCGCAAAGGCGTTCCCAGACATACTCCGCCGCCACGTCGGACGGATGAAGCATGTCGGCGGCATAAAAGCGGTAGTCGCGCAGTTCGTCCAGCACGATTTCGTAGGCCGGGAAATAGAAGCAACGCCCCTCATGCGCACGGCACAACCCGTCCACGGCCAGCAACAGCACGGCCTTCCCCAACCGGCTGCCGTGAAAGCCGTATTTGGCATAACGGTGCGGGCTGACCGTGAAGACGACTTGCAGGGAGGGATTGACTTGCCACACCGCCTCCAAGGCCTCTCCGAGCGCCGCTTCCGTTTCCTCCACGCCCGACCGCCCTTCCGTGAACCGCGCGGCGGGCTGCTTGTGGCAGTTCCCCACCACCCTCCCGCCGTCGTTCAGGCGGTAATAGCGGTTCGTGCCCAAGGTGAGGAACAGGACTTTCAACGCCCCTATCCGAGCGGCTTCTTCGCGGCGCACGTCCTCCACACGGGCGCGGCACTCCTCGCGGCTCGCGGCGGAAAAGGAACTGTCGTTCAGCCAGCTGTGCCAAAGCCCTCCCGATTCAAAGAAGACCTCCTCGGGCAACGGCTCCCCGCCAGCCATCGCCTTGCACCACGCGGCGACGCTCAACGGGTTATACAACACCCCGAACGGGTTGGCGTGCGCGTCCAGGCCCGACCGCACCATGCGCTGTCCAATCCGGTCGGCAAAACAGGAGCCCAACAGGGTAAGCGCGTCGCCGGGGAGAATCTCCACGCCGCTCATGCCGGTTTCCACGATGGTACGAAACTTCATATCTCGCCTGCGTCAAGTGTCAAAACGGTAATTTCTCATGCAAAAGTAAGCAAGATATACGAATTTGTGCTAATTTTGCACGGACTAAATTGAATTGATGGCTGACAAAAACACATATGGCATTCTGACGCAAATCAACGTTCCGGACGACTTGCGCCGGTTGTCCATAGACAAACTTCCGCAGGTGTGCGACGAACTGCGCCGGTACATCATCGACGAGCTGGCGGACAATCCGGGGCATCTCGCCTCAAGCCTGGGCGTCGTGGAGCTGACGGTGGCCTTGCACTACGTGTACGACACGCCCTACGACCGCATCGTGTGGGACGTGGGCCATCAGGCTTACGGGCACAAGATACTTACCGGACGGCGGGAACGCTTCTCCACCAACAGGAAGCTGCACGGGCTGAAGCCTTTCCCCTCCCCTTCGGAAAGCGAATACGACACGTTCACGTGCGGACACGCCTCCAACTCCATCTCCGCCGCGCTGGGCATGGCGGTGGCTTCGGCCAATCAGGACGAGGGGAAAAGGCACATCGCCGTCGTCATCGGCGACGGCTCGATGAGCGGCGGACTGGCGTTCGAGGGGCTGAACAACGCCTCTTCCACCCCGAACGACATCCTCATCGTCCTGAACGACAACAACATGAGCATAGACCGCAGCGTGGGAGGGATGAACCATTATTTCCACCAGCTCCACACCAGCAGCTTTTACAACCGACTGCGCTTCGTCGCTTCCCGGAAACTTTTCAACTTGGGATGGCTCAACGACGAGCGGCGGAAACGGCTCATCCGCTTCAACAACTCGCTGAAGTCGTTCATCAGCAACCAGCAGAACGTGTTCGAGGGACTGAACATCCGCTACTTCGGCCCCAGCGACGGCCACGACGTAGCCGAACTGGTCCACACGCTCCGGACGCTGAAAGAAATGAAAGGCCCCAAGCTCCTCCACGTGCATACCGTCAAAGGCAAGGGCTTCGAGCCGGCGGAAAAGGCGGCCGACGTGTGGCACGCGCCGGGCAAGTTCGACAAGGAAACCGGAGAGCGCATACAGGCGGACACGAGCAACCTGCCCCCGCGCTACCAGGACGTGTTCGGGCAGACCTTGCTCGAACTGGCGCGGATGAACCCCAGAATCATCGGCGTCACGCCCGCCATGCCTTCGGGTTGCTCGATGAACATCCTGATGAAGGAGATGCCCGACCGGACTTTCGACGTGGGCATCGCGGAGGGACACGCCGTCACGTTCTCCGCCGGCATGGCGCAGGACGGCCTCGTCCCGTTCTGCAACATCTACTCGTCCTTTGCCCAGCGGGCCTACGACAACATCATACACGACGTCGCCATGGAACGCCTCAACGTGGTGCTCTGCTTGGACCGCGCGGGACTGGTGGGGGAGGACGGCCCCACGCACCACGGCGCGTTCGACCTGGCCGCGCTCCGCCCCATCCCCGACCTCGTCATCTCCTCCCCGCTCAACGAAAAGGAACTGCGGCGACTCATGTACACGGCGCAACTGCCCGACCAAGGGCCGTTCGTCATCCGCTACCCGCGCGGGCGGGGCGTGCTGACAGACTGGCAATGCGATTTCGAGGCCATAGAGACAGGAAAAGGGCAACGGCTCAAGGACGGCGCGGACATCGCCCTGCTCTCGCTGGGCCCCGTCGGCAACACGGCGGCGGAAGCCATCCGCCTGTTCGAGCGGCAACAGGAACGGGAAGGGCATCCCCTCACGGTGGCCCACTTCGACATGCGTTTCCTCAAGCCGTTGGATGAAAGCATCTTGCACGAGGTCGGGGCGCGTTTCTCCCGCGTCGTCACGATAGAAGACGGGGTCGTCCGCGGCGGGTTGGGGTCTGCCGTGCTGGAATACATGTCCGACCACGATTTCTTTCCCAAGGTCATACGGATGGGACTGCCCGACAGCTTCGTGGAGCACGGCACGGTGGAACAACTGCGGCAAATCGCAGGAATCGACCGGGAAGCCATCGTGTCGCGGCTCCGTGCCATTTCACAACAGTAAGCCCATGAAAATCATCATCGCCGGTGCCGGGGACGTAGGCACACACTTGGCGCGACTCTTGGCCAAGGAAAGGATGAACATCACGTTGATAGACGAAGACGAGGACGAACTCTCGAAAGTCGCCGACGACGTAGACCTCATGACCCTCAACGTGAACCCTGCCTCCATCAGCGGACTGAAAGAAGCGGGGACCGCGCACGCCGAACTGTTCATCGCCGTCATGCCCGACGAGATGAGGAACATCACCTGTTGCATGCTGGCCCACACGCTGGGGGCGCAGAAGACCGTAGCCCGCATCGACAACGCGGAATATCTTGAGGAAGAATACAAGGACTTCTTCAAGAGCATGGGAATCAGCTCACTCATCTTCCCGGAGATACTGGCCGCGCGGGACATCATAGAAAGCATCAGGCACAGCTGGGTGAGGCAGTGGTGGGAGGTGCACGACGGGGCGCTCGTCATGCTGGGCATCAAGTTGCGCGAGACCGCGGAAATCCTCAACATCCCGCTGAAGATACTGTGCGGCCCGGACACGTGCTACCACGCCGTGGCTATCAAGAGGAACGACATGACCATCATCCCCAACGGCGACACCACGTTGCAGCTGAACGACGTCGTGTACTTCATGACCACCAAGAAGCACATACCTTACATCCGCAAGATTGTGGGCAAGGAGCACTACGCGGACGTGAAGAACGTCATGATTATGGGAGGAGGGCGCACGGCCATGCATACCGCCCTGAACATCCCGGACTACATGGAAGTGAAAATCATAGAAAGCGATTCCGAACGCTGTAACGAACTGAACGAAGTCTTGGGAGACAGCGACGTGATGGTCATCAACGGAGACGCGCGCGACTCTTCCCTGCTGATCACGGAGGGCATACAGCACACGCAGGCTTTCGTCGCCCTGACCGGGCAAAGCGAAAGCAACATCCTGGCTTGCCTCACGGCCAAGCGGCTGGGAGTGCGGAAAACCGTGGCGCTGGTGGACAACTCGGACTACATCCCCATGGCGGAAAGGTTAGACATCGGCACCATCATCAACAAAAAGACGATTGCCGCCAGCCACATCTACCGGATGATGCTGGACTCGGATGTTACCAACGTGAAATGCCTGACCGTGGCGGACGCCGACGTGGCGGAGTTCGAAGTGAAGGACGAATGCAAAGTCACCAAGAAGCCCGTGAAAGACCTCGGCCTCCCGACGGGGGTGGCCATCGGCGGACTGGTGCGCCACGGCGAGGGCATGCACGTGAACGGAATGACGCGCATCCAGAAGGGCGACAGCGTCGTCGTGTTCTGCCAGAACCTGTTCATCAAGAAGCTGGACAAATATTTCGCGTAAGTCCGCCGTCCGTGGGTTCGTCGGGAAGCGGATTCCTTTGAAACAGGCTCTCGGGTCCAAAGGAATCCGCATGAATATCCCGCGAGACTCCGGCGGTCACGCGCTTTGTCCGCCCGGATATCCTGTCCGGTCCCGAGGGCAATACATCCAGGCGGACTTCCCGTTCCCCGCGAGGCCGCACAAGCGTCCTGCGAAGACCCGGCGTTCACGCGTCCCGACGCTCCTGTGCCGCGTCCGGGGCGGGACAAGCGTCCTGCGCGGGCTCCGCGTCCATGCGTTCCAGGAAAGCGCGGATGTCGCCCGCAAGCCGCCGGTAGGGCGGCGCGTCCTTGAAACCCACGTTCTTCCGCAACATCTCCCCCACGCAATTCTGGCTGTGCTGGTAGCACGACAGCTCGTTCTGCCGTTGCACGTCATGTCCGGCCAACTCTCGGATCTCGCGCTCGCGCTCCTTGCGCAACAGGATGCAGACCGGTTCCAGCAACGGGGAAACCACGTTGTCGAACAGCGTGTGCCCCTGTATATACAAATAGGTCGTCTCCGGCGTGACTCCAAGGCGCGACAGCTCCGACTTCAACGTCCCGAAGTCCTTCTTCGCCTGCGGGAAGCGGCGTTGCAGCCATGCCATTTTCCGGTTCACCCTCCGCCGCACGAGCTCCAGCGTCTGTTCGGGGTGGTAGACGTTGATGTCGCAGAAGCTCACCTGGTCGCCGAAGTCCGTCAGGGAGAACTCGTGGTAACAATCGTGGCGGTACACCCAGACCGACCATGCGAACAAAGGCCAGATAATCCGGGAATACTCGCGCATGAAACTCTCGAAGTCCACCACTTGCCGGTCGTTGAGCGTGGCCATCACGCACACCCGGTGCAGCGTCTCCGCGTAACACTGGTAGTTCTCGATGGCGTAGACGTAGGTGTGGAACACGTATGGGTTCTCGTTGACCATCCGCGAAGTCGGCGTGGCATCCTGCAACAGGTAGTCGTAATCGGCATCGACGCAGGCAATCATGTAATTCCCCAGCACGGAGCCGAGCCTGTTCGTCAGCACCATCTTCTTCCCCTTGCCCAGCGTACTGCGCGAGGGCAGCATGATTTCGAAGTAGCGGCTGTCGTCCTCGAAGTCGTCTAAGACGGCGCGCCAGAAGAACACGTCTTCGTAGCTTTCCACATACGCCACGATTTTCCGCCGCGTCGCCTTGGGCTTCAGCCTCTGCGCCGCCCCCAAGTACAGGGATGTCAGGTTTTCAAACAATCTCTTGGCCATAACGTTGCCTCCACCTGCGGGAAAGTCACGACGTGATGTCGGTCACCTCCGTCACGGCATCCATCCATCCGTTCATGATTACGGCCGGCGAGTGCGTGGTGAGGACGATTTGCACGTTCGGGTTCAGCTTGCAAATCAGGCTTATCAGCTTCTGCTGCCACTCCACGTGCAGGCTGATTTCCGGCTCGTCCATGAAGAGCACGTAGGGTTGCCGGTCTTCCACCAGCACGGTGAGCAGGATGACGAGCATCTGCTTCTCGCCCGAGGAGAGCTTGTAGGGCGAGAGCCTCTCGCCGCACTGCTCCATCTCTATCTCGTTGCTGGTGCGCACGATGCTCTTCCCCGTGTCGCCGAACAGCTCGTCCACCATGTCCTGGAACTGCGCCCGTGCCTGCGCCGCCGTCTGAGCCTTGTCCCGCGCCGCCGGGTCGCCGCTCGTCAGCATGGCAATCATGCGGTTGCCCACGTTGACTTGGTAGTCGAGGAAACGCCTTTGCAGGAGGTACAGTTGCCAGTCCAGCTCGGTGGAGACGCGGTCGTCGGCCAGCTTTTCCAGCACGTTGCTGTGAATCAGGGGGCGGTCGAAGCTGCGCACCACGTCGAAGCGTATCGTCTCGGCATCGTCCGGCTCGAAGACCAGCTTCACGCCGGGCTTGTCCTCCGCCCCGTCCTTCGTCACGCCCAGGAGTTTCATTATCACCTTGTTCAGAATCGTGCTCTTGCCCACTCCGTTCACTCCGCTCAGGATGTTCACCTTGCGGTTCAAGTCCCACACGATGTGCTTCTGCCCGCTCCAGAGCGAGTCTATCTCGATGCTCCGTATGTAGTCGCCTATCTTTCCCATGTCCTGTC
Source organism: uncultured Paraprevotella sp. (assembly GCA_964466445.1). GTDB lineage: Bacteria > Bacteroidota > Bacteroidia > Bacteroidales > Bacteroidaceae > Paraprevotella. The sequence goes on along the minus strand of CAYXQT010000059.1, from coordinate 2,538 downwards.
TTTCCGAATGCGTTCCTTGGCGGCGGGCGGCGGATTGCAGTGCCGCGACGCGCCTCCGCACGGACAAAGTTAAGTTTTCCGCCGGAAAGAAGCAACGGAAAGATGCCGAATTTTGTGATGAAAGGACTAACTTTGCAGTCGTTTCCCCGATACGGGAAAGTTAAAGGAAGAAGATGTACAAAGACAAAAGTCCGGCAAGCCACTTGTGCATGTGCGTCGCCCGTGCGGCACGGGGACTGATGCCTCCGTGGGGCAAGGATGCCATGGCGCACGGCACCGGCGGAGGGACGTTGACGGGATTGCGGGTTTCAGTCGCGGCATGTGCCGCCGGCGCGGCCACGGGGACGGGCGTTTCCGGATGGAGTCAGGGAACAGCCGTCCACTTCGTGTTCGGGGACGCAAGACCGGTCGCCCGAAACAGAAGCAGGGCCGGCGTGGAAGCGCGACATTCCGACCGCGCCGGCCTCAAAAGCTGAACCGCCATGCCCGTATCTCCCGTCTTATGGCTCGAACAGCAACGCCGCCTTCTCAAAATGGAATACGAGTACGAGAAGGAACAGTTCCGCGCACAGACGGAAGCCGTCGGCGTGACGCGCAAGGTGAAGCAGGGGCTGTGCTGGTATCCCCTCCGCGTGGGGCGGAGCTACTACAACTCTCTCAACCAGGCGGTCGTGGAGGTGGAACGCACGGAACATACCGACACAGACCACGAGTTCGAGCCGGGGAAACAGGTATGCTTCTTCTCGCAGGATGCCTCGGGAGACTTGCGGCGCGGCGGGAACGGCGGCCTGCTTCACTATTTTCCCTTCATCGGCACCGTGAGCTTCGTGGACGGCGACACGATGGTGATAGCCCTGCCCGACACCCAAGCCCTCTCGCACCTGAAAGGAGACGGGCATTTCGGCGTGCAACTCGGCCTCAACGAGGTCACTTACCGGCTGATGTTCGAAGCCCTCGACCGGGTGTGCGCCGCACGGCACGGCCGGCTGGCCGAACTGCGCGACATCTTCCACGGCTTGGCGCATGCCGGGCGCCTCTCCTTCCAGCCGTTGCGCTTCCCGTGGCTGAACCCGTCGCAGGAGGAGGCCGTCAACGAGGTGCTCCGCGCCAAGGACGTGATGGTGGTGCACGGCCCGCCGGGGACGGGCAAGACGACCACGCTCGTGGAAGCCGTCTACGAGACCCTGCACCGCGAGAGTCAAGTGCTGGTATGCGCCCAGAGCAACATGGCCGTGGACTGGATCTCGGAGAAGCTGACCGACCGCGGCGTGCCGGTGCTCCGCATCGGCAACCCCACGCGGGTGAACGACAAGATGCTGTCGTTCACCTATGAGCGGCGTTTCGAGGCGCACCCCTCCTATCCCACCCTCTGGGCCATCCGCAAGGCCATCCGCGACCTGTACGCCCACCGCCCGTCGTCGCGACGCGATGCCTTCCACCAGAAGATAGCCCGTCTGCGCGACCGTGCCGCCGGGCTGGAAATCGCCATCAACGAGAGTCTGTTCAACGACGCGCGGGTCATCGCCTGCACGTTGGCGGGCAGTGCCAACCGTGTATTGGACGGGAAGAACTTCCCCACCCTGTTCATCGACGAGGCGGCCCAGGCTCTCGAAGCCGCCTGTTGGATTGCCATCCAAAAGGCGGGGCGCGTCATCCTTGCCGGCGACCACCGCCAGCTCCCTCCCACCGTAAAATGCCGCGAAGCCATGAGGGGCGGGCTGGGCCGCACGCTGATGGAGACCATCGCCGCCCGGCAACCCTCCGCCGTCTGCATGCTTCGCACGCAATACCGCATGAACGATGCCATCATGCGCTTCTCCGGCGAATGCTTCTACGACGGGAAAGTGGAGAGCGCGCCGGAAGTCAAATACAGGGGCATCCTGGACTGGGACACGCCGATGGAGTGGATAGACACTGCGGACGAGGAGCAGACCGCCCCGTACATGAACGGGGAATCCTCCGTTCCCGCGCCCGCCCTCCCGACGGGAGAGGCTTCCGGCTTCGGGGAGGCCGCCGACCCTTACGGCACCAGCCGCATGAACCCGGAAGAGGCACGGCTCACCTTGAACATCCTGAAAGCCTACTTCCGGAAGATAGGCAAGGAAAGGATTCTGACGGAACATATCGACACCGGCATCATCTCCCCTTACAAAGGACAGGCGCAAATGCTGCGTTCCATGCTTCGACGGGACACTTTCTTCAAGCCCTACCGCCACTTGTTGAGCGTGAACACGGTAGACGGTTTCCAAGGGCAGGAACGCGACATCATCCTCATCAGCTTAGTGCGGAGCAACGAGGACGGACAAATCGGCTTCCTGCACGACTTGCGCCGTATGAACGTGGCCATCACGCGGGCTCGAATGAAACTGATTCTCGTGGGCGACAGCCGCACGCTCTGCCGCACTCCGTTCTACAAGTTGCTGCACGGTTACGTCAAGTCGTTGCATGCCTGACGCGGAATCCTGAACCTCACCCGCCGACGGCGGCCATGGCACTGCACCAAATGCCAAGAACCGGATGCCGCCAATCAAGTCTTTG
>CAYXQT010000058.1:0-11476 GCA_964466445.1 uncultured Paraprevotella sp. | reverse complement strand
ATCAGCCCGCTGACCGTGACGTATTCTTCGGATTCCGGCAAGTCCAGCCCCAACAACTCGTTCGCCTTCGCTATTTCCAACCGTCCGGACATGACATATTCATTCTCGCCGATTTTTTTGGCAATGTAGGTCGTGTTGTCGTGTTCGTCTTCGATGTCGCCGAAGATTTCTTCCACCAGATCCTCCATCGTCACGATGCCCGAAGTCCCGCCGAACTCGTCTACCACGATGGCCAGCGATCTTTTCTGTTGCATGAACTTCTTCAGCAACTTCTGGGCGGACATCGTCTCCGGGACGACGGGGGTCTCCTTGATTCGCGAAGTCCAGTCGGCGGGATTCCGGAACATTTCAGACGAGTGGATGAAGCCGACGATATGGTCTATGTCTCCTTTGTAAACGATGATTTTGGAGTTCCCGCTTTCGATGAACCTGCTTTCAAGGTTTTCTATGGACGAGCCGATTTCCACGGCTTCTATTTCCGTCCGCGGCACCATGCAGTCCCGCACCTTGACTTCCGAGAAGTACAGGGCGTTCTGGAATATCTTGATTTCATCCGTGATGTCATTCTCGTCCCGGACCGACTCGATGCTGGACTGTATCAGGTTGTCCAGATCTATTTTTGTAAACGCCTGTTCCGATGCTTTCTTGTTCACCTTAAGTCCCGTCAGTCGCAGTATGCCGCGCGACAGTGCGCTGGTGAATTTGGACACGGGGTAAAGGAGTATGTATATGACGAACGCCGGGACGGCGAATATCTTCAGCATGCGGTTCGGGTTGATCTTGAAAAGCGTCTTCGGGAGGAACTCTCCGGTGACCAGCACAATCAGTGTCGAGATGACGGTCTGCAAGGCCAGGGCCAGCCCCTCGTGCCCGTTCAGGTGAAACGGGGAAAGGACAAATTCCCGGATGACACCCGCCATCAGGATGCCATAGACGACCAAGGCGATGTTGTTCCCCACCAGAAGGGTGGAGATGAAGTCATTCGGACGCGCATAGAATACGGTCAGAATCTTGGACGTCAGGCCGTTGCCGCTACGGTCCAGCTCGACCCGGAGCTTGTTGGAAGAGACAAACGCGATTTCCATTCCCGAGAAAAAGGCGGAGAACAGCAGGACGATGATGATTTCCGTAATGGTCAGTGTCATGGCTGATTGGGTTTGACGGGAGCGGCACGCACGACCGAGTCGTTGGGAGACGGGCCGCCACTGTCGTTGAAAGGCGTTTCGGCATTGGCGTTGCTGACGGAATAGCGGGTCATCTGTTCGTTGGAACGGAAATTGTAGCCTTGGAGATATTCATCCGGTTTCCGGATGGTCATGAACATTTTGGAATACATCTCGTGACGGTCCATGTCCCAGAAAAGTTCCTCGCTGGTGAAGACAGTCCCCTCTTGGTTCCGTATGACTACACGTCCGCGAAGTTCCCATAGTTGCTGGTTATGGCAATATGCCGTGTCCGATTGCACGAACCAGTCGATGTGGAACGTGGAGTCGAACTTTTCCAGAAGTATGCCCTTTACGAAAGTCCACCGCGGCGGCTTGGTCGTGTTGTAGATATTCCATTCCTCCGCCGTAATCTTGTAGCGGATGACCCCGGAGTCGGAAATGAGCGTCGAGACACCCCGTGACTGCATGAAAGGCACGGAATCCTTCTCGCCTACGGCTGGGGCGCGGTCGGACTTTTCCGCGGAACACGAGAGGGCAAGGACAAGCATGGCACCCGCCCGGACGGAGACTGCCGTGCGGGTGAAACGGGACAGTCCCGCCGCGGAGTCCCTGCTTTTCCCCCTTACCGAATCTTCCATTTCATGAACCATCTTTCGTTGAACGTGATGCCGACGTTGAGACGCAGGTAGTTTTCAGTTATCAAAGATGATGTGCCGGGAACGGATTTGCCCCATTGGAATGCGATGTTGACCACGGAGCGGTTGTTGATATTGTTTGACACGGGAAAGGAGAAGCCCGCCGACACTCCGAACTCCCGTGGGCCGTTGTGCCCGTTTACCTTATAATAAGGAGTGGAAAAGGACGTGCCCGCGCGGTACTGCACCCGCCGCAAGTATTTGCTACTGTACCGGTCTGGCTGGAACTCGCCGCCGACGGCGATTTTGGTACGGTTCATATAGTTTTCCGACGTGCTGACGAAATTGTCGTTTATGATTTGAGGCACGCGGCATTCTCCCCACCTCTGATGAGTCACGTCCAAGCCTATCTTCCATTGGTCTTTGTGCGCCCATGCCACGCCGACACCGAAAGACGTAGGTAGTTCAAAGGCCTTTTCTATGACGGACTTCGTGGTGTCCCCGTTCGCCACGTAACTGTAATAGCGGGCGGAAGAGTTGACGGAATGCCCGATGCTGTATGTGATGCCGGGGGTCAGCACGTCGTTTTTGCCGATTCTGACGGGATACTGCACCCCGATGTCTATTTTGTAGGTCGAGAGGTCGGCTTCTATTTGTCGGCGCAGCCCGTTGCTCGTGCCGGTGGCCGCCCCGTCTTCATAGAAAGTCTGCGTGACGTGTTGGGCGTAGTTCCCCCACACGTATCCGAAGTTGACCCCGACGGACAAGTCCGCGAGCGGATTCCAGCCCAGCCCCCCATACACCTCGTGCAGTCCCCCGTCGCCGGTATAGCTGTTGGTGTAGGTCATGGTCGACCCGCTGTTGAAGTGGCTGCCCAAATACTTGTTCTCCGAGAAGTCGTATCCTATACTGGAAAAGGGGACAAAGCCGCATGAAAATCCCAAGCCCCGGCGCAGGCGGAATCCCGCGTTGACGTAATCCAGCGTCGTGTTGTGCGCGTTGACGCTGTTGCTTCCGTTCTTGAAATTCACGTTTTGCAACGTGAGTCCTACGTCGAATATGAAAGACAGGGAATCCATGGAGGAATAGGAGGCCGGGTTCTGCATGTTGATGCGGTTCCCGTCGCGGAAGCCCAGTGCCACCCCGCTCATGGCCTTGTTGAAACCCTGCGACCGGTCGTTCAGGTTGCCGAGCCCGAAGCGGGAATACGGGGAGTTCGAGCCGTTGGTTTGCGCGGGAGCATATAGTGTGGCCATGGCCAACAACACGCAGAGTATAAGTTTACGGCTGTTCATTATTAAACGCTAATATTCGGTTTAGCCCTTTGGGCACTATATATTCGTCTACAAAGATGTGGCTTTTTATTTTGTCTTCAAAGTCAAAACTATCGCCGCCAGTTAAAAAAACCAAAAGGGACGGGTGTTTCTCCCGGAAATATCCGATGCGTCCTTCTATTTCGAACTTCATGCCTTGGACGACCCCGGAGCGGATGGACGTTTCCGTGTCGTAGCCGACATCCGGAAGCGCACCCTTGCTGCCGACTATCGGGAGACGAGCCGTGAGGGCGTGGAGGCTTTTCAGGCGCATCTGAAGTCCCGGAGAAATGCACCCGCCCTTGTAATGTCCGTCCTTGTCGATAAATTCGCAGGTCAGGCATGTTCCGGTGTCGACTATGAGGATGTCATGGCCGGGATGTTGCGTGTAGGCTCCCACGGCCGCGGCCAGCCGGTCCGCCCCCAACGTTTCCGGAGACCAGTAGTCGTTTGTAATCGGGACGGGTGTTCGCGCGTCCAAGTACAGCAAGGGAAAGCCGACCTTCCCCAGTTGCCGTCCGGCTTCCGCGGAGATGCCGATCACGCTCCCGACGATGCCCCGTCTGAACGCGTGCCTGTTCACGAATTCCGGCAGTCCTTCCAGTGTCTCGCCCGGCGTCTCGACCTTTTCCACCGGAGTGTCTCCGTCAAAAGCCACCAGTTTGGCCAGCGTGTTCCCTATGTCTATGGTCAAGTTCACGTGTTCATGCTTTGCGTCTGCAAAGTTAGTCAAAAATAGCGTGGCGGACGTGTTCTTCGTCAAAAAGATGTTCGTCCCGCTTTTTTCCGCGGACGGCAGGAGGACAAAAGGAAAAATGCGCTAACTTTGCAGGGTTGAACGTGGCGCGGGATGAGATTTTTAAGATTTTTGCCTTTATATACCTTATTATATATGGCGGGCGCGGCTCGCGCCTTCGCGGCGGACTCCCTCGAGGTCAGTCTTCTGACGTGTTCTCCCGGAGCCGAAGTCTATTCCTTGTACGGTCATACGGCCATACGTGTAAGGTCGTTTGCCACGGGAGAAGACTGGGTCTTTAATTACGGCGTGTTCAGTTTCAGCCGCCCGAATTTCATTTGGCGTTTCGCGTTGGGCGAGTGTGATTATCAAATCGGGGCTTTGCCCTTCGCACGCTTCGCCGGGGAGTACGAGGAGCGCGGGTCGTCCGTCTGTCAGCAAGTGTTGAACCTGCGGCCGTCGGAGAAGGAGCGGCTTCGGGACTTGCTGGTGGAGAACATGCGCCCGGAGAACCGGGAATACCGCTATAACTTCCTTTATGACAACTGCACGACGCGGGCGCGCGACCGCATAGAGGAAGCCGTGGAGGGGAGGATTGTCTACCCGCGGCAGGACACTCTTCGTACCTATCGTGAAATCGTTCACCAATATACGGCTCGGCATCCGTGGGCCGAATTGGGTAACGACCTCTGTCTGGGTGCGGAAGCCGACCGCCCCGTTTCGGTGCGTGAGGAGATGTTCGCCCCCCTTTATTTGTCGCGTTATGCCGACGGGGCGGTGATTCGGGATTCGGACGGCGGGACGAGGCCGTTGGTGTTGTCCCGGTCCGAAGTGGTCAGGGGGCGCGGTGTGGAGGCGCGGAAAGGCTTCCCCTTGTCCCCGGCGTTGTCCGCATGGGTGCTTTTCCTTTGCGTGGCGGGACTGACCGTGGCGGAACGGCGGCGGCATGCCTGCTTCTGGGGCGTGGATGTCTTCTTGATGTCGCTGACCGGAGGGATTGGATGCGTGGTCACGTTCCTCTTTTTCTTCTCCGTCCACCCCACAGTGGGGTCGAACTGGCAGATTTGGGTGTTCAATCCCGTTCCGTTGGTTGCCATGCCGCGGGTCGTTTGGTGCGCCGTCAAAAGGAGAAGAACCCGCTATCACCCGCTGAACGCGACGGTTTTAATATTATTTATGTTTTTTTCCGCCTTGATACCGCAGGATTTCTGCGGGGTAGTTGTACCTTTGGCCTCAGCTTTGTCGTTGCGCTCTTGCAGCTATTGGATAAGCTATCGAAAAAAAAGAAAAACAAGCAAGCCATGTATTATAGAGGCCACCGTTTTCTGACTCCGCTGGTGATGGCACTGACCTGTGCGAACATGGAGGCGCAGACGTCGAGCCCCGTGCCGCGATTGGTGGTCAGCGTGACGATAGACCAGTTGCGCACGGACTACATGGAAGCCTTTTCCTCGCTTTTCGGTGCCGGGGGCTTCAACAGGGTGATGCGCGACGGGCGCAGTTATATGGATGCGGCCTATCCCTTTTCCCATATAGACCGCGCCTCGGCGATGGCGTGCATCATGACGGGCTCCGTACCCTACGACAACGGCATCGTGGGCGAGCGTTGGATGGATCGCAAGACTCTGCGCCCGGCGTATTGCGTGGACGACGCGGAATGCGAGGGATGGCTGACTTCCGAAAGGTATTCCCCGGCGGCGTTGAACGTCTCGACCGTTACCGACGAGCTGAAGATGGCCACCGGGGGGCATGCCTTGGTGTACAGCATCGCCCCGGATGCCGACGCCGCGATTTTGGCGGCGGGACACGCGGCCGACGGCGCTTTCTGGATAGACAACGCCTCCGGGCAGTGGTGCGGCACGTCTTATTACGGGCGCTATCCGGACTGGGCTTTAGATTACGATGTCTCCAACCGTTTGTCCGGCCGTATTTCCGACATGTTCTGGACTCCCGTCAGTTCGGTCGTGGCGAACTTCAATTTCTTTGTTTCTCCTCAGGAGAGCAAGGGGTTTTCGCATGACTTCACGGGAAACCGCAAGATTTACGAGTTCAAGACCAGTGCCTGCGTCAACGACGAGGTGAACCGGTTTGCCAGGCATTGCCTCGAAAGCACCGGCTTGGGGGCGGATCGCGTGACGGACTTCCTGTCGCTGACTTATTATGCCGGGACTTTCGACCACAAGCCCGTGGCGGAATGCCCCGTGGAATTGCAGGACACCTACGTGCGCCTCGACCTCGAACTGGCGGAACTAATCGCGATGCTGGAGAAGAAAGTCGGAGCCGGACGCTTCCTGCTGGTCATCACCTCCACGGGGTATGCCGACGAAGAAGTCGCCGACTTCTCGAAATACCGCATCCCCACCGGCACGTTCAGCATCACGCGTGCCTCCGCGCTGTTGAACATGTACCTGATGGCCGTGTACGGACAGGGGCGGTACGTCGAGACCGAGTTCGGATCGCAACTGTTCCTGAACAGGAAGCTCATAGAGGACAAGCAGTTGAATCTGGACGATGTCCTGACCCGCGCCCAGGCTTTCCTGATACAGATGGCCGGCGTGAAGGACGTGTACACTTCCCAGCGTCTGGCCTTGGCGGCGGGCGAGAACGAATTGCGCCGCCTGCGGAACAGTTTCAACCAGATGCGTTCGGGCGACATCTTCATCGAGGTGTCCCCGGGGTGGAAGGTGGTCGACGAAGTGACCCAAGAACAGACCTTGGCAAGGGCTTCCTACGTGGGCTTCCCCGTTTTCTTCTTCGGGTGCAACGTGCGGGCGGAAACGGTAAAGACACCGGTGACGGTGGACTGCATCGCTCCCACCGTGGCCCGCTTCATGCGCATCCGGGCACCGAACGCCTGTTCCGCGGCACCTTTGTCGGCAATCCGCTGACGAGGCCGTTTCGAGTGAATTCCTATCCTTTCATTTTTCCGAGTGGCTTTGCACCGGGAACACGGGGCGCACCGCGCGGATGACAAACAAAGCAAGACATATTATGGACATAAACAAGTTTTTGAGCAAACTCTTCGGGAACAAGTCCACGCGCGACTTGAAGCTGATACAGCCGTTGGTGGACGAGGTGAAGAAGGCTTATCCCGGCATCCAGGCACTCAGCAACGACGACCTGCGCGCGAAGACGCAGGAGGTGAAAAAGCACGTGCAGGCCTCGGCGGACGGCATCAAGGCCAAAATCGCGGAGCTGAAAGCCAAGGTGGAAGAAACGCCCATCGAAGACCGTTCTTCCCTCTTCTCGCAGATAGACAAGTTGGAGAAGGACGTGCTGGAGCGTTATGAACAGACCCTGAACGAAGTCATGCCCACGGTGTTCTCCATCGTGAAGACCACCGCCGAACGCTTCGCCACGCATGAGGTCGTGGACGTGAAGGCCAACGACTTCGACCGCGAGCTGGCGGTAAGGTACGACTTCGTGGAAATCGAGGGCGACACGGCGCACTACCGCAACCACTGGTCGGCAGGAGGGAACGATACGGTGTGGAACATGATACACTACGACGTGCAGCTCTTCGGCGGAGTCGTGCTGCATCAGGGCAAGATTGCCGAGATGGCGACGGGAGAGGGAAAGACCCTCGTGGCCACGTTGCCCGTCTTCCTCAACGCCTTGACGGGCAACGGCGTGCACGTGGTGACGGTGAACGACTACCTGGCCAAGCGCGACTCCGAATGGATGGGGCCGCTCTATATGTTCCACGGCCTGAGCGTGGACTGCATCGACAAGCACCAGCCCAACAGCGACGCACGCCGCCGCGCCTATCTGGCCGATGTCACCTTCGGCACGAACAACGAGTTCGGCTTCGACTACCTGCGCGACAACATGGCCACGAGCCCGAAAGACCTGGTGCAACGCTCGCACAACTACGCCATCGTGGACGAGGTCGACTCCGTGCTGATAGACGACGCACGCACGCCGCTCATCATTTCCGGTCCCGTGCCCAAGGGCGACGACCAGCTGTTCGAGCAGTACCAGCCGCTGGTGGAACGGCTCGTCGGCGTGCAGAGGCAGCTCGCCACGCAGTATCTGGCCGAGGCGAAGCAGCTGATTGCCACGGGCGACAAGGAGAAGATGGAGCAGGGCTTCCTGCAACTCTTCCGTAGCCACAAGGCGTTGCCCAAGAACAAGCCCCTGATAAAGTACCTCTCCGAGCAGGGCATCAAGTCCGGCATGCTGAAGACGGAGGAGATTTACATGGAGAACAACAACAAGCGGATGCCGGAAGCCGTCGACCCCCTCTACTTCGTCGTGGACGAGAAACTGAACAGCGTGGACTTGACGGACAAGGGCTTCGCGTGGCTCGCCACGTCCACGTCCGACCCCGACCTCTTCGTCATGCCCGACATCACGTCCGACATGTCGGCGCTCGAAGCCGACGAGTCCCTGTCCGACGAGGAGCGCGTCATGAAGAAAGACCGCCTCTTCTCCGAGTACGCCGTGAAGAGCGAGCGGATGCACACCCTGCAACAGCTGCTGAAAGCCTACACCATGTTCAACCGCGACGACGAATACGTCATCATCGACGGCGAGGTGAAAATCGTCGACGAGCAGACGGGGCGCATCATGGAGGGACGGCGATGGAGCGACGGCCTGCACCAGGCGGTGGAGGCCAAGGAACACGTCAAGGTGCAGGCGGCCACGCAGACTTTCGCCACTATCACCTTGCAGAACTACTTCCGAATGTACCACAAGCTGGCGGGAATGACCGGAACGGCCATCACCGAGGCCGGCGAGTTCTGGGACATATACAAGCTCGACGTGGTGGAGATACCCACGAACAGGCCGGTGATACGCAACGACATGAACGACCGCGTCTACAAGACGCAGCGCGAGAAGTACAAGGCCGTCATCGAGGAGATAGAATCCCTGATTCGCGCGGGGCGGCCCGTTTTAGTGGGCACTACCTCGGTGGAAATCTCGGAGATGCTGAGCAAGATGCTTCAGATGCGCAAGATTCAGCACAACGTGCTGAACGCGAAGCTGCACCGGCAGGAAGCCGACATCGTGGCGCAGGCCGGGCAGACCAGCACGGTGACCATCGCCACCAACATGGCGGGCCGGGGTACCGACATCAAGCTGAGCGAGGAAGTGCGGCAGGCGGGCGGACTGGCCATCATCGGCACGGAACGGCACGAGAGCCGGCGTGTCGACCGACAGCTGCGGGGACGTTCCGGACGTCAGGGCGACCCCGGCTCCTCCGTTTTCTTCGTTTCCCTCGAAGACAAGCTGATGCGCCTCTTCGCCAGCGAGCGCATCGCAAGGGTCATGGACAGGCTCGGATTCGAGGACGGGGAGATGATCGAGCACAAGATGATAAACAACGCCATAGAACGCGCCCAGAAGAAAGTGGAGGAGAACCACTTCGGCGTGCGCAAGCGCCTGCTCGAATACGACGACGTGATGAACAAGCAACGCACCGTTGTCTACGAGAAACGCCGCCACGCCCTCATCGGGGAGCGCATCGGCATGGACATCGCCAACATGATTTGGGACCGTTGCGTGAACATCATCGAGAATTGCGACTACAAGGGGTGCAAGGAGGGCTTCATAGAGGTCATGGCCATGGAAGTGCCGTTCACGGAGGAGGAGATGGGCACCATGAAGCGCGACGACCTTTGCGAGAAAGCCTTTCAGGCTGCCATGCAACGTTTCAAGCAGAAGACGGACATGCTGGCCTCCGTCGCCCAGCCGGTCATCAAGCAGGTGTACGAGACGCAGGGGCACATGTACGAGAACATCATGGTGCCCGTCACGGACGGAAGGCGCGTCTACCCGATTTCCACCCCGCTCAAGGAAGCCTACGAGACGGAAAGCCGTTCCGTCGTGACGGCCTTCGAGAAGACCATCATGTTGCATACCATCGACGAGGCGTGGAAGGAGAACCTGCGTGCCTTGGACGAACTGAAACACTCCGTGCAGAACGCCAGCTACGAGCAGAAGGATCCTCTCCTGATATTCAAGCTCGAAAGCGTGAAGCTCTTCGACGCCATGGTAGACCGCATCAACAACCAGACCGTCAGCGTGCTCATGCGCGGGCAAATCCCCGTGCAACAGCCCGAACAGGTGCGCGAGGCCGCGCCGAAGCCGGCCCGCGGACAGGAGAATTACGTGGAATCGCGCGAAGACCTGACCGACCCCAACCAGAAGGCCGCCGCCCGCCGCGACACGCGCGAACGGCAGAAGCCGCAACCCGTGGTGGCTCAGAAGTTGCCCGGGCGCAACGACCCCTGCTTCTGCGGCAGCGGCAAGAAGTTCAAGAACTGCCACGGGCGCGGACTGTAATGCCTCCCGGAACCGCGTCGTGACGCATCCCCCGGAATGGCGGCGAGCCGTTGCCGGGGGATTTTTCCGTCCGTGCGCGAAAAACGTCCGGCATCCTTTCCCCGTCCTCCGCTTTTTTCATACCTTTGTGCCTGAAAGTGTCGGGGGAAGGGAAACCTGGCATTTTTAGTCCTAAGCCCCGTCCGTGATGCTTTTATTTTATGTCGTTTATAGAATACAGAAAGTATGTCTCTTGTATGTAACCGTTCTTCTGTTTCCATGTTTTCTTTGCCGCGTTCGGCCTCACCCACTTTCCTCGTATCTGCACCTTGAAGTAGCGGAAGCGTCCAATGCCGTCGGCGCGGCGGGCTGCCTGCGTGGCATCGGCTTCGTCCGTCTTGTCGTGCGGGGTGTGGGATGCGGGTACGTTTCACTTACGTCAGCTTTTAAGAGATGAAAAAGTTCTTGATCAAGACGGCGGCTTTCGTGGCCTTGCTGTGGGTCGTGGACGCGGCGGTGGGCGCGGGATTCCGTTTCCTTCAAAAACGTGCCAAAGGGGGACACACGGGGCAGTTGAACCACATCGCCGACGAAATGAAGGATGAGGTTCTGGTGTTCGGCTCTTCCCGCGCCATGTGCCACTACGACCCGCGCATACTGGCGGACAGCGTGGGGCTGTCGTGTTACAACTGCGGTCAGGACGGGAACGGCATCATTTTCTGTTACGGGCAATACCGTCTGTTCAGGGACAGGTACGTCCCGCGCGTAATCGTTTGCGATATTACCCCTGCGGTCGATTTGTCGGGGCGTGAGGACAATGAGAAGTATTTGTCTTGGTTGCGCTGTTTCTACGACCGCGAGGGAATCGATTCAATCTTTTGGGACGTGGATGCCGCCGAGAGATGGAAGATGTGTTCCATGATGAGGCGGTACAACGGGAAGTTCGTACAGTTGGTATCGGACGCGTACAGTCCCCGGCAGACGGATGTCATGGGGTATCGTCCTTTGGAAGGGACGATGGCTTGCAAGCCGGGAAAGCGAGCCGGCGCGTCTTCGGAAGCGTTCCTCCGCGACACGCTGAAGATGAAGTACTGGCGGAGGCTCGTGGCAGACTGCAAGGCGCGGGGGACGCGCCTCGTCTTCGCGGTCTCGCCGATGTACGACCCTGACGAGCCCGCCTCGCATTTCGGACCGCTCCGGCAACTGGCGCGGGAAGAGGGCATCCCGTTCCTGTCCCACTACGGCGACACGGCGTTCACGGGGAAGCGGCGGTACTTCCATGACGGTCGGCACTTGAACAAGGAAGGCGCGGAGGCGTACACGAAAGTCGTCGCGGCGGAACTCAAGGGACTGCTCAAG
>CAYXQT010000057.1:0-11551 GCA_964466445.1 uncultured Paraprevotella sp. | reverse complement strand
GCTGACCTTGTGTGCGACAGGGTGTAGCGACGACGACGGTTTTCCTGTGGTGGACGGGAAAAGCCCGGAGGTGTCGTTGGTTACAGACCACATCGAGACCGGAGCCGGCCATCGGTTTACCATCGAGGGAGACCTGTCCGATGCCGACGGCATCGCTTCCATTCGGCTGGAGTGTTCCGACCTTTATTTAGACAAGACCATCGACTTGTTGGAGATTTACGGGGATTCACTGCTGACGAAGTACCATTTGAGCTATTATTACGACCTCAGCCGCGACGAAATCGGCGAGCGGTTCACCGTGAAAGTGACGGTAACGGACGTGGGCGGACGCTCGGTGTCGCAGGACGTGCTGGTGACGATGGACGGCGACTTCGCCCCGCCGACATTCACGACCGCGCCCGATGCCGAAGTGACGGTGCTGGTCAAGGTGGAGACGAAGTACCGGCTCAGTTTCACGGCCTCGGACGACCGCGCCTTGGACTACGTGAGTGTCACCATCGCCGACGCGGCCGGGGGCTTCGTGGACGGGTTCGACAGCCTCAGGGTAGAAGCCGGAGGACGAGCCACATTGCAATATTCGGAGCAAGTCATTCTTCCCGGAGAGGCGGGCAAGGACTACAAGGTGACCCTGAAGGCCGTGGACGAAAAGGGGAACGAGACGCTCACTACCAGCACAATCACGGTGTCCGAGATGCCCGACTTCCCGAAGATGTACTTAGCGGACGTTTCCACCGCGGAAGAACTGAACAGCGACGTGTTCGGCGTGCCGATGGTGATAGAGCATACGGGTGAATACCAATACAAGGCAAACTATTATTGCGAGAAAGCCGGAACGGAAATCTTCTTCCTGCCGCAGAAGACGGACTTTTCTCCCATCTGCTTCGGCATCGACCCGGAGAACGGGTCGGCTCTAACCGACGATCCGGAAACGGCGAAGCCCATCGTGCTGGACAAGGCGGGCTTGTACTACGAGATTACGTTCAACGTGAAGGAAAGCACCTATAGCCTGCGTACTTACTCCGTAGACGAGGCCATAGATCCCGTCCCGCACGAATACGGTTCCATCAGCCTCGACACGTGGATGGACGGCGGGTCGTGGTTGCAGGAGTTTTATTTCGGCTATATGACGGACAATCCGAAAAACGTGAAGCGTTTCACTCAGGATGCCGCCAACCCGCACCTCTACCGGCTGGACGAACCTCTGTTTCTGGAAGCCGGGTCGTACATGAGCTTCATAATCCAGAACTGGCATTCCGACGGTTGGTGGAATTACTGTTCGTGGCGTGCCGACGACTCGAAGAACCCTGAAATCATGGCGTATTATGGGGACGTGTGCAATCCCGAATGGAGAGAAAAGGTAGAACCCAAGAATTGGGTGGGAGACAACTGGGTGCAGCCGGACGTGAATGTCACCGGGAATTACAAGCTGACATTTGATGCCCATCTGGGACGCGCCAAAGTGGTTCCTGCCGAATGACGAATCAAAATCAAGACAAACGACATGAAAAAGCGAATATTAACGGCGTGCCTGTCGCTACTCTCCTTGTGCGGATACGCGCAACAGGTCACGGTGAAAGGCGTGGTAACCGCGGCTCCGGACAACGAGCCGGTGACAGGCGCGGAAGTCCGGGTGAGAGGTACCGGCATAGGCGTGATAACGGGCATAGACGGCGACTATACGTTGGCCGGCGTGCCGCAGGATGCCGTGCTGGTGTTCTCGGGCATCGGATTCAAGACGCAAGAGATACAAGCGGAAGGCAGGACTGTCATCAACGTGGTGATGGAAGAAAATTCCGAAGAGTTGGACGAGGTGGTAGTCATCGGCTACGGTGTCGTCAAGAAGAGCGACCTGACCAGTTCCATCGCGACGGTAAAGGGCGAACAGATTACCGAAGCTTTGACAGGCAACGCCATGGATGCCTTGCAGGGCAAGGTGAACGGCGTGCAGGTGACTACTGGCGGCGGCCCGGGTACGACACCGAAAGTGCTCATCCGCGGTGTCACGACCACCAACGGCACCAACCCGCTTTACGTGGTGGACGGCATGCCCGTGGGCGACAACATCAATTTCTTGAACAACAACGACATCGAATCCATGGAAGTGCTGAAAGACGCTTCCGCCGCCGCCATCTACGGAACGCGGGGCTCGAACGGTGTCATCCTGATTACGACCAAGAAAGGTGTCGCGGGAAAGACAAGCGTGAGCTTCAGTGCCTCCGTGGGTTTCCAGACGTTGGCGAAGCCGAAGATGGCAAATGCCGCGGAATATAAGGAAGTGTTCAACACCCGTTATACGAACGACGGCGGCACGTCCATTTGGAACGACACGGGGGCTACCACGAACCCGGGCGGGACGGACTGGTGGAAGGAAGTAGTGAACAAGGCCGCCCTGATACAGAATTATTCGGTGGGCGTTTCGGGCGGGAACGAGAAACTCGTCTATAATTTCAGCGCGGGGTATTTCCGCAACAACTCGCAGTACGACGTGGGTTACTGGGACAAAATCAACATCCGCCTCAACACGGAATACACTTTCAGCAAACACGTGAAGCTGGGCGTGGACATCGCTCCGCGCGTGGAATCGTGGGACGACACGCCCGGCTTGTTCAAGGCCGCCATGTCCATGGACCCGACCACGCCCGTATACAAGCCGGAGGCGGAGTGGGTGGACAACGAGTTTAACAACTACCAGCGTTCCTACAACAATCAGGAATGGAACCCCGCGGCATCCTTGGCACGCCAGGATGCCAGCTCAAGGGAAATGGGCGCGCTCGTGAACACGTACTTGCAGATAAGCCCGATTACGGAGCTGACGCTACGCACGCAATATTCCGCCAACGCCCACTACCGCCGTTCGGACAGTTTCTCGCCCCAGTTCTACTTGGATGCCTTGGAGCAGACTACGCTGAGCAACGCGGTGCGTCAGTCGCAGGAATGGCTGGACTGGACTTGGACGAACACGGCCACCTACATAGACACGTTCGCCGGAAAGCACAACGTGAACGCGATGTTCGGCTTCACCGCCGACCGCAGCGCGTGGTTCAACACGAGGGCATCGCGCGACGACATTCCCAGCAACATGGATTCCATGCACGAAGTCAATGCCGGCACCCAGAACCAGCAGTCGGAAGGCACGACCTCTTACAGCACTCTGGTGTCTTTCCTGGGGCGCGTGATGTATAACTACGACAACCGTTATTACCTGACGGCTTCCCTCCGTTCCGACGGTTCGTCGCGCTTCCCGAAGGACAACAAATACGCCCTCTTCCCTTCCGTTTCCGCTTCGTGGCGCGTCATCGAGGAAGGATTCATGCAGAACCAGAACGTGTTCACCAACTTGAAGCTGCGTGGAGGCTGGGGACGTGTCGGCAACCAGAACATCGACAACAACGCCACGCTGACGCTGTTGGGAGCGAGCGACTACGTATTCGGCATGACACCCGGCCGCGTCCCCGGCACCATGGTGTCGAGCGTGGGGAACAACACGTTGAAGTGGGAAACCGTGGAAGACTGGAACGTGGGCGTGGAGATGTCTTTCCTCGATTCCCGCCTGAACGCCACTTTCGAGTATTTCCAGAAGAAGTCGAAGGACATGCTCTACCAGAAGCAGAACATCTTCGCTGTGGGTTACCCGAGCTGGAACAGCACCGTGTGGATGAACATCGGTAGCATGAAAGCCAAGGGATGGGAACTGAGCCTGAACTGGAACGACAAGGCGGGCGACTTCAGCTACGATGTGGGACTGAACCTGTCCGCCGTGGAGAACAGAGCCGTGAAGTTTTCCGGCGACGGCCCCATCTCGGTGGGCGGCTTCAACAGCGACCAGATTATCCGAAACGAGGACGGCGGACTGATATCCCGTTTCTACGGTTACGTGGCGGACGGACTTTTCCAGACCTGGGAGGACGTGTACGCGCATACCGGCGAGCACGGGCAACTGGTGCAACCCAACGCGCAACCGGGCGACATCCGGTTCAGGGACTTGAACCACGACGGCACGCTGGACGAGAAAGACAAGACGTTCATCGGAAACCCATATCCCGACCTGATGATGGGGCTGAACTTAGGACTCCGTTATAAGAACGTGGACTTCAAGGCCAACTTCTACGGCACGTTCGGCAACGACATCTTCAACACGACGCGGGGAATGTACGCCGGCACCAACGGACTGAACGTATGGGAAGGCACTTTGGAGAAAGCCTGGCATGGCGAGGGAACCAGCACCGACATCCCGCGCCTGTCGTACAACGACTTGAACTTGAACTACACCCGCGTGTCGAGCTTCTTCGTGGAAGACGGCTCGTACATGCGCTGCAAGTTGTTGCAGATAGGGTACACGCTTCCCCGGAAACTGGTGGGCGGGGCGCAGTTGCGCGTCTCTTTCTCGGCACAGAACCCATTCACCATCACCGGCTATTCCGGCATGGATCCGGAACGCCCGATGGTCGACGGCACTACCGACAGCGGCGGCAGTGCCATCAACACCGGCATAGACAACATAGCTTATCCCAACCCGCGCACTTTCTTGTTCGGCGTTGACTTGAAATTTTAATCATTGAAACATAAAGTTATGAAACAGATATTTGCGACATTCGCGCTGGCCGCCTCGCTTTTTCTTTCCGCATGCGAGGACTTCATCACGGAGCCGGTGCGCGGACAACAGAACCTCGACACCTACTTTCAGGACGAGGAGGAATGCAAATCGTTCGTGACAGGCTGTTATCAGGCCATCACGTTCGGCGACTGGTGGCAAGTCAATACCGTGTGGTTGCTTTCCGAGATGTGCAGCGACGACGGCTGGATGGGCAACACGACCCAAAGCCAGAGCGACTTCATATCTTTGGCGCACTATCAGGGAAACGGGCAGAGCAACGGCTCCATCTCCAACTTCTGGCAGTACCGCTACAAGGGCATCCTGCGGTGCAACGTGGCCATCGAGCGCATTTCCCAGGCGAACCTCGTTGACGAGGAGCTGAAGAACCGCTTGGTGGCGGAAGCACGTTTCCTGCGCGGTTACTTCTATTTCGAGCTGGTGCGCAACTTCGGCGGCGTTCCCTTGGTTACGGGCTTCGAGATGCCCGAAGAAGTGGAGGGCATCACCCGCGCTTCCGCGGAAGAAGTGTATAGGTTCATCGAGGAGGACTTCAAGGCCGCGGCGGACGTGCTTCCGCAACGCAGCGGATACGCGGCATCCGACATGGGGCGTGCCACCCGCGGCGCTGCCCTGGGCTTGCTGGGCAAGGTCTACCTCTATCAGGAGAAGTGGCAGGAGGCGCACGACGTGTTGAAGACCGTGATAGACGAGGGTGAGTACAAGCTGATGGAAAACTTCGGCGACGTATGGAGCGTCGACCACAACAACAACGAGGAAAGCCTGTTTGAGACGCAGTTCATGTACGACGAGACATACGCCTTGGGAGGCTCCCTGACCATAGTCACCGGCGCACGCAACGGCCCCGGCGACGGCTGGTCGTGGGGCCAGCCGACGGCCAACCTGGAGCAGGCTTATATCGATGCCGGCGACACGGAACGTCTCCGCTGGACTATCATCAAGACAGGGTGCACGGAGATAGCCGGAGAGGACAACTTCGAGGCGTTCGTGGAGAACAGCAAGAACATGGCAAGCTATGACTCGTATATCGAAAAGTATAACTGGAATCCCGACTGCTACATCATCGACCCGGCACAACACAAGTCTGCCCGCATCGTGCGCAAGTATTTTGTCCCCATCGGGAAGCGTCCCGAAGTCTACAACACCAACAAGATACCTCTGAACCACCGCATCCTGCGCTATGCCGACGTGCTACTGATGTACGCCGAGGTCTGCAACGAGCTGAACGACGACGGCACGGCACGTACCTATTTGAATCAGGTGCGTGGCCGCGTGCACCTGCCGGAGGTTACTTCCGGCGGCACCCAGCTCCGCGATGCCATTCGCTTGGAACGCCGCTTGGAACTGGCGTGGGAGCAAAACCGCCTCTATGACATCCGCCGCTGGACGGACAATAACGGAAAGAAAGTGATATGCAACCTGATGGGGCCTGACGGCTCTTTCGTGAAGTACAATACCGACGAAGCCACCCGCGACATCTACGAATGGGAGAACCAAGGCGAGGCAAGCGACAAGGGCATCGGATTTGTCGAGGGACGCGACATGGTGTTCCCGATACCGTTGTATGAAATCACAATGTCCAACGGCACCATCACTCAGAATCCCGGATGGAATTGACTTTGAACTTCCCCCCCGATTCGGACGACGCATGGGAGAACCCGGGCAATCCGGGTTCTTCTCCCGGTTGCGCCGCATTTCTTCGGAATAAATCATTTCGGGAGTTTTTGCCGCAGGTAGCCGGCAGGGTTCATCTGCGGCATTCTCTTTGACAAATCAGAAACCACAAGTCATGAAAAATTTCAGTTTGTTAATTCTTTCGACAATCTTTCCGCTTGCGTCGTGTAGCGACGACGACCCCGCGGACGCAACCTCGCCGTCGACATCGGGAAACAGCGTGGAGAAATTGGTTACCATCGATGCGGGACAGACGTTCCAGACTATCGCGGGATTCGGCGCATCGGACTGCTGGTCGCCCGCCTATGTGGGGAAGTCGTGGACGAACAGCCGCGCGGGCATCTCCGAACTGCTCTTTTCCTCGGAAATCACGGACGGGCATCCCAAGGGAATCGGCCTCTCCCAATGGCGCGTGAACCTCGGGGGAGGAAGCGCGGGGCAGGGCGATGCCAGCGGCATCGCGGACAAGTCGCGCCGCGCGGAAGCCTACCTGAAAGACGACCTGACCTGCGACTGGACGCGTTGCGAAGGACAGCGTTATTTCATCCACCGCGCCAAGGAACTGGGGTGCGGCAACTTCGTCCTTTTCAGCAACACGCCGCCGGTGCAGTACACGTACAACGGCAAGGGTTACTCGGCCATGGGTGCCTATTCGAACCTGAGACCCGAACATTACGACGACTTCGCGGGATACATGGCGGACGTGGCGGCGCACTACGAGAGCGAAGGCTATCACGTGAGCCACATCTCTCCTGTCAACGAGCCGCAGTACGACTGGGAGGCGGGAGACCAGGAGGGCAGCGGATGGCAGAACTCGCAGGTGGCGACGCTGGTGCGGGAACTTGACGGCGCGCTGACGGCACGCGGGCTTTCCACGGACATCCTCGTGGGGGAATCCGGCGACTGGGAATACCTTTACAAGGAGAAAGACGACGGCAATCGCAGCAACGTGATGTCGGATTTCTTCACGCCCGAATCCCCCGATTACGTGGGTAACCTGACGCACGTGAAGAAGCTGATATGCGGCCACAGCTACTGGACGGACGGCACGTGGGACGGCATGCGCAAGGTGCGCGAACAAGTGGCCGGGGCGGCCGGACAGTACGGGCTGGAGGTGTGGCAGAGCGAGTGGAGCATGCTGGGCGACGGTTACAGCAGTTCGGAGTTCGCGGGCTATGATGCCGCCTCTGAAATGGACATCGCCCTCTACATGTCGAAAGTAATCCACAACGACCTTACGGTAGCGGGCGTGTCTTCGTGGTGTTACTGGACATCGATGGACGTTTCGCGGTGGGGACACAAGAACCGCTTCCTGCTGATTTCGTTAGTTCCCGCGGACGGCGCGGACGGCGACATCGAACGGGAAGGCACTTGGCGCGCCACGCCGACGCTTTGGGTTCTGGGCAACTACAGCCTTTTCATCCGTCCGGGCTTCAAGCGGATTGCGCTCACGCTGAACGAATCGCGCAGTTTCTTCGGCTCGGCGTGGATTTCTCCGGAGGGCGACAGGATAGTGGCGGTTTACGGCAACCTGTCCAAGAGGAACGTCCGCTTGGGAGAGACGCACGTGGGCTGGGGCGGGGAACCCAAGTCCGTCGTCACCTACACCACGACGGGAAGCAAGAACTTAGAGGAGAATAGCGTGGCTCCGGACGGTCAGGTGGTGATAGAGGCGGGAAGCGTGACCACGGTGGTGTATGACCTGTGAACGGCTTCCGGGCGTCGGCGCATAATGCCGGACGGCCTTTTCGGGGGAGGATGTCGACATCTCGTCTTTTCCGACGGACGCGAAAGTCCGGTGCGTCCGGCGTTGCCCTTCCCTCATGCCTCGTAGCGGGTCGGAGCGTGGACAACGGGAACGGGCGGGGAGGCCGGATACCGTTCGGTTCCGTCCGATTCGGGCGGATAGGAAAAGTCCGGGCGGAATCGCCTACTCTCTCGGCTTGCACCGCATCTGACCCGGAAACAATGAATTCATTTTACCTGAAGTGATGAGAAAAAGCAAAATCTGGCTTCGTCCGATTCGGGCGGCGCATGGGAAGAGTTCCGGGCGAGTCCCCGGCTTTTCTCCCGGCTTGCACTGCATTTTGACCGCCATGGCGTTCGCGGTCTTGGCGGCCACCTCGTGCAAGCGGGAGGTACGCGAAATCAACCTTGCGGGAGAATGGGAAGTAGCGTTGGACAGTTTAGACGAAGGCATCGCGGGGAAATGGTACATGAAAACGTTCGCGGACGGGATTGTCCTCCCCGGTACGCTTTGCGATGCCGGTTACGGGATGCCGTGTACTCTGAAGCCTTCCATGGACAAAGAGGTATTCCTGAACTTGAAACGCAAGTTCGACTACCTCGGCCCCGCCTGGTACGCAAAGGAATGCCGCATCCCGAAGGAATGGAAGGGGAAGGACATCTTCCTCACGCTCGAGCGCGTGATATGGAACTCGCAGGTGTGGGTCAACGGCATCAAGGTGAAGGGCTTTGGGGAAAGCCTCGTCGCGCCTCACCGCTTCGACTTGACCCGATACATAGAACCGGGAGAGGTCAACAGGCTTACCATACGCATAGACAACCGGAAACAGCACGACGTGTCGTACAACGACCTCGCCCATGCGTACACCAACGACACCCAGACCATGTGGAACGGCATATTGGGAAATATTATGCTGACGGCGAGGGACAAGGTGCGGATAGAGGAACTGCGCCTGACACCCGATGTCGACGGGCGGTCGGTCGGAGTCCGCGTGAAGGTCGCGGGCGGCCTTCCCTCCAGACCCGGCAAACTTCTTTTCAGCGTCCGGGAACCCGGAGGGAAAAAACTGGCCGTCGAGGAAGTGGAGATAAGCGGGGAGGAGACGGCGTTCGCATATCCCATTCCCGACGCGAAACTGTGGGACGAGTTCAATCCCAACGTCTACGAGGCGACCGCGACAATCAAGGCGGACGGCATGACGGATACCGTGCGCGAGACGTTCGGCATGAGGAAGTTGGAAGTCCGGGACACCCTCTTGCAGATTAACGGAAGGAGGCTCTTCCTCAGAGGGACGCTCGAGTGTTGCGTCTTCCCCCTGAGGGGCTATCCGCCGACGGACGAGGAGAGTTGGGAGAAAGTGTTCCGGACGGCTCGCGACTACGGCTTGAACCACCTGCGCTTCCACTCCTGGTGTCCTCCCGAGGCGGCTTTCGACGCGGCCGACAGGACGGGCTTCTATCTTCAGGTGGAATTGCCCGTATGGGCACTCAATGTGGGCGAGGACGAGGGAGCGGTGGGCTTCCTCCGCGAAGAGGCCGACCGCATCATGAAGGAATACGGCAACCATCCTTCGTTCTGCCTGTGGAGTTTGGGCAACGAGCTGGAAGGGGATTTCGGAATCCTGAACGGGATGCTCTCCGCCCTCAAGCGGCGGGACGACCGCCACCTTTACACGACCACCACGTTCACTTTCGCACGGGGACACACGGGCTTCCCCGAACCCGGCGACGACTTTTGGGTGACGCAGTGGACGGGCGACGGTTGGGTGCGCGGACAGGGGATTTTCGACGAGCAACCCCCATGCTTCGACGAGGATTATTCCGACGCACTTAAGAACCTGACCGTGCCGCTCGTGGCTCACGAGGTGGGGCAATACAGCGTGTTCCCCGACCTGAAAGAGATCGGTAAATATACGGGCAACCTAATACCGTTGAACTTCAAGGCGGTCTACGCGGACTTGAGGAGGAAAGGTCGGCTTCCTCTCGCCGAAGACTATCTCGCGGCGAGCGGACATCTGGCGGCCATCTTATATAAGGAGGAGATAGAGCGTGCGTTGAAGACTCCCGGTTTCAGCGGCTTCCAGTTGCTGGGGTTGCAGGACTTCCCGGGACAGGGCACCGCGCTTGTGGGAATCGTGGACGCGTTCCGGGAGAACAAGGGGCTGACGAGCCCGGAAGAGTTCCGGCGTTTCTGTTCTCCCGTGGTGCCGTTAGCACGCTTCGGGAAGGCGACGTACACGAACGACGAGACTTTCACGGCGCGGGCGGAAGTGGCGAACTTCGGCGACAAGCCCCTGAAAGGCATTCAGGGGGAATGGACTTTGAGGGACTCGAAGGGAACGCTCGTGGCGGAGGGCAGTCTTGACAGGCGGGACGTGCCGGTGGGGAACGGGTTCCGTCTCGGAGACATTGCGATTCCCTTGTCGTCCGTGGCCGTCGCGGACAAGCTGACTTTCTCCGTCGGTCTCGGTGGAACGGAATACCGGAACTCGTGGAACATTTGGGTGTATCCGCACGAACTGCCCGCGGCGGGCGGGGGAATCTTCTACACCCGCAGCTTCGCCGAGGCGGAGAAGGCACTGGGGGAAGGGAAGAAGGTGTTGCTGAATCCGGAGAAAGGAGAGACGAACGGCTTGGAGGGCAAGTTCGTGCAAGTGTTCTGGAGCCCGGTGCACTTCCCCGACCAGCCGGGGACGATGGGCGTGCTTTGCGACCCGTCGCATCCGGCATTGGCGGACTTTCCGACGGAGGGACACTCGGACTGGCAATGGTGGGACATCTGCAAGAACGCCACGACGATGGAACTCGACAGCTTGGGGAACGGCCTGCGGCCGATAGTCGCGATGGTGGACAACTTCTACAAGAACAGAAACCTTGGCCTGCTGTTCGAGGCGAAGTCCGGAGGCGGGAAGCTGTTGGTGTGCAGCACGGACTTGTCGCGGGATTTGGACGTCCGCCCTGCGGCTCGCCAGCTTCGTTACAGTCTTTTGCGGTACATGGAAAGCGACGGGTTCGACCCGCAAGCGGAAATCGCGTTCGGGCGGATAAGGCGCGTGCTTCAGCACGTGCGCCGGACGGGAACGAAAGAGTAACGGGATTCCCCGACCGGACAAAAAAGGGACGGCAATCCGGACGTGCCCGCCGTTCGTCCCGGCATGACATCGCGGAACTCGTGAAGCATCTCCCGAATCAGCCGACAGCACTTGTGTCCCGGTGACACTGCGGCTTCATCGCGGAGAATGTGTTCTTGGCGGCGGTCAGAAAGTGCATCGGGACGAACCGGAAACGGAACGGAAGCCTGAAATTCTCCATGACCGTGCCCTTGCATTCGCGGCAGGTCTTGTCTTTTTTCCGATACCGGTGCGCATGCCCGCATCCGGGGCGGACATTGCGGCCTCTTTTCCTTCAACTCCCGTAATTCAGCGACGCACGAGACCTCACCGGAATATGAATACGGATTATCTCCCTCCCTCTCCGTCAATTCCCTCGCGGGCCGGTCATGGAAAGTTTTTCTTTCAG
>CAYXQT010000056.1:0-12126 GCA_964466445.1 uncultured Paraprevotella sp. | reverse complement strand
TATACATAGCAATGCAAAATTACTTGAACTCCGGGAGACTTCGGTCTCCTTTTTTTTGTGTCGCAGATTGAATCATGATGCAAAGTTTCCTTCTGCTGAAGAAGTCGGGTTCAACGGGGGATTCACCTGTAGAGAAACGAGGAAAAGACCGTTGCACTTCTTATTGGAAACTTTAATCCGCACTTTTCCGAATTTTCCTGCGGAGAAAAAATTTGTTTTCTCCGCAGGAACGGAAATTTTTCTCGGCACGAAAACGGGCACTTTTGCTTAATGAACGTGAAAAACCTGCCCGAAACGTGAAAAAACGTATCCGAAAACGCCCTTTTCCGCTCCCAGTTCGCGTTTTTCGGCGACAGTCCGCAATGCTTGGAACGACCTTTTCCCTTTCATTCTGCTCGCGGAAGAGTGGAATCGGCTGTCATATTGTCAAAAAGACGCGGAAAGGAAAACGCGAGGACAAGGACGGGGGACGCGCACGAAAACGGAAAGGGGACGCGCCGTGCCGGCGCGTCCCCCGTCTCCTCTCATTCGACACTGTCGAGGTTACTTGAGCACTTTCTTCACCGTGCCGCCCTGCTTCACGACATAAATGCCTTTCTGCAGACCTTCTATACTGTCGCCTACCTTCACGCCGCCCAGCGTATAGACTTCCGTCGGGACACCGGCGTTCCCCGCCTCTATGCCGCCCACGGAAACGTTCACGTCGAGCAGGTATTCCGTCACCGACTTCAGGCCGCATATACCGAAGTACGCATCCAGCGTCCCCTTCAGTGCCACCGGCTTGCCCAAGTTACCGGGGTTGTCCTGCAAGTTCAACGCATCGCGGACTTCTCCCTTCGGCAACTGGACGGGCAGGCACTTCGCGTAGTCCTTCTCCGCCGCGTCGTCGGCTATCAGGAGGTTCGTGTTGGCCACGCTGTCGGCATCGGTGGAGAAGAACGACGTGGTCTCGTCCACTTTCGTCCCCACCACGAAGCCCACGATGTAGCCTTTCACCCAGGACTCGGTCTTGGGGTTGTCCAAATTCTGCACGTCGGCGACCGTATAGGGGGCTTCCTGCGTGCCCTGGCCCGAAATGACTATTCCGGTTCCGGACAAGGCTATCTCCACGTCCTCCGTCAGGCCGCCGCCCGAGATGGTCAGCTTGCCGCTGTAGTCACGGGCTTCCGTGGGCGCGAACGTCACGTCGATGCCGGCATCCGCCGTATATTCCTGGGTGATGCTCGTCACCTCGCTGGTGAACGCGTCGTCGCCGGACAAGGCCACCGTCAGGTCTCCCGTCAGGTTCTCGCCTTTGACGGACACGATTACCATGGAGGTGGTGCTCACCCTCACCTTGCCGAAGGAGACCGACGCGGGCGACGCCGACACGTGCGGCTCCTGCGTCCCTCCGCCGTTCCCGTTCTCCACGTAGAGGACGGGCAACGTGCCTTGTTCGTCCGCATACGCCCCGAAACTCGTATATTCGCTCGAGTACTGGATAGTCTTGCTCATCTCGACGTTGGTGATGGTGGCCTTCCCGTCGTCGGCAAGGCTGACAGACCATACATGGCCGCTTTCGGGAAGGGCGTCGCTCACGTTAAAGCTATTAAAAGATCCCGTCATATATAAGTAGCGTCCGTAAGAATCCTGTATGGTATAGCCGCCGTCCACCGCCGTTATCGTGAACGCGTTGGTCTCTTCCGTCTCGAACCCGTCGCTCGACACGGCCACGTCGTCCACGTACAAATAACCATAAGTTTTGGTCTTCTCCAGATTCTTCGCCACCTTGCTGTCCTCGGCCACCAAGGCGTAACGCTTGCCGTCGGCAATCTCCGTGGCTTTGACGAAAGAGATTCCCGCCGGTTCCGGTTCGGGCTCGACACCTTCCAGCAGGTATTCCGTCACCGACTTCACGCCGCATATACCGAAGTACGCATCCAGCGTCCCTTTCAGCGCCACCGACTTGCCCAAGTTACCGGGGTTGTCCTGCAAGTTCAACGCATCGCGGACTTCCCCGCTCGGCAACTGGACGGGCAGGCACTTCGCGTAGTCCTTCTCCGCCGCGTCGTCGGCTATCAGGAGGTTCGTGTTGGCCACGCTGTCGGCATCGGTGGAGAAGAACGACGTGGTCTCGTCCACTTTCGTCCCCACCACGAAGCCCACGATGTAGCCTTTCACCCAGGACTCGGTCTTGGGGTTGTCCAAATTCTGCACGTCGGCGACCGTATAGGGGGCTTCCTGCGTGCCCTGGCCCGAAATGACTATTCCGGTTCCGGACAAGGCTATCTCCACGTCCTCCGTCAGGCCGCCGCCCGAGATGGTCAGCTTGCCGCTGTAGTCACGGGCTTCCGTGGGCGCGAACGTCACGTCGATGCTTGCATCCGCCGCCTCGTCCTTGGCGATGCTCGTCACCGCGCAGGTGAACGCGTCGTCGCCCGACACGGCGACCGTCAGGTCTCCCGTCAAATCCGTGCCTTTGACGGACACGGACTGCGTGGAGGTGGCATCCACGTCCACCTTGCCGAAGGAAACCGACGCGGGAACCGCCACGTGCGGGCCGCCCGTCTGGCCGGCGGACAGCTTGGTGATTTCAATATCATCCAAAAAGAAACGTGCTTTACTTGCCTTAGCAGAAGCAATCGTAACCTTTGATGTGCTCGTGCCTTTGATTGTCAAGGAGAACTCGGCCAATTTGTCCGCATAAGGCGTACCCGAATTGTCCAAACCAGAGACTTCCTGCGGGTCTCCGCCGTCCACCGTGACCTTTAAAGTCGTGGCATCACCCTTCCAGGCACAAGCCTTGAACCTCAACGTGTAGGTGGCAGTTCCGTCGGACAAGTCCACGGACGGGGTCGTGATGCTCCCCTCCTTGCTACTGCTACCGAACTTGGTATTCCCATCACCGACGAAGCCATTCACGCACGTCCATCCCGGCACGTTCGTGTAAGTGTCCATATTGTCCATTTTGGTACTCGGATTGTCCGGATCTCCCGTACACTTGCTGAAGTCCTCGGACAACAAGGTTTCCTGCGCCGTCACGCCGCCGGCCATCGCCAACAACGCGACCGCCAGCAAACTCTTCAATGAAGTAAACCGTTTCATACGCTCATTTTTTATAGGTTAATAAATAGACACCAACAAACATACATATTTCTCCCTTACGCGCACCATTTTTTCCGCTAAAAAGAATGAAAAAAGACGCGCGGGATTCGCCCTCTCCGTTAAAAAGAATGAAAGGCGGGGCGCGAGCCACCACGGCGGGACGGACTGCGCGGAGAGGCACGAAAAAAGGGAGACCCTCGTTTGCAAGTCTCCCTCCGTCCGCTCCCGTGGAACGGGCCTCGCCTCCGGCGTTACCAGTCGTCGTCCCCTCCGAACCCGCCTTGCGGGAATCCGTTCATGTTCGCGGGCATGCGGCTTCTGCCCCATCCTGCGCCCGGCCTTCCGCCGTTGCGCCCGCCCATTCTCCACACGGGAGCGAAGATTTTCACCATCTGCTTGGCGGACAATGTCTTGGAGAAGATTTCACGGTATTTCTTCTCCACTTCGAGGGTGTTGTAGGCGTCGACGATTTGCTGCGCCTTGCGGTCGAACTCCGCCTGTATGCGTGCCGCCGCCTCTTCCTCCGTCAGTTCCTCCTCCTTCTTCCCTCCCGGGGGCAGGAACGGGGGCGTGGTCTGGTGCGCCGCCAGTTCCTGACGGTATTTCCCATACGTGCCTATGAACTCCACGCGCGCGGAATCCTTCAGCCCCAGCTCGTCCGCCAACCTCTCTGCGCGTTTCTCCGTCGCCTCTCCGCGTCGGGTGCCGCCTTCGCGGCCATTCTCTTCCTGCGCCGCCGCCGTCGCCGACCAGGTTAGGCACGCCGCGCAGATTCCCCATAAAGCAATTCTTTTCATATACCTTATTATATATAGTTGTTTTCCTCTCCTCTTTTCCCATAAGACACGCGCGGGGGCGGAAGGTTTAACGCGCACGGGGAAAAAACGGGCGCGGAGGGTGCGGGAGGCGCGGCGGCTCACCTCGCCGTGATGTGGAAGCATCCTTGCTTCACCTCGTGCTTCACGTAGCAGAGCCCCCTTTCGCGCAGGTCGCGCAGCACCTCCGCCAAGACCCACTTCAGCGAATCGTTCCCCACGGCGCGGCGTTCCGGCCCTCCGGGAGGGCTGACCGTTTCGTAGCGGTTGTAGCAGATGTCGAACGTCGTGCCGAACCGGTGGCAGCTCTCCTCGGAGGCGTTGCCGTTGGAACGCCGCAGCCGCCGCACGTCGTCTTCCGTGCGCAGGACGGAGGAGACAATCAGCGTGTGCAGCGGTATGCCCTTGACGGCCAGTGAGTCCAGGAAGTTGCGGGCTATCTTCTGCAAGAGCCCGCCCGCCCGCGGCACCAGGTAGGGGATGGAGTAGGACATCCGCCTATCCGTCGTGTAATAAGGGTTGCTGCCCACGTAGACCAGCTCTCCCTTCCGCAGTTCCGCCTCCTCCCTGTCCTTCACGGGAGGGACGCCCAGCCTCCGCGCGGCCACGATCTGCACGTCCTGCACGTCGGGGAACGTGTTCGCGAAGCCCGGCACGCTGTAAATCCCGTTCTTCAGCGGGCGTCCTCCGGCATCCCTGAACGACGGCATGGCATGCTCCGTCCGCTCCCCCGTCCCGGCGGCGTGCGCGGACGGAACGTCCTCCGGCACGGAAGCGGACGCTCCGTAGCCTCCCGTCACCGCGGGGTTCGCGCAGCGCACCACGCCCAGCACGCAGACGGCCAGAGCCGACAGCCCCACAAATATCTTCTTCTTGAGCCTCCTCAACTTTTTCCCCCGTTTTGCCTCACAAAGATAAGGAAAAGGGCGCGAATTAAAAACTTAATGCTTAAATTTGGGGCAAAATCAGGCGCATGGCAGAAAGGCACATCGTATTGGAAGACGTCGACCCCGTAGTGTTCTGCGGAGTGAACAACGCCAACATGAAAATGATAAAGGCGCTCTATCCCAAGCTGCACGTCGTGGCCCGCGGCAACGTCGTCAAGGTGCTGGGCGGCGAGGAGGAGACGCGCGCCTTCGAGGAAAGCATCAAGGCGATGGAGCGGCACTGCGTCAAGTACAACAGCCTGAGGGAGGAAGACCTGCTCGCCATCGTCAAGGGCGGGAAGACGCGGGCGGAAAGCGCGGAAGGAGCCATCGTGTACAGCGTCAACGGCAAGCCGATTACCGCCCGGAGCGAGAACCAGCAACGGTTGGTCAGGGCTTACGAGACGCACGACATGACCTTCGTCATCGGCCCCGCCGGGACGGGCAAGACCTACACCGGCATCGCCTTGGCGGTGAGGGCGCTGAAGAACAAGGAAGTGCGCAGGATTATCCTGAGCCGCCCCGCCGTGGAGGCGGGCGAGAAGTTAGGCTTCCTGCCGGGCGACATGAAGGAAAAGACCGACCCGTACCTGCAGCCGCTCTACGACGCCTTGCAGGACATGATACCCACGGCGAAGCTGCAGGAGATGATGGAGCAGAACGTCATCCAGATCGCGCCCCTCGCCTTCATGCGCGGACGCACCCTCAACGACGCGGTGGTGATACTGGACGAGGCGCAGAACACGACGACGGCGCAAATCAAGATGTTCCTCACGCGCATGGGAGCGAACACCAAGATGATTGTCACGGGAGACATGACGCAGATAGACCTCCCGCCCTCGCAACGCTCCGGGCTGGCGGAAGCCGTGGCGGTACTGCGGGACGTGGAGGGCATCGCCATCGTGGAGATGAACAGGAAGGACATCGTGCGCCACAGGCTGGTGCCGCGCATCGTGGAGGCCTACGAGAAGCACGGCAAGGAAGAGGCCGCCGGGCGGCACGACGGCGCGGAGCCGACCGCCGCCACGGACGGGGAAAGCCCGCGCGGGGACTGACGCCGGGACTTCCGCGCCGAAAAGAGAAACGGACATGAAAAAGGAAACAGACATGAAGACTTTGACCCGCACGGACTTCCACTTCCCGGGACAGACGGGCGTGTACCGGGGGAAAGTGCGCGACGTGTACGACATCGGCGGCGAGCTGATAGTCATGGTGGCCACCGACCGCATCTCGGCCTTCGACGCGGTTCTGCCCAGAGGCATCCCCTGCAAGGGGCAGGTGCTGAACCAGACCGCCGCCGCGTTCCTCGACGCCACGGGCGACATCGTGCCGAACTGGAAACTGGCCGTCCCCGACCCTATGGCTACCGTGGGGCTGAAATGCGAGGGCTTCCGCGTGGAGATGATTGTCCGCGGTTGCCTGACGGGTTCCGCATGGCGTGCCTACCGGGAGGGCCTCCGCGAACTCTGCGGGGTGAGGCTGCCCGAAGGCATGAGGGAGAACGAGCCGTTCCCCGCACCGATCGTAACCCCGACCACGAAAGCCGCGGCGGGACACGACGAGAACATCTCCAAGGAGGAAATCATCGCCCGCGGCCTCGCGAACAGGGAAGACTACGGGCTGATGGAGGAATATGCCCGCGCCCTCTTCGCGCGCGGCACGGCAATGGCGGCGGAAAAGGGACTGGTACTGGCGGACACCAAGTACGAGTTCGGGAAGAAAGACGGCAAGGTGTACCTCATCGACGAGATCCACACCCCCGATTCCAGCCGCTACTTCTACGCGGACGGGTACAGGGAGAAGATGGAGAAGGGCGAGCCCCAAAGGCAACTCTCCAAGGAGTTCGCGCGCCAGTGGCTCATCGAGCGCGGCTTCACGGGAAAGGAGGGGCAGCAGGTGCCGGAAATGACGGACGAGTTCGTGCGCGGCGTGTCCGGACGCTACATCGAGCTGTACGAGCACCTCACGGGAAGGAAGTTCGAGAAAGCCGACGACTGCGGCGACCCGGCCGCACGCATCGAACGGAACGTCGCCGGGTTCCTGAGCCGGAAAGGCTGACTTCCCCGGCGGGAAAAAGCAGAGCGGACGTGTACGAGCAGGAAAAGATAAAGCCCTACAAGGACGGAAGTCCCAAGCGCGAGCAGGTGGAACGCATGTTCGACCGCATCGCGCATTCCTACGACTGCCTGAACCGCCTCCTCTCGTTGGGGCTCGACGGGAGGTGGCGGCGCGTCGCCGTCGACTCGCTGTCGCCCTTCCGCCCGCGCCGCATCTTGGACGTGGCCACGGGGACGGGCGACTTCGCCATCCTTTCCGCCCGCCGCCTCTCGCCGCAGTCCGTCACGGGGGCGGACATCTCCGAGGGCATGATGCGCATAGGGCGGCGGAAGGTGGAAGCCCTGCACTTGGGCGGCGTCATCCGCTTCCGGCGCGAGGACTGCGAAGCGCTGTCCTTTGCCGACGGCACGTTCGACGCGGTGACCGTGGCCTACGGCGTGCGCAACTTCGAGCATTTAGACCGCGGCCTGCGGGAAATGCGGCGGGTGCTGAAGCGGGACGGACACCTGCTCCTCATGGAGCTGAGCGCCCCCCGCCGCTTCCCGATGCGGCAGCTCTTCTCCGCCTACGCCAAAGTCGCCATGCCGCTCGCGGGGCGGCTCGTCTCCGACGACCCGGACGCCTACGCCTACCTGCCGGCCTCGATGGCCGCCTTCCCGCAAGGGGAGGCCATGCGGGACATACTGCGGGCGGCGGGCTTCCGCGACGTGCGCCTCAGACGCTTCGCCTTCGGCATCAGCACGATGTACCTTGCCACCAAATAAACATACGCCATGGACAGATACGGCCTCGTCGGCTATCCCCTCGGACACTCCTTCTCGCGCGGCTTCTTCAACGAGAAGTTCAAGAGCGAGGGAATCGACGCCGAATACGTCAACTTCGAAATCCCGTCCGTCGGACGCTTCCCCGAAATCATCGCGGAAAACACGAACCTGCGCGGACTCAACGTGACCATCCCCTACAAGGAGAAAATCATCCCCTACATGGACGAGCTGAGCGAGGAAGCCCGCCTCATCGGGGCGGTCAACGTCATACGGGTCGGCAAGCGGAAGGGGAAAACGCACCTGAAAGGCTTCAACACGGATGTCATCGGATTCGTGCGCTCGATAGAGCCTTTGCTGGAACCGGCGCACCGGAAAGCGCTGGTACTGGGGACGGGAGGGGCTTCGAAGGCCGTCCGCTTCGGGCTCCGCCGCTTGGGCGTGGAGACCCTCCTCGTCAGCCGCACCCCGAAGGAGGACGCGCTGACCTACGGACAGCTCACCCCCGAAATCGTGGACGGGCACAAGGTCATCGTCAACTGCACCCCCGTGGGAATGTACCCCCACACGGAGGAATGCCCGCCTCTCCCCTACCCCGCCGTCGGGCGCGGACACCTGCTGTTCGACCTGATATATAACCCGGAAGAGACTCTCTTCCTCAAAGAGGGACGCGAGCGCGGGGCCGCCGTCAAGAACGGACTGGAGATGCTGTTGCTTCAGGCATACGCCGGATGGGACTTCTGGCAAAGCGAGGACTGACGGGATGAGCGGGAAGACACGGATTGTACCGGCCGCACCTGCCCTCCCGGCGGTCGTGACTGCGGAAAGCGTCCTCCGCCCGCGACGGCGGCAGGAGAGGGGATGCAAGCCTCCCGTGCCGTCCGTCCGCGGCCGGGAAGACGCCCGCGTGCCGGCGCGGAGGAGCGGCACGGACACCGCCCGAAGGACGGGCGCGGGGGAGACACGGTACGCGGGAGGCGCGGCGCACGCCGGCCCTTCCCCGGTACTTTCCGGGAAACATACGGGAAACGTCGAAAAGACCCTTCGGAAGGCACGATGTCCCGAAAGGCGCGGACAACTTCCCGGGTCGCAAACGAAACACGCCATGAAGAAAGCCCTTTGCCTGCTCCTGCTGATTCTCGCGTGCCGGGGCGCACAACGACTGCACGCCGCCACGTACACGGTGGACAACCTGCCCATGGTCTACTTGCAGGACAGAACCAAGCACGTAGTCAACCCCGACGGGATTCTTTCGGGACAGGCCGTGCGGCAAATGGACGACATGCTCTACGGGCTGGAAACGGAGAAGGGCGTGCAGTCCGTGGTGGCCGTCGTGGAGCGCGTCGAGGGCGGGGAATGCTACGACTTCGCCCTCGCGCTGGGCAACCGGCTCGGCGTGGGCAACAGGAAGAACACGGGGCTTATCGTCCTGCTTGCCACGGAAGACCGCTGCTACTACATCCTGACCGGCGAGGGACTGGAAGGGACGCTCCCCGACGCCGTCTGCCGGAGGATAGAGAACCGGCGGATGGTGCCTTTCCTGAAAACGGAAGACTGGGACGCCGCCATGCTGCAGACGGTGTCCGCCGTCTGCGGGGTGATACGCGGCGACGAATCCCTGACGGGCGACGACACGCCGCAGACGGCGGGAGAAGAGGAAGGAGCCGGCCTGCTGTGGACGGGGGCGGCCCTCGCCGTCGCCTTCTTCCTCCTCTCCTTCTTCGCCGAACGGCGGCGGAACACCTGCCCCCGTTGCGGCCACCGCCCCATGCGGCGCGAGGACAGCCGCGTGCAGAGAGACTACCTCCTGCGCGTGGAACGCCACACGGACTTCTACCGCTGCCCGAAATGCGGGCACGCCGTGAGCCGCTCCCACGACGAGCCGTTGGACAACGGCACGGGCTTCGGGGGCTTCCCTCCCGTGGCAGGCCCGTTCCACCGCGGACTCGGAGGAGGAGGATTCGGAGGCGGAGGATTCGGGGGCGGCAGTTTCGGGGGCGGGAGCTTCGGAGGAGGCGGAGCGGGCGGGAAGTTCTGACCGGCGCACGCATCCAAAAGCGGACACCTATACATATCATATATAACAAACAAGGAAGACGATGAAAACAAAGAAACGGACGACCGCCGCCTTCGCCATGGCGGGCATGATCCTTCTGAACAGCTGTTCGTACAACGAGATGGTGGAGAAAGACGAGGCCGTGTCCACGGCGTGGAGCAACGTGGAGACGCAATACCAACGCCGGGCAGACCTGATTCCGAACTTGGTCAGCACCGTGAAAGGCTACGCCGCGCACGAGAGCGGCACGCTCGAAGCCGTGATGGAAGCCCGCAGCAAGGCCACGCAAGTCACCGTGGACCCGGCGAACCTGACGGCGGAGAAGCTGGAGGAGTTCCAGAAGGCGCAAGGCACCGTGAGCTCCGCACTCGGAAGGCTGCTGGCCGTGACGGAGAACTACCCCCAGCTCCGCGCCAACGAGAACTTCTCCGAACTGCAAGCCCAACTGGAGGGGACGGAGAACCGCATCACCGAGGCGCGGCGACGCTTCAACGAGGCCGTGCAGGACTACAACGTCCTGATACGCAAGTTCCCCAACAACCTGTTCGCGGGGATGTTCGGATTCGGCAAGAAAGAGAAGTTCCAGGCGGCGGAAAGCGCGGCGGAAGCCCCGAAAGTGGAGTTCTGACGGCAGGCGGCCATCCGACAAACACGGAGCGACATGAATAACCAACGCTACATGATGCGCGGCGTGTCGGCGGACAAGGAGGACGTGCACGCCGCCATCAGGGACATCGACAAGGGTGTCTTCCCGCGGGCGTTCTGCAAGGTCATCCCCGACATCCTCGGCGGAGACCCGGACTACTGCAACATCATGCACGCCGACGGGGCGGGCACGAAGTCCTCGCTCGCCTACGTCTACTGGAAGGAGACGGGCGACCTGTCCGTCTGGAAAGGCATCGCGCGGGACGCGCTCGTCATGAACACGGACGACCTGCTCTGCGTGGGCGCGACGGACAACATCATCGTGTCGTCCACCATCGGGCGGAACAAGGCGCTCATACCGGGAGAAGTCGTCAGCGCCATCATCAACGGCACGGAAGAGGCTCTGGCGGAACTGCGTGCGGCGGGCATCGGCATCCATTCCACCGGCGGCGAGACGGCGGACGTGGGCGACCTGGTGCGCACCGTCATCGTGGACTCCACCGTGACCTGCCGCATGAAGCGCGAGGACGTGGTGGACAACGCCCGCATCCGTCCGGGGGACGTCATCGTGGGACTGAGCGGCAGCGGGCAGGCCTCTTACGAGACGGGATACAACAGCGGCATGGGAAGCAACGGGCTGACGGGCGCGCGCCACGACCTGTTTGCCAAGTACCTCGCCCGGAAATACCCCGAAAGCTACGACAAGTCCATGCCGGAAGAGCTGGTCTACTGCGGCGGCTACCGGCTGACCGACCCCGTGGAGGGCGTGCCCGTCGACGCGGGGAAGCTCGTCCTGTCCCCCACCCGCACCTACGCCCCGGTGGTGAAGAAGGTGCTGGACGAGATGCGCCCCGACATCCACGGCATGGTGCACTGCACGGGCGGAGGGCAGACGAAAGTGCTCCACTTCGTGGGGGAAGACTGCCGGGTGGTCAAGGACAACCTGTTCCCCGCCCCGCCCCTGTTCCGGGCGATAGCGGAGGCGGGCGGCGCGGACCGGCGCGAACTGTACAAGGTGTACAACATGGGGCACCGCTTCGAGGTCTACCTCGCCCCAGAACACGCGGAACGCGTCATCGGCATCGCCAAGGGCTTCAACGTCGACGCGCAAGTCGTCGGACACGTCGAGGAGGGGCCGCGCTCGCTGACCGTCAGGAGCGAATACGGCGTGTTCGAATACTAAGTGCCCGGCTCCCCCCCCACCCCACCCCTCCCGATACGCGAAGCGCGGTCGGAGGGCGGCATCGTCCTTCCCGGCTTTTCCCCGATGCGCGAAGCGGGGAAATTCCGGGGCGGCGGGCAGGGCATCCGTCGGGGCGATTTCGCGTAATGTCCCGCGTCTTGCCGCAAAGAACGGGAAAAGCCCGCCACGGTCGCCGCAACCCGCTGTCCCTGCCAAGGTTTTTCGTTCCATAAAAACACCATGACGAAGAAACACTTGCGTCCGAACTTCCGCCGCGAGTTCTTCAGTGCGGACATCCCCAAGACAGTCCGTTTCGAGGCGGACGGCCTCACAAGCACGGCATGGACACCTCCCCCTCTTTTGACGATATGACACCCGTTCCCGTCTTTCCGTGAGCAGAACGAAAGGGAAAAGGTGTTTTCATGGGTTGCGGACTGCCGTCGGAAAAGGCGAAACAGAAGCGGACAAAGGGCGTTTTCGGATACATCTTTTCACGTTTCGGGCATCCGTTTAACGTCCTTTCACCAAAACCGTGCGTTTTTCTGCCGAGAAAAATTTCCGTTCCTGCGGAGAAAACACTTTTTTCGTCCGCAGGAAA
>CAYXQT010000055.1:5197-12165 GCA_964466445.1 uncultured Paraprevotella sp. | reverse complement strand
GGTCACGTCGAGCACGTCTATCGGGTCGTTCTCGTCGAAACGCCCGGGACGCACGTGCAACCGGTACCATTTCCCGTCCAGGTAAAGCGAGAATTCATGCGGACGCGCGGGCTTGTACGCCTCGCCGCCCATGCACTCCACTTCGAAGTCCTTCTCCAAAGCCCGCAGGAACCCCTCCGAGGCGAAACGCCCCAGGTCTTTCACCACGCGGTTGTAGTCCAGGATGGTCAGCTCGCTCGCCGGGAAACACACGGCCATGAAATAATTGTATTCCGCCGCAGGATCCGCCCCGCCGCGGGCCAGGGCCTTCTCCTGCCCCACCAAGGCCGCGGCGGCCGTGCGGTGGTGTCCGTCGGCAATGTACAACGCCGGGATGGCCGCGAACGCCTTCGTGACCGTTTCGATGTCCGCGTCGTCGTCCACAAGCCAGAAGCGATGACGGAATCCGTCTACCGGCGCGATGAAGTCATATTCCGGCTCAAGGCTTGTACGCCGTCCTATCAAGTCCGCCAGCACCGCGTCGTCGGGATAGGCCAGGAATACCGGCTCGATGTTCGCGTCCGTGGCGCGGATGTGCTTCATGCGGTCTTCTTCCTTCTCGTGCCGCGTCAGCTCGTGCTTCTTGATAACCCCGTCCATGTAGTCCTTGACCGACGCTCCCAGCACGATACCGTGCTGCGTCCGCCCGTTCATGGTCTGCGCGTAGACGTAATACATGGGCTTGGCGTCTTCCACCAGCCAGCCGTTACGTTGGAACTTGGCAAAGTTCTCGGCACCTTTCCCGTACACGCGCGGCGCATACTCGTCCGCGCCCTCCGGGAAATCTATCTCCGGGCGTATGACGTGGTACAGCGACATCTCGTCTTCTCCGGCCTCGGCACGTGCTTCCTCCGAGCTGAGCACGTCGTAGGGGCGGCACTCCACCCGCTCCACCAAGTCCTTAGGCGGGCGAAGTCCCTTGAATGGTTTGACGCAAGCCATGGTTTCCGCTGTTACTTGTTCACTTGTTTACCTGATAGCGCGTGCATCCCTCCTTGAGGAACGCCACGATTTGCCGCGCCGCGGCCATGCCGGCGTTGATGTTGGCTTCCGCCGTCTGCGCGCCCATCTTCTTGGGCGTGGAGAAGTAGCGGCCTTCCAGTTTGCGGAAGTCGGCATCCGCTTCCGGCATAATGTCCGTGACGTACTTCAAGTCGGTGCGCTCCCGCATCAGTTCCAGCAACCCCGGTTCATGGATTACCTCCTTGCGGGCGGTATTGACCAGCACTCCGCCTTCGGGCATCTTGCCCACCAGGCCGCGGCCGATGCTCTGGCGCGTCTCCGCCGTGGCCGGGATGTGCAGGGAAACGACCTCGCACTTTCCGAACAGTTCGTCCGCGGAAGAGAGGGCTTTCACGCCGTCGGCCTCTATGGCGTCGGCGGGGCAATATGCGTCGTAGGCGTAAACGTCCATGTCGAACCCTTTCGCGATGTGCGCCACCCGGCGTCCCACGTTTCCGTAGGCCAGGATGCCCAGCTTCTTCCCTTTCAGTTCCGTGCCCGCCTTCCCGTCATAGAAGTTGCGCACGGCGGACACCAGCAGGCCGAACACCAGTTCGGCGACGGCGTTGGAGTTCTGTCCGGGAGTGTTCATCACCACCACTCCGTGCGCGGTGGCGGCGGACAAGTCCACGTTGTCGTAGCCTGCGCCGGCGCGGACGACGATTTTCAGTTTCTTCGCCGCGTCAAACACCTCGTTGTCCACCTTGTCACTGCGGATTATCATGGCTTCCGCGTCGGCAACCGCCGCCAGCAGTTGCGCCTTCTGCGTGTACTTTTCCAACAAGACGACTTCCAACCCGGCCGTCCCCGCAATCTCCTTGATGCCGTCCACCGCAATCTTGGCGAACGGCTTCTCCGTAGCTATCAATATCTTTGCCATGTCTGTCTTGGTTTAATGCGTCCTATGGAAAGAGACGGGCACGCCCCGTTGCGAGGCATACCCGTCCTCAGTCCTTTCAATGTTGCGCCTCGAAGTCTTTCATGCACCGGATCAACGCCTGCACGCCTTCCACGGTCTGCGCGTTGTAGCACGAGGCGCGGAAGCCTCCCACGCTGCGGTGGCCTTTTATGCCCACCATGCCGCGCTCCGTGGCGAACCGGAAGAAGCCGGCTTCCAAGTCCTTGTACTCGTCGTTCATCACGAAGCAGATGTTCATCCACGAGCGGTCTTCCTCCTTCACCGTCCCGCGGAACAGCCTGTTGCGCTCGATTTCCCCGTACAGCAAGTCGGCACGCTCTTTCGCCCGCCGGTCCATGGCCTCCACTCCGCCTTTCTCCTTCACCCATTCCAAGTTCTTCAGGGCGCAGTAGATGGGCACCACGGGCGGCGTGTTGAACATGGAGCCGTTCTTCACGTGGGTCGTATAGTCCAGCATCGTGGGTATCTGCCGGCTGACCTTGTGCAAGGCTTCGTCCTTGACGATGACGACGTTCACGCCCGCCATGGACACGTTCTTCTGCGCGCCGGCATAGATGCAGATGTACTTGCTCACGTCGACCGGGCGGGAGAATATGTCCGACGACATGTCGGCGACGAGGGGGACGGGGCTGTCCAAGTCGTAGCGCATCTCCGTGCCGAAGATGGTGTTGTTCGTCGTGACGTGCATGTAATCCGCGTCGGCGGGTATCGCGAAGCCTTTCGGGACGTAGGTGTAGTTTTCGTCGGCCGAGGAAGCCACTTCGATTACTTCGCCGAACAACCGCGCTTCCTTCATGGCTTTCTTGGCCCACGTGCCGGTGTTCAGGTAAGCCGCCTTCTTCTCCAGGAAGTTGTAGGGGACGCGGCAGAACTCCGTGCTGGCGCCTCCGGCCGGGAATATCACCGAATAGCCGTCCGGCAGGTCGAACAGTTCTTTCACCAGTGCCACCGCCTTGTCCACGACAGGCTGGAAGTCCTTCGACCTGTGGCTGATTTCCATGAGGGAAAGCCCGGTGCCCTCAAAATCCAGGCACGCGGCCGCCGTCGCCTCTATGACTTCGCGCGGCAACATGGACGGGCCCGCATTAAAATTGTACTTCTTCATCTTATCCGTGAATCTTTAAGATTAATTGTCAGTTTCTCTAAGCCTAACGTGCGCGAAAGTAGGAAATAAAATCGACAAACGCAACGATTGGACTGCATTTTTGAACCGAAGTTTTCTATCCGCCCCAGCCCCTATATAAATA
This sequence comes from uncultured Paraprevotella sp., assembly GCA_964466445.1. Lineage (GTDB taxonomy): Bacteria > Bacteroidota > Bacteroidia > Bacteroidales > Bacteroidaceae > Paraprevotella. The sequence continues at coordinate 8,958 of CAYXQT010000055.1, read as the reverse complement.
AGGTGTACCTCAGATGTGAAAGGAGGTCTCGCCCGCCCTCGCCGTCCCCTGCCTCGCCCCGCTCCCTCCGGCGAGCCGCCTCGTCGCCCCGCGGCTTATCTCGCCTCTTCCATAATCGTCCGGATGCCTTTTATCTTCTGCCCGGACACGGCGGCCAAGGTCTTTCTCAGCAGGCCGCGCCTGACGGCGGCGAACGCATGGTGCTCTTTCACGTCTATGCGCCCGATGTCGTCCCTGCCCAATCCTCCCACCTTCGAGAGGAAACCCACGATGTCGACCTTGTTTATCTTCTCCTTTTTCCCTTTCCCTATGTAGAGCGTGGCCCACCGGGGCACGGAGGGTTCCGGCACCGGCTCTTTCCACGCGTATTCTTCCGGGCTTTGCCGTATGTATTCGGGCAGACGCTCCTCCGGCCCCAAGATGAGAAAGGCGTTCCCGGAGGCGTTCCACCGCGCCGTCCGCCCGCTGCGATGGACATACGCCTTTTCGTTGAGCGGCAGATGGTAATGGATGATGTGGTCGATGTCGGGAATATCCAGCCCGCGCGAGGCCAAGTCGGTCGAGACGAACACGTTGCACGAGCCGTTGCCGAACTTGTAGAGCGCACGCTCGCGGTCTTTCTGCTCCATCTTTCCATGAAACCTCTCGCACGCGATTCCCGCCCGGAGCAAATGGCGGTAGACCCGTTCCACGCTCTCGCGGTAGTTCACGAAGACCAAGGAACTCTTGTTCCCCAGACAGCACAGGAGCTTGGCCAGGGTTTCCAGCTTGTCCTTGTCGGGAGACTTCACCGTGAAGACTTTTATGCGCTCCGGTATCTGTGCTTCGCCCTCCAAGAAATCCAGCTTCAGGAAATCTCCCGCCGACACGAACCGCGGGATGGACGGCGCGTCCGTGGCCGAGACGAGGAAGCGGCGCCTCAGGTGCGGAAGCCGGGCAAGCACTTCCGACATTTCTTCCATAAAGCCCATCTCCAGACATTTGTCGAATTCGTCGATTACCAAAGTACGGACACGCGAAACGTCGACGTTGCCTTTGTTCAGATGGTCGTTCATGCGTCCCGGCGTGCCCACCATGATTTGCGGATTCAGGTTTCTCATCGTGCGATGCTCGTCCAACGCCGGACGGCCGCCGCAACAGCTCATTATGGAAACGCCCGTCCCCATCGACTTGAAGACTTGCTCTATCTGCAACGCCAGTTCGCGGGAAGGCACCAGCACCACGGCCTGCAAGACACCCTCGTCTTCCAAAGACTGCGCCAGGGGCAACAAATAGGCGATTGTCTTCCCCGACCCCGTCGGGGCCAGAAGTACCATGTCCCTCCCTTTCCCGTATTCCTCAATCGCGGCCTGCTGCATCGCCGTCAGGCTGTCTATATGCAGTTTCCGCAAGATTCCCTTGATGTCGATGTCGCTCATCCCTCTATTTTTTATGAGAGAACAAAGTCAGTCTAATCTCGCGCGACTGCGACCGCAGGAAAAAACTACACCGGCTCTTTCCTTGCGGAACGAGTGCCGCCTCCACGCAGTCCCGCCCCGCAAAGGTAGTACTTTTGCCCGTATATCGGTTGCGAGGGAAACGAAAAATGAAACAAAATCCGCAGTCGCAAACCCGTGTCGGGAGAAACGCTCCTCCGCCTGTCCACCGGAAAGGACTTTTCCCTCTTCCGCCTCCGCGCCTCAACGGCCGCGCATCCGAAAAGACAAGGCCGGAAGACATCCGCCGTCCGCCCTTCAGCATAGTTGCAGGGGAGACCTCGGAAGCCGTCCGGGAAATCGGACGCGCGTCTTCCGCCGTCTTCCGAAACGCCTCCAAGACTTCGCGGAAGACGCGCGGAACGATAAAAAACGCCTTGATGTGTCAAAAAGACGCGAAAAATTTTTGATGTGTCAATGATACGCATTATATTTGCAGCGTCAAATCGACACGTCAAAAAAACAAGATGCGATGTATCAGTATGAATATCCTCATCCGGCAGTGACCACCGACTGCGTGGTGTTCGGCTTCGACGGCAAGTCGTTGCACCTCCTGCTCGTCGAGCGCGGCATCGACCCTTTCAAGGGCAGCTGGGCCTTGCCGGGCGGTTTCCTGAGGATGGACGAGACGTTGGAAAGAGGCGCGCTGAGGGAGCTGAGGGAAGAGACGGGCGTGGAAAACATCTACATGGAACAGTTCCATGCGTTCAGCGGCGTGCAACGCGACCCGCGGGAGCGCGTGATAACGGTGGCATTCCTTGCCTTGGTGCGCAAGTCGGACTACCGCCTGATTGCCGGCGACGACGCCGCGAGGGCTTCCTGGTTCGAGCTGGACGAGATGCCGCCCCTGGCTTTCGACCATCACGAGATTATCGCCCTGGCACGCAGGAGACTGCCGGAGATGATACGCCTGAAGCCCGTCGTGTTCCGCTTGCTTGACAAGAAGTTCTCGATGGACGAGCTGCGGCGGCTTTACGAAGCCGTGAACGGCATTGCCTACGACCGCCGCAACTTCGCCCGCAAGATGTCCTCCACGGGGCTGTTGCGCAACGAGGGGATAAGTACGGTGGCCTCCCACAACCGCTTCCCCAACCTCTACTCCTTCGACGAGGAGGCCTACGAGAAAGAAACAGGAGACAGACTGGCACCGGAGAACCCGTTCAACGTCTGACCGCGGGCAAACGGGAATGAAGGAACATCCGCGCGACCGGCACCGGGCGAGGCCGCGAGAGGGAAAGGCCGACCCATACGAATATCCGACAAACAAATTCTATCATTCAAAACAATTAAAACATTAAACAACTTATGAAAACAGAAATCTACAACCTCATCATCCTTGATGAGAGCGGAAGCATGAGCGTCGTGAAGTCGCAGACTATCAGCGGTTGCAACGAGACCATCAATTCCATTCGCTCGTCGCAAGAGAAATTCGCCGAGACGCAAGACCATTTCGTGAGCATCTACGCGTTCCAAGATAACGAAAAGATTCCCTCACGCTACCTGATCAAGAACCAGCCTGCGACCGAGGCGGCACATATCAACGGCGAGCAATACAGGCCTTGGGGCACCACGCCCCTCTACGATGCCGTGGGAAGTACGCTCGCCGACCTCAAGGCCGTGGTGAAAGAAAAGGAAATGGCCGTCGGCAACGTCACAATCATCACCGACGGCATGGAAAACGCCTCGAAGTACTATTCTCTGGAGAAGGTGGCCGAAATGATTAAAGAACTGAAGGAAGAGGGCTGGAACTTCAACTTCATCGGCGCGGACATCGACGTGGAACGCACCGCGGACTCACTCAACATCGGCAACAGAATCATGTTCGAGCGAGACGACATCGGCACGAAAGCAATGTTTCGCAAAGAAAACAATAGCCGTTTATCCTATAATAGACGAGTGAGCAACGTGATGGAGGAGTTAGACGAAGAGATGCCTGCCGGAATCTGGGAAAGAAAAGCGATGTTCATGAAGAGAATGAAAGAAGCATCCAAAAGTTATTTCGATAACACCAAGGAAGAAAAGGAAATCAAGGACGAGGAGTAAAGTTCCCGCCGGACTGTATTCCGCGGCAAGTCTTGACAGAGGTCGGACGGGACATCCGCGTCCGGGATGACTGAAGGCTTGCACGGGCGCGGCCGCCGCTCTTTCCTTTCTCCGCCTTGGAAGAGGGACGGATGAGCAAGGCCACGACCACGCCCGTCCTGCCGCAAGAGGTGTTCGACGAAGGCCGTCTCCTCCGCAAGGGGGAAGACGGCCTTCGTCCGTGTCCGGCTGTCCGTGTCCGGC
>CAYXQT010000055.1:0-5097 GCA_964466445.1 uncultured Paraprevotella sp. | reverse complement strand
GTCCGTGTCCGGCTGTCCGTGTCCGGCAACTCAATCCAGATGGAACACTTCCCTGACGGGAATCGTCACGGGAGAGTTGTCCTCGTTCACCTCCATGATGTCGGCCATATAGTCCCACCACTTCTTCGTGATTTCGTCGGCACCCATGTCCTGCGACGACATCTCGCCTTCTATCTCCTGATAACCGAACAGGATGTTGGTGTCCTTGTCCCAGTAAATGGAATAGTTGCGCACGCCGGCCTCCTTAATCTGCTTCTTCAGTTCAGGCCACAGAGCCGCGTGGCGGCGTTGATACTCTTCCTCGAACCCCGGTTTGAGGAACATCTTGAATGCAAATCTCTTCATCTTCTTTTCTGTTTTTCAAATGTCTACTTGGGCAGGTTGAAAGCCGCCGACATCTCGCGCATCTGCGCGTCGCTCATGCCTTCCGGCTCGAAGCCCATGTTCTTTCCGGCGATGTATATCTGCGCCGACTTGTTGAGCACGTCCACCTGGTCGAAGGCGGACATGATGTCCGTGTCCACGGCGAAAACGCCGTGCTTTTCCCACATCACCACGTCGTAGTCGCCCAGTTCCCGTATGGTGGCTTCCGCCAGTTCCACCGAGCCGGGCAGGGTGTAGGGAATGATGCCCAAGCCCCTCGGGCAGAAGGCCTTCGTCTCCGGTATCATGCTCCACAGCAGGCGCGAGGCCACGTCCTTTTCCAGGAACTTCCTGTCGTGCGTCATCGCCACCAGCTCTATGGGATGCGTGTGGAGCGAAGCCTTGTAGGGCATCCCGTTCCGCAACAGTTCGTTATGCACGCTCAGGTGAGAGGGCAGTTCGGACGTGGGCATGACCGGGCTGTCGGCGACGATGACGTAACTGGCGCAGTCCTCCTGGATGCGGATGACCGAACCGTTGTCCATCGGCCGGCGGGCCAGGTCGCGCATACGTTTCTGCGTGCCTTTGCAGAAGAAATAGCAACCTTTCAGGTAAGGCAGCACGGTGCCGACGGGCTTCGGCTCGCACAGAGCCGGCAAGGCGCGCACCTCGTCGTCCACGTATTCCGTCACGTTGACGGTGATGTTGCCGCCGTTCCGCTCCGCCCAGCCCTTTTGCCATAAATACCCGGCCACTTCGGCCACCTTGTTGATTTCGTCCTCCAAGCGCGGACGACCGTTCAATATCGATTTCATTCCACTTGTGTTAACTTTTCGTCTTACTGTTGCGCCACGGCCACCCACACGATGCTGGCCACCAGAATCAACAGACCCGCCACCAGCACGGCTATCGTGCGCGTCCCGCAACCTTTCCATTCCTTGAGCAGGATGCCCCACACGTTGCTGAACGTCACGTTGAGCGCCATCAGGATGCTCCACGAGAACGCCAGCAGGAGCTCATGCCCGGAGAGGAAGCTCTTCCCCGTCTCGAGGCCGAAGAACTGCGAATACCACAACAGTCCGGCCAACGCGCAGAACAGCAGGTTGTTGCCCCACACGCCGCCTTTCCCGTAATCCGCGAAGGTGTGGCGTTTCGCGTTCTGCCACAGACAATACGCCGCGTTCGTCAGGAAGCCTCCGCCCGTCACCAGCAGGATGACGGGCAGTCCGGCATAAAGCGCGTCCACGCCATGGCTGATGGAAGCCTCCTTGATGTCCGTGCCGGTGTCCAGCCCAAGGGCAAAGCAGGCGCTCATCACGCCGCAGAGCAAAGCCACGAGCAACCCCTTTGTCAGGGCGAAGTCCTTCACGGCGGCCTTGCGCTCCTCCTCCGACATGTTCCTCGCCTTCAGACTGCCGGCGTAGCCGATGACGGCGATGCCCGCCAGCGTGAGTGCCACCCCGCCGAGCAACAACAGCCCTTGTCCGTGGAACAAGTCCTTGCCGGCGAGCAAGGCCGGGAACAACGTGCCGAAGGCGGCGCACGTCCCCAGCCCGATGCTTTGCCCGAGCGCCACTCCCAGATAGCGCATGCTCAGCCCGAACGTCAGGCCGCCCACGCCCCACAGGATGCCGTAAGCCACCACTCCGAGAGCATTACCCCGGCTCCACAGGCCGAGCAACGTCTCCCCTTCGGGAACGCCCAACACGGCACCGGCAAGCGGGAAAAGCAACCATGCGAACACGCCCTGCACCAGCCAGAAGCTCTCCCAGCTCCAATCCTTCACCTTGTTGATGGGCACGTAAGAGCTGGATTGTCCGAAACTGCCGACGGCGATGATCAGCAGGGCTATCACCACGTCCATCGTCAGGCGCGTTTGGAAAGAACCCGTTTCTCGTAGTCTTCCACCGCCGGGATGAAGTCCTCGCCCACCGGCACGCCGTTCTTCAGACAGAACATGTCCCACACGGCGTTCCACGGCAGGGACTTGGCTTCCTCGAGCAGAGCCAGCCGCTCGAATCCTTGCCCGGCGGCCTCATGGCGGCGGAGCGTGTCCAACGGCTCAAGCAGGGCCTGCAACAGGCATTTCTGCGTGGCGCGGCTGCCGATGACGTAGGCTCCGATGCGGTTGATGGAAGCGTCGAAGTAATCCAGCCCGATGTGGACGCGGCCGAGGGCTCCGCAACGGATGATTTCCTTGCACAAGTCTAACGTCTCGTCGTTCATGATGGTCACGTGGTCGGAATCCCACCGCACGGGGCGGCTCACGTGCAACATCAGTTCGGGGACGAAGAGCAACAGCGACGACACTTTGTCGGCCACGCTCTCCGTGGGATGGAAATGCCCGGTGTCCAACGTGACGATTTTCCCGTGCCGCACGGCGTAGCCGATGTAGAAGTCGTTGGAGCCCACCGTATAGCTCTCCAGACCGATGCCGAACACTTTCGACTCCACGCAATCTTTCATGTGGGCGTAGTCCGTGGCGAAGATGCGGTCGAGCGAGTCTTTCAGGAGCTCGCGGTACTTCATCCGGTTCACCGTGATGTCCTTGCTCCCGTCGTGCACCCAAATGTTCATGATGCAGGGGTCGCCTTGCCGCCGTCCCATTTCCTCGGCTATGGCGCGGCAACGCTTCGTGTGTTCCACCCAGAAGCCGCGGATGGAGTCGTCGGGATTGGACAGCGTCAGGTCGCCCGACTTGGGATGGGAGAAGGACGTGGAGTTGAAGTCCAACTTCATGCCATGCTCCTGCGCCCATTGCATCCAGCCCTCGAAATGCTTCGGCTCCACCTGGTCGCGGTCTACGGACGCGCCGCCGAACTCGCCGTAAATCTCGTGCAGGTTCAGACGGTGCTTGCCCGGTATCAGCGAGGCGGCTTCCAGCACGTCGGCACGCAACTCGTCGACGTTGCGTGCCTTGCCGGGATAGTTCCCCGTCGCCTGTATGCCCCCGCTCAACGCCGCGCCCGACTCGAAGCCGGTCACGTCGTCCGCCTGCCAGCAGTGGAGCGAGAGTGAAATGTCCTGCAAGGCCTCCAGTGCCTTGTCCGTGTCGATGCCCGACGCGGCGTAACGCTCGCGGGCCAACTCGTAAGCTCTTTGAACAAGAGTGTCTTTCATGAAACGCAAATTTAATATGTGAATAAATCAGTTCGTTTTCGCTGCTTTCGCCTGAATTTCCATGAAACGGGCGTAGGCATCGTCCCACGCGGCGGAATGGTGCGGTTCGAACGTCACCGTGTCCACCGACGAGGCCGACAGCCGGCGCATGTCGGAGAGGCTTCCGCCTCCGCCCGCCGCGCGTATCTGCACGAGCGCGTTGCCCAACGCCGTGCCTTCCGTCGGGCCGGCGACGACGGGCAGCCCCGTGGCATCAGCCGCGTACTGCATCAGGAAACGGTTCTTGGAGCCTCCGCCGATGACGTGCAGACGCTTGATGGCAAAGGGTGCCATGGACTGCAACAGCCCTATCACCTGACGATAGCGCAGGGCGAGGCTGCGGAATATGCAACGGCAGAAGTCCGCCGTCGCCGCCGGGGCGGCTTGCCCCGTGCGCCCGCAATAGTCGCGGATGGCCTGCGTCATGGACGCGGGATGGGCGAACTCCTCCCCGTCGGGGTCAATCAGGCCGTCGTAGTCCGACTGCTCGCACATGGCGTTCAGGACGTTCACGTCCTCCGGCCGGTCTTCGAACTCCCCGCGGCAACGCTCCAGCAACCAAAGTCCGCAGATGTTTTTCAGAAAACGGGTCGTGCCGTCCAGCCCGCCCTCGTTGGTGAAATTATGGCGGAAGCTGTCGGCAGTGATAATCGGGGCGGGGCTTTCTATTCCCAGCAACGACCACGTGCCGCAACTCAGGTAGGCGAAGCCGTCTTCCGTCGCCGGGACGGCCGCCACGGCTGAGGCAGTGTCGTGTCCCGCCACGGCCACTACGGGGATGTCCGCGCATCCCGTGAACTGCCGCACCTCGGCGGAGAGCCTCCCCACCACGGTGCCGGGCTGTACCATCCTTCCGAACTTCCCGCGCGGAAGACCAAGCGCGTCCAGCAATTCGGGCTCCAAGTCTCCCGTGCGGGGGTTCAGCATCTGCGAAGTGGAGGCTACGGTGTATTCCGTGACGGCCTCCCCCGTCAGCAGGTAGGACAGCGCGTCGGGGACGAACAGGATTTTGTCCGCCGCGGACAAGGCCGCGCTCCCCCCTCGCCGCAACGTGTCTAACTGGAACAGGGTGTTGAAAGGCATGAACTGGATTCCCGTCAGTTCGTACACCCTTTCCGCCGCCACCCGTCCGAAGAACTTCTCCATGGCGTGCTCCGTGTGGGGGTCGCGGTAGCAATAAGGCAACCCCGTCGGCACGCCGTCCGCCGCGAAGCATGCCACGTCGCACCCCCACGTGTCGATGCCTATGGAAGTCAGGGGTATTCGCTCTTCGGCCACCTTGCGCAAAGCCGACAACACTTCAAAGTAAAGCGCGGGCAAGTCCCAGAACAGGTGTCCCGCCATGGGAATGATATGGTTTTTGAACCGCGTCAGCTCGCGCAGTTCCACTTTCCGCCCGTCGAAGTCCGCCAGCACCGTGCGTCCGCTCGTCGCGCCCAAATCCACAGCCAGATAATAAGAATGTGCCATAAATGAAAAAACATAAAGTCCTTTTCCGATGTGCAAATATAAACGTTTACACGGAATACACCTTATGTTTTTTGTCTAAATGACTGCATTAAATGTCCGAAATCA
>CAYXQT010000054.1:0-12178 GCA_964466445.1 uncultured Paraprevotella sp. | reverse complement strand
TGCCTTTTCCGTCTGTGCGCCGACGGATTTCGATGCCAGCGTGGACTTTAAAAGGACAGCCCGGCAACGCATACGAAAGGCGTGGTTCTTGCCTTCCCGAAAGACTTTCTCTAATTGCAGGCGTTGTGAGTCAGTAAGCCCTATCACTTTGATCTTTGCGTTAGCTGTATGGATTTATAAGTTCACACAAAAGTACGCAATAATCTTGATATGAACTAATTCTCAACATCTGCTTATTATATTGGAAAGGCAGGCTTGATATTCCGTCATGTCAGGCTTTAACGCTTTGAAAACACGTCAAGAAACATCCAGTCATTCGTTCACCATGTTCCCAAAGGAGGGGTGCGGCTTGGGACGCTACCCTCTCACGCCTGAAATCTGGGGGCGAACCCGGATGCGCTATATGCAAGGGATGCCACTTGATTGGGACGGCATCCTTTTGGGTATGACGGGCATGTGATGTGCCTGCGGTGGAAGTCCACAAGAGGCGTAGTTGCCGATTCCTACTGTGGCGACCGCTACGAATGAGTGGTGAGACGGACTTGCGTTGCACGAGCCATACCCAAAGACAACCTCACGCGCGGAGGTTCAGTCAGTTGTCTTGATTATTACGTCCAACGACATATTTTGAAAACAAGTCAAACCGCCGTATGCCGAATGGCACGTAAGGTGGTGTGGGAGAAGAGAAAAGGAAACGAAAGCAGGTCGGGAAGCGAAAGTTTCCCGACCTGCTCGGTTATCGGGAACGGCAGTCACGCCGTCCCCGACGGTATCCGTCCTCACCAAACGCGGACAAGAACCTTTCGTCCGTTTTCCGCCACCCCGTTTCGCATTGCCATTTTGTCAAAACGTCAGTTCCGCCCTCGCGGGAATCGCGTATTCGCAACCTTGTCGGGATGTCGTGGAAAATATGCGATTCTCGCGCATTCATGGAAAGGCGGAATGTCAGCCGTAAAGGGGTTTCCGCTTTCAAAAGGCACGGCAGAAAGCGGCTTCCCGCACTTGCGGACGGGGGACGCGAAAGCACGAAAGGCGTTCCGCCTTGCAAAACGACACTTTCGTTTTGTGTCCGTTTTCCCTCCAAATAGAGAAAAAAACGGTCTCTCCGCAGTCCGTTCCGCCGTCTTCGGGAGGAAAACCCACCGGAATCCGCACTTTTCCGGATTTTCCTGCGGACGAAAAAAGTGTTTCGTCCACAGGAACGAGAATTTTTCTCGGCACGAAAACGGGCGATTTTGCTTAATGAACGTGAAAAATCTGCCCGAATCCTGAAAAAACGTTTCCGAAATTGTCCTTTCTCGCTTCTGGTTCGCGTCTTCCGACGGCAGTCCGCAACGCTTGAAACCGCCTTTTCCCTTTCATTCTGCTCGCGGAAACGGGAATTGGCTGACATATCGCAAGGGGCGCGACCGGACGGGACAAGCCGGTTCCCACGGGAATGGACGGGAATGCCCGCGAGACTTCCCTTGCTCCGGCAAGGCGGCTTGTCCCGTCCGGTCGCCTTGCCGTTACTGGCGGTCTATGTTCCGGGGTACGGTGCCCAAGTTCTTGATGTCCCGGCTGTCCCGGTTGCCGTGTATCCGGATCGTGTCAAGTTCCGCGTTCAGGGCATTGTATTCCTCGTCGGTCAGTTCTATGTCGGCGGCGGCGAGGTTCTCCTCCACTCGCTCTTCCTTGCGCATCCCGGGGATAGGCACGACAAACGGCCGGCCTTTCAGCACCCACGCCAATGCTATCTGCGCCTTGGTGCATCCCTTGTCTGCGGCGAAACGCCCTATCATGTCAAGCAGGGGCTGGTTCGCCCGCATGTTTTCCGGATTGAAGCGGGTGATGACCCGGCGGACGTCGTTCCCCTTGAACTCGTCCTTGGCGGAGTATTTGCCGCTGAGGAAGCCGTTGCCCATCGGCGAGAAGGCCACGAACCCGATGCCGAGCCGCCCGCACAAGGGAAGCACGTCCCGCTCCCAACGGCGTTCCATCATGGAATACTCGCTCTGGATGGCCGTGACGGGCGTCACGGCATGCGCCTTGCGTATCTGCTCCGCCGTGGGTGAAGACTGCCCCCAGCCGCGAATCTTCCCCTCCCTGATGAGTTTGCCCATCACGTATGCCACTTGCTCTTCCGTGCCTTCCTCCGTCTGATGCTCGGTATAAAGGTCGATATAGTCCGTCTGCAACCTGCGCAACGACCCCTCGATGTCGTGCCTTATGCCGGCCTCCGAAAGTTTGCCTTCCGGGAACTCGTCCGCCCCGTGCGTCGGCAGGGGAACCGGCCAGAACTTGTCGCTGATGACCACTTGTCCGCGGGGCAGCCCCTTAAGAGCCTTCCCCACGAACTCCTCGTTCTTGAAGTAGGAATACATCTCGGCCGTGTCGAAGAAGGTGCATCCCAATTCAAACGCGCGGTGGACCAGCCGGATGCCCTCTTTCTCGTCCGGTGTCCGTCCGTAAGCATGGGTGAATCCCATGCAGCCCATTCCGATGGCGGAAACTTCGAGGTTTCCAAGTTTTCTCGTCTTCATCTGCCCGGTCTTTTCCTTTTGTCATTCGTATTTCAGTTCCCAGTCTTTGCGCTCCGTGTACATCTTCCAGAAAAGCCCTGCGAGGATGCCCCGGCCGCGCAATTCCTCGTTCTTCGCGAAAACGAGGTTGCTTAGAAGCATCCTGTAAAGGTACGACAAATAATCAGCATCATTGGTGCGTCTTTCGAGGAAAAAATTCGCCTTCCGAGGATTTTGGGCGTTTTTCCTACGAGAAAGGGCGTTAGCCTTTGATTCTTTCCCCTGTCGCCGACATGAAAGTCGGGATTTATACCTAACTTTGCGATTCCGGTCGCCGGCAGAGCCCGGCGGCGGGAGCTTTCTTGAACGGGTGCGATATGGAAGAGAATGACGTGTACAAGACGGTAGCGGCGGCGGCGGAAGGGCAATATTCCGAACGCCGGAGCCGATTCCTCTCTTTCGTTCATCCCGTGCGGACGGCGGACGAAGTGAAAGAGCGGGTGGCATATTACCAGAAAAAATACTACGACGCGCGCCATTGCTGCTACGCCTACGTGCTGGGGGCTGAACGGAAGAATTTCCGGGCCAACGACGACGGGGAACCGTCCGGCACGGCGGGGAGGCCGATTCTGGGGCAGATTAACTCCCACGGGCTTACGGACGTCCTGATAGTCGTCGTCCGTTACTTCGGGGGAGTCAAGTTGGGAACGAGCGGCCTGATACAGGCTTACAGGGCGGCCGCCGCCGAAGCCGTACAGGCGGCCCGGATAGTGGAGAAGACGGTGGACGAGGAGGTTACTTTCTTCTTCGAGTACCCTTTCATGAATTCCGTCATGCGTATCGTCAAGGAGGAAGAGCCGTCCATCGTCCGGCAAGGCTACGACGACGGTTGCAGCATGACGCTGCGCATCCGGAAGGGGGGCATGCCGCGTCTCAAGTCGAAGCTGGAGAAAGTGGAGACGTTGAGGTTCGAGGGCGGTGGCGGGTAGAAGAGAGGGGCGTTGCGCGGGATAAAAAGAAACGGCGCGTCCCGCGGGGAGAGGGAACGCACCGTTTCTTTTGACATGGACGGGGATTAGGCTTGCAGGTTGTCGCACTCGTCGAGCCATGCCGTGGCGGACGCGTCGCTCGGCATCCTCCAGTCCCCGCGCGGGCTGAGGCTGCAGCTCCCCACCTTGGGGCCGTCGGGCAGGCAGGAGCGCTTGAACTGCTGGGAGAAGAAGCGGCGGAAGAACGTGGTCAGCCACTTCTTGATTTCCTCGTTCGTGTACTTCCCGGCGAAAGCGGATTGAGCCAGGTAGAAGATTTTCGACGGGCGGAAACCGAAACGCAGGGTGTGATAAAGGAAGAAGTCGTGCAGTTCGTAAGGCCCCACCAAGTCTTCCGTTTTCTGGCTGATGTTCCCCTCCTCGTCCGCCGGAATCAGCTCGGGGCTTATCGGCGTGTCCACGATGTCTGACAAGGTGGCTTGCGTTTGTTCGTCGGTCAGGCTGTCGGCCGCCCACTTGACCAGATGCTTCACTAACGTCTTGGGTACGGAGGCGTTGACGCCGTACATGCTCATGTGGTCGCCGTTGTACGTGGCCCACCCGAGAGCCAGTTCCGACAAGTCGCCCGTTCCCACCACCATGCCGTTCATCCGGTTAGCCACGTCCATCAGGATTTGCGTGCGCTCGCGGGCCTGCGCGTTTTCGTAAGTCACGTCATGGTTTGACATGTCGAAATCCAAATCCTCGAAATGTTGCATGCAAGCCTTTTTGATGCTGATTTCGCGCATGGTCACCCCCAATCTCTTCATGAGATCGACGGCGTTGGCGTGGGTGCGGCAGGTAGTCCCGAAGCCCGGCATGGTCACGCCGACGATGCCCCTGCGCGGAAGTCCCAGCTTGTCGAACGTCTTGGCGCAGACTAACAAGGCAAGCGTCGAATCCAATCCTCCCGATACGCCGACGACTACGGCCTGCGTTTGTGTGTGCATCAGGCGTTTGGCCAGCCCCGCGGTCTGTATGGCGAAGATTTCCTCGCACCGTTCGTCCAACGCCTTTCCCGTCGGGACGAACGGCATGGGATTGACCTTGCGGCTCAGTTCAAAGTCCTTGGGAGCGAACAGTTCGGTGTCTACCTGCGTGAAGCCGTCCGCTTTCAACCGGGCGACGGAAGCGCCGAACGTGGTGTTCACGCGCCTTTCCGCCCGTAGCCGCTCCACGTCTATTTCGCTGTATATCAACTGTTCCTTGAAGGAAAAGCGTTCGCTTTCCGCCAACAGCGTCCCGTTCTCGTAGACGAGCGCCTTGCCGGCAAAGACGACGTCCTGCGTGCTCTCGCCGAACCCGGCTCCCGAGAACACGTAGCCGGCGAGGCATCTCGCGCTTTGCTGTGCCAGCAGGGCTTTGAGGTAGTCCTGCTTGCCCACGCTTTCGTCGTCCGCGCTGAGGTTGAAGATGACTTCCGCGCCCCGGAGCACCAGTTCGGAACTGGGAGGGATGGGCGCCCATGCGTCCTCGCAGATTTCCACGCCGAAGCAACAGGAGGGCGTGTTGAACACCATGTGGCGGCTCAGCGGGGTCATCTGCCCGCAAATCAACACGTTGCTGTCCCCGTGTGCGTCACCGGAGGTGAACCAGCGTTGCTCGTAGAATTCCTTGTAGTTGGGCAGGTAGGTTTTCGGTATGAGGCCCAGGATTTTCCCCTTCTGTATCACGGCGGCGCAGTTCAGCAACGTGCCGTGAAAGGCGACGGGCAGTCCTATGATGGAGATGATGTCCAAGGAACGGGTGAAGTTGAGGATGCCGATGAGCCCCATCTCGGCCTCGTCGAGCAGCAACTGCTGCGCGAACAGGTCGCCGCAGGTGTAGGCCGTGACGCTAAGTTCGGGGAAGCAGATGATTTCCACGCCCTTGCCCTCCGCCTGGATAATCAGGCTTTCAATCTGTTGGGCGTTGTATTTGCAATCTCCCACCTTTACGCCGGGGACGGCCGCGGCGATTCTGACAAATCCGTAATTCATGTCGCTGTGTTTGGTATCGCGGGGCAAAGATAATATAAAGGCATCAATAAGAGCAAAAAAAGCCGTTATTTATCAAAAAAACGCGGAAAGGCTTGCACGGGAGCGGAACTTGCGCTAAATTCGCATTGCGGACATCACGGATTTTTAATATTCATAATATTTATACATTAGTCTTATGAAGAACTTACAGAAAGTATTGAACGAGTTTGTAATGAGCAAGGAATCGCGAGAGAATGTCTTGAAAGGTTCTGCCGTTGCTCCTGTCGAGTTTGAGCAGATAGCAAAGATTACTCTTTCGGGACATTTCTTGGTGAAAGGTCATCAACAAGACATTGTTGTCCGTCCCATATGCATAGAATTTTACTATCACGAAGAACGTGATGGGGGAATTAAGGATTATATAGTATATCACCGCAATTCCAAAAGTACCCGGTACATGCCTTTTCCGTTGGGAATATTGCACGGTCATCAGTCAGGTATAGACATTACGTTTGAGAAAGGCGATACGCCTGAAAATGCTATCCGCGCTTCAATGCTTATCCGCAAGTTTGAGATAAATGGACGGATGAATGACCGTCCAACCTGTCTTTATGAAGCATTGTATCAGCAATCTTCCGTATTCGACGGTATCTCGGTGGAATGGGTAGATGGAGAAAAACCTGTTGAAGTCATATCCAAGCCTCGGAAGAACGTGACCAAATTTGACGAAAGTGGCCAAAAATTTAAGGAATTCGTGCAAGACCCGCGTTGCTGGCAATTCGAAAGGAAAGCCGTATGCGATGCCGACACTGACAAGGTTTACATTTCCGCTTTGTTGAAGAACGAATGTCCCGACTTCTACTCGCGGTTTATCGACTTGTTGAATGAAAACCACATTCCATTTGGTATCATGGAGAAAACGGCTGATATTTGGGCACGCGACTATATGCCAATCCAAATTTACGACGACTTGTTCGTGCAATATTGCTTCAATCCGGACTACTTACAAGAAGACAAATACAAGCCGTTCATTACCGACACGAATGCCGTATGCGAGGAGATTGGCATTGATACTGTAAAAACGAAGTTGGTCATTGATGGTGGCAACGTTGTGAAAGCGGGTCGTTACGTGATAATGACAGAAAAGGTATATAAGGAGAATCCCTCTTTGAAGCCGGCAGAAATACGCAGAGAACTGAAGGACTTGTTCCATGCAGATATAATAATGTTGCCGTGGGACAAAAAAGAATTTTATGGTCATGCAGACGGTGTGGTCAAGCCTATTGATGATGAAACAGTACTTCTGACTAATTATGCTGATTACGACCCGAAGTTGGCTGGCCGATTCGAGAAGATACTTAGCCAATACTTTAAGGTTCGGACATTGCATTACGACACAAAAAGTAGCGAGTCTAATTGGGCGTATAGCAACTTCCTCAGAGTAGGAAACATTATTATACTGCCGGGACTTGGCATTCCCGAAGATACTCAGGCTTTGCAACAGGTTCAATCATATTATCCCGCTTGCAATGTGCTTCAGATAGAATGTTCGGAAGTTGTTGCGAAAGATGGTGCGTTAAATTGTATAACGTGGAATATAAAATCATAAAAATTGAGAAGAGTTTATCACATTATCTGTATCTTTGTACGCTTTGAGGGGAACAAGAGTCCAGATTGTAAAAAAACGCAGATACCTCTCTACGGGGGTAAGGGCACTTGACGATGCATTACTTTTTGGAGAGAGAATCATTTACTGTGGCGGCGTTCTTGAAAAGGTGAGGTTTTAGAAATATTCCTATATATTAGATGTATGCGAAGCCTGTGCGGCGGAGGCGCGAGCTGAAAGGCACGGGAAAACGAAGTATAAACGGATGTATAATTAAAATTAAAAAAGAAAGAAGATGAAAAGGAAATTTGTGTGTACGGTATGCGGTTATATCTATGAGGGCGAGGAAGCTCCGGCACAGTGCCCGCAGTGCAAGGCTCCGGCTTCGAAGTTCAAGGAGCTGGTGTCTACGGAACTGACTTTCGTGACCGAACACGTCGTCGGCATAGCCAAGGATGTCGACCCCGAAATCAAGAAAGGCTTGCAGGCCAACTTCGAGGGCGAATGCACGGAAGTGGGCATGTACCTGGCCATGAGCCGCCAGGCCGACCGCGAGGGCTACCCTGAAATCGCGGAAGCCTTCAAGCGTTACGCCTTTGAGGAAGCCGACCATGCTTCCCGTTTCTGCGAATTGCTGGGCGACATGGTCTGGGACACGAAGACCAACCTGAAGAAGCGCATGGAGGCTGAAAGCGGGGCTTGCTCCGGCAAGATGGATTTGGCGAGGATGGCCAAGCAGCAGGATTTGGATGCCATTCACGACACCGTGCATGAGATGGCGAAGGACGAAGCCCGCCATGGCCGCGGTTTCGCCGGGCTGTACGACCGTTATTTCGGCGGCAAATAATCGTCGCGTGCGGCGTCAAGGCGGATGCGGTGCGCATCCGGCAGGAAAGTCCCGCGGAGGCGAATGTCCGACTCCGCGGGACTTGTGTGAGGGCATTCCGAAAGACAATTGAAAATCAGCCCTCTGGTTCGCAATGAACCAGAGGGCTGTTTGTCTCTTTGGGCATATCCACGGAAATAAGGCCTGACAACCGGAACGGGAGGGGGAATCTTCCTCCGATAGCATGCCAAGACACGAAAAAATGATTGGGGTTCGGCCTGCGTCAGGCTTTACGGAGCCTGATGTCCTGAAAAAACATCAGCAAAGTCTTGCATTATAGCCGGAATCCTAATAGCCCCGATGGATTACTTTTTTGCTCCCTATAATATAAAGACCTTGCGGAAGGTGCTTTGACGTTTGCGATTCATTTCCGTCCTTTCTTATCTTGATGCCGTTTATGGTATAAATGTCCTTGTCGGCTTTCCCGGCCTTTAAGGAATGTATGCCGTCTGGCATTTTGTCGAAAGAGAAGACTACTTGCCGCAGTTTCTCCAAGGCTTCGCCGGTGAGCTGCGCATAGAAATTAAGTCCGTTTATTGCAGTTTCGGAATCATTCACATAGAATGCACCCTCCTTGAAAACATAAACCGGTTTTTCCAATACTTTTTCGCTATAAATGCCTTGCAGGGTAACATCGGCATTAGTGAGTGCTTCGGGGTCGGTCGTGGCGAAGTCCTGGACGGCCGACAGTTCCATATTGTCCATGTCCTTCAAGCTTCTGACCAGATAAACATTCCCCTGACTGATATTGGCGGCATCTTCGAAATATAGGGTCAGTGTGCCATCATCTGAAAGTTGTAGGCCAGTAAAGGTTTTTATGTCAGTGAAATAGTCTTTTGCCAGAGTGCGTCCCATTGCGAAAGGCAGGCATAGGGCAGTCCATTCGTCCGCACGGAATGCCTTTTTCACTACTACGTTGTGGTAAGTAGACGTGGGCTTGAAGTCCCTGCTTTTCTCGTCGAACACGTTAATCCCCATCACGTCGATCAGTCCGGGATAGTTCTCCGCAATTTGTTTCATCGAACAGAAATTAATGTCGGTGATGGTCGAACTGTTATCTTCGGCGTTGGAAGTAAGTCCGAACAACGTACTGCAAGATTTGCCATGGTTGGAAAGCCCGATGCTGTCGCCTTGCATGAAATCGGTGATGCCGCTTTTGGTGACGTCCCAGACGAATGTGGTCTGTCCGTCGGTCGGGCTTGTCGTGGAGAAGTCGGGTGCTACTTGTGTTCCATGGTTGGCTCCGTTGAGCCACCAAAGGTAAGCCTTTCCGTTGCCTTCGGCCAGATCCGTCCCTTTTACGAGGAGGTATTTTTGGTCTTTACGGATGAAAGAAGAGTCGTTGTAAGCCTTGTCCATTTGGAGGCAGATGTTGTTGTCGCCCGGATATCCGTAAACTTTCACGGTATTGCCTTTGCGGTCATAGGAGATGGAACTGACGCGCGCGTCGTCGCCCGACACCCATTGGTAGCAAGCGAACGCGTAGGGTTGCGGATAACGGTAATCTTTCAGCAAGCGCAAATAATATAAGCCCGGAGTGGGGCTACTTCCGGAAGCTGAGAATTTCACTGTGATTTCGGGATAAGCGTTCCCGTCTTCGTCTTTCAGGAAATCTTCGGGAATGAGGTATTCCACGTTGTAAAATCCGTTGGCATCGCCGTTGTCCAAGGTTACTTCCTTAAAGACTTTATTGTTGATATATATCGTGCAGGTGCGTCCTTTGTCGGCTGAGTGGTACCGGCAGAACAGAGACACGTCCTTGCTCACGCCTTGGGTGGCGAGCACGTAGCTGAACCATTTGCCCGACAAGGCATCAACGTAGAATTCATCGGCATAGGAACCTTTTTCAAACTGGCCTTGTAATACATGTCCGGCGTCGCTCTGTTGTTCGCCGGTAGCTACGAAATCGAGTGTGCGTTCTTGCAAGTATTGCGCGGCTTGTTCTTCGGCCTCGAGCTGTTCTTTGATATTCCCCCATTCGTCGGCGGATATTTGGTTCCAGTAAACCATGTAGCGACATTCATGAAGAGAGAAGAAAGGTTGCAGGATGAGGTCGGCGAATTTTTTGTCGTTGTAGGCTTCCGCGTTGATTTTGAATTGGAGTTTGCCCTTGTCTACCGTTTCAATGTTTCCCACCACATTCTCCCGCGGCCCTACGAGGATAGGGGCTGAGGTAAGGCTGAGCTGTTTCCCGTTGGAGGGAGCATGATCCATGCGCCCTTCACCTGCGAATTGACAGTCCATGTCCTCTGTGCCGGTTTTCGCCCCGAGTACCACCGGCCCGTAGCGGAATGCGATATAACGGTCGTAGCCGGGGCATGCCACGATTTCCATTTTCATGGGGAAGCTTATTTCCACGCTGTCTCCCTCGTTCCATGTGCCGTCCAAGTATGCGTAAGTGCCGGGCGACGATGAGTCCTCAATGTCTGTCCCGTTCACGGTGATTGTGTAACCTTCTTTGCACCATGACGGGTGGCGCACGGCGAGTACGTACTTCCCGCCTTTGTTTATGGTAAGCGTCGTCTTTTCCCCGTAAGGAAATGATGTGGACTGAGTGAGGCCGAAATGCTCGTTGTTCAATCGGCTGGCCACGAACAGGTTGACGAACAAGGAGTCGTTTCGAGGGGAATGCGCGTAGATGAACTCCCCGTATTTGCTGTGGTTCTCCATACCCGTACCCACGCAGCACCACATGCCTTGGTTTACTTGCGAGTATACGCGGAAATGCCGCGGGCGTAGGCTGGTGAAGTACACGTAACCTCCGGTGTTCGGGTTTTGAGTGGAAAGGATATGGTTGAGCATGGCTTGTTCGTAGAAGTCGGCATAGCCTGCGTCTTGGCGGTCGGCAAACAAGTCTTCGGTGAGCTTGAGCATGTTGTTGGTGTTGCAACTTTCCGGGCCGTTGGGATTGTTGATATATTCAGCACTCCGGGATGTGGGCAGGAAGTGTTCGTCCACGCTGTTGCCCCCGATAGCTACCGTGCGGTTCTTCGTCACTTCGTTCCAAAAAATTTGGGCGGCGGCACGGTAAGAAGCAGAGGCTCCGTCTGCCTCTTGAAGCCCTTCTTGTGCGATACGGGCGAAGCCGACATACTTGGGCACTTGTGTGTTGGCGTGTTTGTTGTCGAGGAAAGAGTGGTTTTCCGTTTGCATGTTTGTCACCATGGTTTGATGCGAATATCGCTTGGCGGCTTCGAGATATTTCTTCTCGCCTGTAATATGATAGGCATCGGCATACATTTCATTGATACCGCCGTGTTCGGTGTTCAGGATGTCTTGCAGTGTGGCATCGTCTGTCCCGGCGATGAGGTTGATGCCCCAGTCGCACATTTTGAGGAAACAGGCTTTGGCTTTTTCGTTGTTGCCGTAGATCCAAGCGTCGCGAAGCCCGGCATATATTTTATGTAGGACATAAAAAGGCACGTTGCCCCGATTGTTGTTGAAAGCCGTGAGGTCTTTCTTGTAGATTCCAGTCCACACGCTGTTGTCGGGCAGTCCGCCGATGTAGCCGTACAGTCCTTCGGTGTTGTCGTTGAACGCGTCTTGGCATTCAGCCATTTTGTCCACCATATAGTCCATCCGTTCTTTCATTTCCGCCTTGATAACTTCGTCCGAGGCGGATGCGTAGGCCAGCGCCAAGGCCGACAGATAGTGTCCGCCCACATGTCCGTCCAACCGGAATCCGCCGGAGCCCCAGTTCGGGAAATTGGGATGTTCTTTTTCCCATTCCGAGAACCCCGCTTGCCTGAAGTAAGGAGTGAGCAGGCGGTCTGTGTCATACTCTAAAAGCGTGCGGTAGTTCAAGTCCATGGCTTGCTTGAACACGCTTTCCTCGAGCCGTACTTCTTGTAAGTCGAAAAGACGAGGGTAGAGTTTGCTTTGCGCTTGTACCGGAACGAAATGCCCGATGTGGCATATCATGCAAAACGAGAGAAGAAATACTTTGTTTTTCATTATGGTTTTATTTTTAGGTATTATGTTACCCTTGAACAGACGGCAAGAACTCTTTATCTGTCTGCCTTGGGCGTTCTGTACTGCAAAGTTAGCAGTTTTATCATTATCTTCCCCGATTTAATGCGAAATAACAGGGATATTCTGAAATTTACACATGTCACTCGTATCTTTAGAACGTTTACCGAATGTCCTTATGTCAAACGCCCGCCTCGCGCCGGGTTGCGGCAGGGAAAGGCGCGGCGGGA
>CAYXQT010000053.1:7449-12277 GCA_964466445.1 uncultured Paraprevotella sp. | reverse complement strand
GATACCATCAATAAAAGTCTACACGGGCGTTTTCCCGAAACAATACTTCCCAAAATGTGTCCTTTGCGTATTGTATGTGTTCATCCATGCGTCAAGGTCAATTTGTAGCTGTTCAATCACATGTGTGGATTTTCTTTCTGAATGCAACTGCATAGGACTCGTTCTGCACAGTCCTGTTGAACCGCTCACAAATACCGTTTCTCTGCGGGCTTTCCGTCTTAACCTTGGAATGTCCAATGTCCCCTACCGCCGGATACGGTTCATACTCATGGTTCTCCCTGTTCCCACAGTATTCCGGTGCTCCATGCCGCTCGAAGAAAGGAACTACCCTGTTGCCAAAACATGTCGGCAGCGACAAGCGCGTTCTTCCTATTGTACGGCTTGGAAAACCCGATTTTGGAGTAAGTGGCAATCCGTCTGCTGATAGACATGCCCAACACTTTTGATGTATCCCATGTAATAAGTGTCTTAGACAACAGAAAAACCGGGGTAATAAGTTTCTATCTCTCTATGAGCCTACTTCTCTTCTTTCGCCTTTTCCAATGCCGTCCCCGGTTTTCGTCGAGGATTATACCCTCTTGTTCCTCTTTTGCGGACAATGTCTTCAGACGTTTCCGGAAGGTTTTCCATATCGTGCCGCAACCAGATGGATTGTACTCCATCCGGCGAAACAAGAATGCCTTTCTTCCGCGGTTTCATTGGATACACAGACCTGTCCCAATGCTGGACTGTCAATTGCCATTGTACGACGGCTTGATTGATGTACTCTTCCACACGGCTCTTCATGACCGACTTACGGAGGGAAATCTCCTGCAAGGTAACTCGCCACCCTATTTGTACAACTTCCTTGAAACGATAAAAACCGTCACACTGTAGCCCATAATCTTGCAGGTACGCGATACGTTCCCTAACTGTCGGGAGAGTTCAAGCAATCCCCGCCTGTTCTTGAGACCTTTTCTGATGTTGTGGTCATAACCTAATCTGTTTTCGTTTACAAATTTATTTTTATACGCAACTGTCAGATTAAATCTTGACCAATTCAAATATAATCTACAAAAACAGGAAGAGCTTTTACATGATTTCTCTTCCTGTTTATTCTGCGGCAGACCGGATTACTTCTTTTTAAACCGGAAACCCAATTGCATGCCGTCGTATCCCCCGGCAATATTACCAATCATGTTCAACGTGGAGTTACCGGTTGCCTTCGCTATGTTCGTCAAGAATTCAAGCAACTTGTCCGCTTTAAAAGCGATTTGCATCTCATCGTTTTTCAACGCAAGGTTTGCCGTGGTCGGACGGTTTGGCAGTCCTTTGCTTTTCAAGGTTATTTCATTGTCCTGCACAGTGTAAGTTCCCGCCGAATTCCGAGACCCGATAGTCATGGTATACGTACTGTCCCCATCGAACGAAATGTCAATCTTGCCTTCCTCAATACCGACCTTGGCGAGATACTTCCGCAACATCTTTTCTCCCGTATTCGCCACCAAACTTCCACCTGCCTTTTTCAGAAGGTTTGAGGATTCAAAAACCACCGCGGGACTTTCGTACACCCACTCTCCTTTCAGGCTTGAATTTTCCACTTTGGCATTCCCAATCAGATTCCGGAAGAGAGACTCCGGAATCCCTCCCGTCCCGTCAGCGTCGGGTTGCCGAGTTTCCGTTCCTTTACTGCCTTCCAACACATTCTTCAACAAATTATCTATTTGCGCAGACCCTGTCGCGGTGAACGACAGGCCGCAACAAACCGCAATCCATTTCAAACTCATTTTCTTCATCTTATTATATGTTTTTAAGAAATCTCATTTAACCGTTACCTTGGTTACCTTTCCGTCCTCTCTCAGAATATATATGCCCGGTTTCAGACGGGACATCTCCTCACGCGAATGCGCCACCAAGACACCGTCCAGCGAATAAGCCTCCGCTCTTCCTCCGATTTCGGCTTTCACTTCTCGCACGGCAGCCGCCGACCCCTTTACATATTTAAATTCGGAAAAATCCGAGTCTTCGTAATCATCGGCTTGGGCAGCGACACGGTAAGCGTATTTTTGGAACGCTATCGTCGGCAAAGTTACTTTGCAAGAGCATACTTTCACGGTGTCTTGTCTGAATACCAGACCATCTGTAGATTCGTCTTCGCCGTCGCATCCGTATATTTCCACGACATAGGATGCGGCGTTTGACACGGAATTCCAGCTGACCGTAAAATTGTCCGGTTCTCCCGATTCGGAAACCTCTACTTCGGGAACTTCCAGTTTGCCCTTGGCCATGAACTTCAGCACAATGTCACCGTTCGGCATCTCGCGGATTTGCGTGATTGGCTTTCCCATGGAATTTCCATGGAAGACTGTCGCCTTAGGCTGAGTCGTGTCCGTCAAAGCCGTGTTTTCACTCGTTCCCGGGTATGGCTGGCCACCCAGCGCGTTCAGCAAATCAGCCGAACTTCTGGCATTGTACGGCCCCACATACCTGTTGTTAGCCGGAATGAAACTCATGCGTTGGTGAAGTGTGTCTGTGTTCAAACTATTCTTCGTCCAATCGGATGCCTTGTAATCCACATGCACCACAAGCATACCGTGTCCCAGTTTCGTCAACATGCTGTCCCAACCCACGCGCTGGCGGCTTTCAAGTACGTAATACTCATTGGAATCCGTATCGTTGACTATCTTATAACCGACACCGCCCGCTTCGAGCGGGTGCAACGTTACCGTCGTGCTCTCCTTCAGTCCCACAAGCGGACGCCAGCCCAACAAATCGCGTTCGTAAGCAGTCAGTCCACAGGGCGTATACCCGTTGTCGCAATAGTTGCCCGAATCCATCAGCGACCAGTACGACATCCCCAGGGCTTTGTAATTCGTGTCGTATTCGTCGGGAAGCCCCAACGCATGGCACACTTCGTGGCACATCGTTCCGATGCCGGCGGGAACACTCTTCGTACTGCCCACCATGAGTTCACTGCTACAGGCCGTCACAGCTACCGTAACCTCTCCGATTCTTGTCGGCGAGGTCGTCTCTTTCGGCCAAATGGCGGAATCCGGAACGTCCGGATCGGACTCCGGCAACCCGGCGTAAATGAAAAACACCAAGTCCACTACCCCGTCGCCGTCATTATCGTAGCAATGCCGAAAATCGGGAACCGAATCAATGGCTGACTTCAAAGCATCTTGGCAGAAACTTGCGAAATTCACGTCGATGCGGCTACCTGAATTTTTCCCGTAATAAGCCATATTTTCAGGCAAAGTAACAGGGCCAATCACATCGAACTCAGGAAAGAAAATGCTGTCGCTCTGCTGGATGAAGTAATCGCGCACGGAGCCAGCACTCCCCGCTCCTGTATAAAGTTTTCCGTCCCCCGTGCCGTTACAATATTTGTCATAGTAATCGGCGATTTCTTCATTCTTATCCTTCACCGTGAAACGCACGTCGGAGAAGTTCGCCAATATGACGGGTATCTTTTTGAGACCCTTGGGATTTATTGCCACGCTGAATCCGGAACCTCCCTTTGTGGCGCGGGTGGTCACGAAAGTCGCCCGTTCCTCAAGCCGTGACGTGGTCACGCGGAAAAGCCCTGACGCTTCCTTTTCCACCACGAATCCATCCTCGTTGACGTAGAAACTCCCGTCCTCATCGCCACAAAAACGGAGATTCTGGTACGTGCCGTCGGTCATTCGTGCACGGAACACATGGAAACGCGCGGGAACTGCGAAAGCCTGCACAGACAGCATCAGAAACCACAAGACGTGCAGCAACTTCATAAAATACTCATTTATGGGGCAAATTTACGAAACTTTTTTATGATTCTCCCTCCATTGGCTTTTTTCCTTGTCTTTGAAACACGAAAAACAGTGAAAAATGTACTTCATGCAAATCAAACGCCGGTATCCGTCTCCCGGTCGCCGGAACACTTCCCGTCGGATTCCGGTGGCTTGCAGACGGCAAAGGCGGAAACGAGCCGCGAGTTTTTAGATTCAAAATCGAAGTGCAAAAATCCAAGCCCTCCCCGCCAAGAGCAATTGGCAATACAAAAAGGAAAAGAGGGGGTCGTCCCCTCTAAATTTACTGATTTTGTGTTGCCATGCACTATCGTCAAGTAACTTCGGAACAAAGGCCGCAATTTTTTGTGCCGTCGCAGAAGAAGACAGTAGGAAAGGAAACCGCCCTGTCAGCGGGCGCAAGCCAGTCAACCCTCTCCCGCGAGATTGGGCGCAACAGGATTGGAAGCGGAAGTACCTGTGAAATATGGCTCACGGGATGGCCATGGCGCACCACGGGGAACAGCCACAAGGACAGCATGGTCGGTGGGAGGCGTTGGAGCATGTGATGCGGGACGAATAGTCGCCGAAGCAGGTCGCGGGGTACATGAAAAGGAAAGGCAGACCCATGTCGCACGGACTGACATGTCGGCACGTACGGGCGGACAGAAGCGGGGAACCGGCGGGCATTTCCGCCACGGCATGAAGCACGGTAGGCCGGATTGCACGGCCAAGGTGAAGAACATCCCCGGACGCACAGGCATCCACGACAAGTTGGAGGAGGCGGACGGCAGACGCTCCGGCAACTGGGAGACGGACACGACAACAGTTAGGAACGGCAGAGGCGCGATAGTCGCCCTTGCGGAAGCAGTGCCCGTTCCCACGGGCCTCATCGCACCAGAGGTACGAGGCCATCGCCTTCGCGATGTCCGGTTTCTCCGCTATGTACACCGTCATAGACCGTTCGACTTTCATTCCCATGGAGAAAACCGGGCACGGCAGGGAGGCCGCACACGCGGCGGAAACCGCAATCAGGCTGTTGCCGCTGTACAGGGGAGATGACGGGGTGAAGACCATGA
>CAYXQT010000053.1:0-7349 GCA_964466445.1 uncultured Paraprevotella sp. | reverse complement strand
GGAAAGAACTGCATGGAATATAAGAATTATCGTGTAACTTTGTGATGTTTTTAACTCCACGAACAAAGATTACGATTATGATGAACGAATGGTTTGAATGCAAGGTAAGATATGAAAAAACATTAGAAAACGGCTTGGTCAAGAAAGTGACGGAATCCTATTTGGTAGATGCTTTGAGTTTCACCGAGGCCGAAAGGCGCTTTATGGAAGAAATAGAACCGTTCATGTCGGGTGAGTTTCAAGTGACAGACATCAAACACGCCAAATACGCCGAACTGTTCGAAACAGACGAAGACGCGGCCGACCGTTGGTTCAAGGCCAAGGTGGTCTTCATCACCCTTGATGAGAAAAGCGGAGCGGAAAAGAGACACGGCCAGAACATGCTGATACAGGCCTCGGACTTGCGTGATGCCGTGAAACGTCTTGACAAGGGAATGGAAGGTTCTATGGCCGACTATGAAATCGCCTCTATTGCAGAAACTCCCTTCATGGACGTGTTCCATTACAAGGCCGAAGCGGACGAGAAGCCGGAATTTCCCGAAGCATAATCCCACTTCATTGAAATCACAGAATCATGTCGCGGATTCAAGACGAAATAAGGCATATCACCGCATCGCTCCCCTATGGAGTCAGGCTGGTCGCTGTTTCCAAATATCGTCCAGAAAGTTACATTGAAGAGGCGTATGCTGCCGGACAGCGTATCTTCGGAGAAAGTCATGTGCAAGAACTTCGCCGTAAACACGACGACCTCCCCAAAGACATCGAATGGCACTTTATCGGGCATTTGCAAACCAACAAAGTGAAGTATATCGTTCCTTACGTAGCCATGATACACGCCGTGGATTCCATCAAGCTGCTTCTTGAGATTGACAGGCAAGGAGAAAAGTACGGACGCGTGACAGCATGCCTACTCCAACTTCACGTGGCCCGGGAAGAAACCAAGTTCGGCCTCACACCGGACGAATGCCGGACGTTGGCAGCAGGCGGGGAATGGAAGAGGCTGGCGCACGTCCAAGTTTGCGGCCTGATGTGCATGGCTTCGAATACGGACGACATGGAACAAGTGCGGTCCGAATTCCATCTGGCTTACGAACTGTTCAAGGAACTGAAGGCGGGAGCTTTTGCAAACGTCCCCTGTTTCAAAGAATGCTCATGGGGCATGAGCCACGATTACCCCGTCGCAATAGAGGAAGGCAGCACGCTTGTCCGAGTGGGGAGTAAAATATTTGGCTCGGATTCAAAACCGGAGTGCGAAAGTCCGGGCCAAGAGCGACTGGCAATACAATAAAGACAATACAATGAAAAGGGAACTCGGTGCCTTGATATGGAAGATGGCGACAAGCCTCGTGCACGGCGGCAAGGTCTCCCCCGTGCAGTTCATGGACTACACGCTCGGCGCGCTGTTCTACCGCTTCATCTCGGAGAACATCACGGACTACTGCGACCGGCTGATGACGGGAGCCGGCGTGCCGGATGCGGACTACCTGCACATGGACGACGGGACGGCAGAGAACGCCCGCGAACAGATAGTCCGGGCGAAGGGCTTCTTCATCCCGCCCTCGCAACTGTTCCGCAACGTGGCGGACAGGGCGCGTTCCGACGAGAACCTCAACACCACGCTGGCCAACAACTTCCGGGCCATCGAGGCGTCCGCCGCGGGCACGCCGAGCGAGGGCGACGTGAAGGGGCTGTTCAACAACTTCGACACCAACGACGCGGGGCTGGGCGGCACGGTGGCGGAACGCAACGCCTTGCTTGCGGAACTGCTCGAGAGCGTGCGCGACCTCAACTTCACCACCTACGCGGAGAGCGGCCTCGACGTGTTCGGCATCTGCTACGAGCACCTCATCAAGATGTACGCGCTCAACTCTGGCACCAAAGGGGGCGAGTTCTACACGCCGGGCGAAGTGAGCTACCTCCTTGCCATGATTGCCGCCGCCGGGCGCAAGACGGTGAACAAGGTGTACGACCCCGCCTGCGGCTCCGGCTCCCTGTTGCTCAATTTCAACCTCGTGGTGGGGGAGAAGAACGTGCGCGAAGGCTTCTTCGGGCAGGAAATCAACCTGAAGACGTACAACCTCTGCCGCATGAACATGTTCCTGCACAACGTGAACTACTCCCGTTTCGACATCCGGTTAGGCGACACGCTCGTCGACCCGAAGCACGAGCAGGAAGAGCCGTTCGACGCCATAGTCAGCAATCCCCCTTACTCCGTCCCCTGGCCGGGCGACGGCGACGCCACGCTCATCAACGACCCCCGCTTCTCCCCGGCGGGCGTGCTCGCGCCGAAGTCCAAGGCCGACTTCGCCTTCACCATGCACATGCTCGCGTGGCTCTCCCCGGAAGGCACGGCGGCCATAGTGGAGTTCCCCGGCATACTCTACCGCGGCGGCGCGGAGCGGAAGATAAGGAAGTACCTCGTCTCGAACAACTACGTGGACACGGTCATCCAGCTGCCGCCCAACCTCTTCTTCGGCACGGGCATAGCCACCTGCATCATCGTGCTCAAGAAGAACAAGGCCGACAACCGCGTCTGCTTCATCGACGCGTCGGGGGAGTTCGTGCACGAGGGCAACAAGAACAAGCTCGCCCCCGGGAACATCAGCCGCATCTACGAGACCCACTCCCGCAAGAGCGAGACGCCGCACTTCAGCCGCGTGGTGACCACGGCGGACATCGCGGAGGAGGACTTCAACCTCTCGGTGTCCACCTACGTGGAGCAGGAAGACACGCGCCCCGCGGTGGACATCGCCGAGCTCAACGCCCGCATCGCCGGCATAGTGGAGCGCGAGGACGCGTTGCGCCGCGAAATCGACGCCGTCGTGGCGGAACTGGAAGGAGGCGCGGAATGAGCAGGATTGAGGAAATGATACGGGAATTCTGTCCGGAAGGAGTGGAATACAAGAAGTTAGGAGATTGTTTAAGCTATGAACAACCAACGAAATATATTGTCCGTTCCAAAGACTATGTAGAAAAAGGCACGCCTGTGTTGACCGCTGGGCAAACTTTTATTCTTGGTTATACGAAAGAAGATGATTGCGTTTACGTTTCCGATAAGGCGAACCCGGTTATCATATTTGATGACTTCACCGCATCTTTTCATT
The DNA here is from genome assembly GCA_964466445.1 of uncultured Paraprevotella sp. GTDB lineage: Bacteria > Bacteroidota > Bacteroidia > Bacteroidales > Bacteroidaceae > Paraprevotella. The sequence goes on along the minus strand of CAYXQT010000053.1, from coordinate 4,245 downwards.
GGGTCGATTTCTGTTTTAAGGTGAAAAGCTCGGCAATGAAAATGTTGCGCCCTAAAAGACAAGATATTCTTTTTCGCTTTGTCTATTACGCCATGAGATGTCTCAACTATGAGCCTACGGAGCATTCCCGTCAGTGGATTTCGGTATATTCCAATTTTGAGATTCCCGTACCTCCCCTTGCCGTACAGGAAGAGGTAGTCCGCATCCTCGACAAATTCCAAAACCTTGTAGCGGAGCTACAAGCGGAGCTACAAGCGGAGCTACAAGCGAGAAAGCTACAATACGAACATTACCGCGACAAACTCCTCTCCTTCGACAAAATCGGGGGTAAAAAAGCCGTAACTTGGATGAAGATGAGCGAAGTCTTTGAAATAAGGAATGGCTATACTCCGTCAAAATCAAAAAAAGAATTTTGGGAAAATGGAGATATTCCTTGGTTTAGGATGGAAGATATAAGGCAGAACGGAAGAATACTTTCTGACTCCATACAACATATAACGACAAAGGGAGTAAAGGGAAAGGGACTGTTCCCTGCAAATTCCTTTATATTGGCTACGACTGCAACAATAGGAGAACACGCAATGCTAATTGTTGATTCGCTTGCGAATCAACAATTCACGAATTTTACAATTCGTGAATCGTTGAAATCACAGCTTTTGCCTACATTCGTGTACTTCTATTTCTTCAAAATAGACGAGTGGTGCAAGAGGCATACGAATGAATCTGGCTTTTCTTCAGTAGATATGGTGAAACTGAAAGATTTTTCTTTCCCCGTTCCGCCTCTTCCCGTCCAAGGGCGCATCGCCGCCATCCTCGACCGCTTCGAGCGGCTGACCACCGACCTGCAATCGGGCCTTCCGGCGGAGATTGAAGCGCGGCGGATGCAATACGAGCATTACCGCGACCGCCTGCTGGCGTTCCCACGCCGACGGACGGCATGACATGCCCGCCTATACATTATATATATACGCGCGCACGCGCGAGAGGAGGAAAAGATGACGGAACAATACGGCATATTGTCGGAAAACAACCGGACGACGGTGGTGGCGAACTACGAGAGGCCCTTCACCGTGAGCGACACCGCCTACCAAAGCGAGCAGGAACTGGAGCGCGACTTCATCGGGCAACTGACGCGCCAAGGGTACGAGTACCTGCCCGCACGCACCGAAAACGAACTCAAGGACAACCTGCGCCGGCAAATCGAGCGGCTGAACCACTTCCGGCTCACGGACGGCGAATGGCAACGCCTCTTCAAGACGGAGATAGCCAACGAGGGGAAGGGCATCGAGGAAAAGGCGTTCACCATACAGCAGGACTGCGTGAAGACGCTCCGCCTCGACGACGGCACGGACCGCAACGTCATGCTCCTGGACAAGAACGACATCCACGCCAACTCCACGCAGGTCATCAACCAGTACGAGGCCGAGGGCGGGACGCGCCCCAACCGCTACGACGTGACCGTGCTCGTGAACGGGCTGCCGCTCGTGCACGTGGAGCTGAAACGCCGCGGCGTGCCCGTCAGGGAGGCCTTCAACCAGATAAACCGCTACGGGCGCGAGTCGTTCGCGGCGGGGAGCGCGTTGTTCGAGTACGTGCAGATATTCGTCATCAGCAACGGGACGGAGACGAAGTACTACAGCAACACGACGCGCAAGAACCACGTGGGGAAGCAGGAACGCCGCGGGCGGGCGGCGGGGACGCGCACCTGCAACTCGTTCGAGTTCACGAGCTACTGGTCGGATGCCGCCAACCACATCCTGAACGACCTGAAAGACTTCACCGCGACATTCTTCAGCCGCCACACCCTCCTCAACGTGCTGACGCGCTACTGCGTGCTCACCGAGCAGAAGGCACTCCTGGCGATGCGCCCCTACCAGATAGCGGCCACCGAGAGGTTGCTCAACCGCATTGAGGTGGCGCACAACAACCGCCTGTGGGGCGGGCGGGATTCGGGCGGCTACGTCTGGCACACCACGGGTTCGGGCAAGACGCTCACCTCGTTCAAGGCGGCGCAGCTCGCCACGCGGTTAGAGTACGTCGACAAGGTGCTGTTCGTGGTAGACCGCAAGGACTTGGACTACCAGACGATGAGGGAGTACGACCGCTTCCAGAAAGGGGCGGCCAACGGCAACACGTCCACCAAGGAACTGGAACGGCAGATAGGAAGCGCGAAGAGCAAGATCATCATCACCACCATACAGAAGCTGTCCGCCTACGTGAAGAAGAACCCGCGGAGCGACTTCTACCAGAAGGAAGTGGTGATGATTTTCGACGAGTGCCACCGCTCGCAGTTCGGCGAGATGCACCGCCTCATCGTCAGGCACTTCAAGCGGTATTACCTGTTCGGCTTCACGGGCACGCCCATCTTCAGGGATAACATGCCGGGCGGGGCGGGGACATGCCGCACCACGGACGACGTGTTCGGGCGGCAGCTGCACACGTACACCATAGTGGACGCCATCCGCGACCGCAACGTGCTGCCGTTCCGCGTGGACTACGTGCGGACGATGAAGGAGAAGGAGGGCGTGGAGAGCAGCTTGGTGTGGGACATCGAGCGGGAGAAGGCCTTGCAGGACCCGCGCCGCATCCGCAAGGTCGCCGCCTACGTGCTCGAGCACTTCGACCAGCAGACCAAGCGGGGGAAGACCTACCGGTTCAGCACGCTCGCCAACGTGGAAGAGGTGGCCGCCGACAAGAAGAAAACGGCGGAGGAGCGGCGGACGGAGGCGAGCCTGAGCGGCTTCAACAGCATACTGGCCGCCCAGAACATCGCCTGCGCGAAACTCTATTACCGGGAACTGAGGCGGCTGGCGGAACTGATGCCGGAGGAGAAGCGGCTCAGGATAGCCACCATATTCAGCTACGCCCCCAACGAGCCGGACGCGGAGGAGGGCGACGAGAACAGCGACGATGCCGAGGGGCTGGACGCGGGCAGCCGCGACTTCCTGGAAAACGCCATCGGGGACTACAACCGCATGTTCGGCACGAGCTACGACACGTCCGCCGACAAGTTCCCGAACTACTACAAGGACGTGTCCCTGCGGATGAAGAACCGCGAGATAGACATCCTCGTCGTGGTGAACATGTTCCTCACGGGCTTCGACGCCACTACCCTCAACACGCTCTGGGTGGACAAGAACCTGCGCTACCACGGGCTGTTGCAGGCGTACAGCCGGACGAACCGCATACTCAACTCCATAAAGGGCTTCGGCAACATCGTGTGCTTCCGCAACCTTGAGGAGGCGACGAACGAGTGCCTCTCGCGCTTCGGCGACCCGGAGGCGAGGAGCGTGACCATACTCCGCCCCTTCGAGGACTACTTCCGCGGCTACGAGGACGGCGGCGGCGGACGGGTGAAAGGCTACGAGGACTACCTCGACGAACTGCGCGGCAAATGGAAAGCCGGCACCTTGCCCGCGGGAGAGGCGGAGGAGAAGGACTACATACGCCTGTTCGGCGCCATACTGAGGATGAGGAACCTGCTCGGATGCTTCGACCAGTTCGCCGGAGCCGACAGGATGACCGAAAGGGAGCTGCAGGACTACACGGGCATTTACCTCGATCTGGCGGACAAGTACCGCGGGCGGCGGCCCGGGAAGGCCGACATCGCCGACGACGTCGTCTTCGAGATGGAACTCGTCAAGCAGGTGGAGGTGAACATCGACTACATCCTCTTCCTCGTCAGGCAGTACCACGACGCGCACGGGCAGGACAACGAAATACGCGTGAAAATCAGCAAGTCCATCGACTCCAGCCCCGACCTGCGCGACAAGAAGGAACTGATAGAGAAGTTCATCGACCGGCTCACGCCGGACAGCAAGGTGGACGACGAATGGAAACGGTACGTGGAAAGGGAGAAACGGGAGCAGTTCGAGCGGATAGTGGAAGACGAAGGGCTGAAACGGGAAGAGGCCGCGGAGTTCATCGAGGACGCGTTCCGGCGCGGCTACGTCCCCGAATACGGCATGGAACTCGACGGAATCATGCCGCCGCTGAACCCTTTCGACAGGGCCGCCAACCGGGAGGGGAAGATGCGCCAAGTGGTGGAACGCCTGAAAGGCTTCTTCAACCGCTTCTTCGACATCTCCGGCGGGGCGTTCAAGGACTGACGAGGCTTACAGCCGCGCGTTTGGATGAAAGTCCCGGAAGGAGGTACTTCCGAAATACCCGCCCCGTCATCCTTGCCGGACATGGACGGGGAACGCCGACCGCCCCGCAGATGAGGGGAGGCACGGAACGGGGAAA
>CAYXQT010000052.1:0-12354 GCA_964466445.1 uncultured Paraprevotella sp. | reverse complement strand
CTGCACATGACAAGGCAAACAAGACATAAACAATCTTTCTCATATTTGTTTTTTTATTAATTCTTCGCCGATATCTTTATCACTCTTCCATATCCGTATTTCATTAAATCCAATTAAGAACGTAACCGAACAATCGATGCCCCTCTCAATGACTTAAATCGCATTTCCTTTTTCTCTGTCCGTCAATAAGGGAGCATATTTTTTCATGGCCTTGCGTACAATCTGTACGGCTTCGTCCATCGTACAGAAAAGCTCTCCTCCGGCGGCATTCAAGTGTCCCCCGCCATTGAAGAACTCCGTAGCCATCCGGTTGCAAGGGAAGTCGTCTACCGACCGCAGGGACACCCGGACAGAATTGCGTTCGGTATCTTCGCGCAGGAACACGGAAAGCCGGGATTTGCAGATTTGGAGCGGTATGTTCACAAAGCCCTCCGTGTCACCTTTCTTGTGCGAAAAAAGTTTCTGTTCTTCCCTTGTCAAGGTCATCAGTGAAGCATGGCATTCTGGAAAAAGCTCCAATTTGACATATAGCATATATCCCATCAACCTGAAACGCTCCGCCGAGTAATTGGAAAACACATTGCGGTATATCTTGTCCTTGTCGATGCCTTTTGCAAGCAGGTTGCCTATGGCATAATAAATCTCGCTACGACTGGAATTGTAGGAAAAACAACCGGTATCCGTCATCATTCCGGTATAAAGGCACACGGCCTCCTCATGCGTCATCGCTTCCAGTCCGTCCAACTGCACCAATATGCGGTAGAGCATTTCGCAAGTCGAACTCATGTCCGGCCTCGAAACGGTAAGGTCACAGAAATTGACAGGGTCAAGATGATGATCTATCATGATTTTGGGAGCCGGAGAATCCGTCACGGACTTCTGTAACCTCAACAAGCGGTCGGGCGTATTGAAGTCCAGACAAACAATCAGGTCTGCCTTTGCCACCAAGGGGGCTGTCTCACTTTCATGCTTCTCGTAGACGCGGATACGTTCCACTCCGGGCATCCATCTCAAGAAGTCGGGAAAGATATTAGGTGTCACGGGCAGAGCATTCTTGCCTTTCCGCCAAAGGAAATGAGAAAAGGCCAGAACCGCACCCAAGGCATCCCCGTCGGGTGACACATGACAAGTGACGACGGCGTTGCGTGCCTTGTCCACCAACTCGCGCAAATGTCGTAACTCGACTTCTGACAAGAGATTATCCTCCATACAGACCATACAGAACATATTATATATTACAAAGGTACATAAAAATTCCGCCGTCCCTCAATTTAAGGCAACTTTTAACGCTCCTTGGGCTTCCATGTCATGGAAATCCCAACCCAATCTTCTGCATTCTTGAATATAGCGCAGCCTGTCGCGTCGCCAAAGGGAAGCATCCAGCACCACGCGGCGGGGATGGAACAAGCGGAACAGCCGATGCATGCTACCACGATAGCCGCGGCAGACATAAAGATAATCGACACTGGCTCGCCGCAAGCCTTTTATCCTGTCCCAACGGTCATCCGTAAGCATCAAAAAGGAGACACCCTTCCTGCCCGACACCAAGCCATGCACGGAAGAAACGTAGTTGTCCCTGAAGTCTCCGGTCACGACTTTCGGCACATCCGAAAGTTTCTTTTGCCAAAAGGATTCTGCTATGTAAGACATGCGTTCCGAGATGCTGTCCTCCTTGGACGGAAACAAGTAGGAGCGATTCGGGGAATAAATCACGTGGACGGACGGACAAGAAGAATTGTTGTAAAATACGATTTCCGGACGGACGTTGCAAAACCGCTTGTTCGCGGCAAACGCACATAGGGTCATCACTCCTCCCATAAGTCCGAATCGCATCCGTCGGACGTATGACCGGAACGGGGATAACACCCAAACGCACAAGACCACGTAGCACCAAGCCGTAAGCCACAACGACCAATCGGTATGGACAACGGCGCAAGGCCATTCCACCATTTCGCGCAGACACTCGTTCTGCCATGTCCCCAGTCGTGCGACGCACCACGCACAGACGGTCGTCCCGATGTTGGTAACGCCGGACAACAACAATATGGGCATTCCGTAAATCAACAGAGCCGTCAGTGGAGATATTAACAAAGTAGCGAATGCCGAATAAGGCGAGAATGTACCGAAACGGTATGCCACCAAAGGAATGGTGAATAGTTGCGCGGCAAACGACACCGACAGACTTTGGAACACCCACCTCACGTAACGCCGTCGCATCAACGGCAAATCCCGGAATCGGGGACATATCGTCAGGATGCCGAACATGGCAAGGAAAGAAAGTTGGAAGCCCACGTCATAAAGCCACAAGGGGTTGACACATGACATCAACATCGCGCTCATGGCTAAGGAATTGACTGAAAAGCCCGAACGGCCGACCGAAGAACCGGCCAACATCAGGGAATACATCAACGATGCTCTCACAAGTGAGGGAGGAAGGCCGGCCACGAAAGTGTAGCCCCACACCAATACTACGGCAAACATCGCACCCAGTATCCGCAGGTAACGTACCCGGCAGAAGTTCAGTATAAGCAAATCCAACATCGCCACAAGGAAGCCGAGGTGCATGCCCGACAAGGCTAACACGTGGCTGACACCGACTCCCGCGTAAACCTCCCTCAACTCATCCGACACTCCTGACTTGTCCCCCACGGTCAAAGCCGCGAACAAGTCCAAGGCCTCTCCCCGCAAACCGGTATCTTGGTATATATCCAACACCTTATCCCTCCATAACAAGGCTCTGACACGCAAATCCGCCCACAGGGAAAGACGCTGTTCCCTTTCCCCGTACATTCGGATTCGTTTCCAACGTTCCTTTCCTATGAACGCACGACCGGATATCCCTTTCACGGCCAAATATTCCGCATAATCGAACTCTTCAGGATTGCCTTTGTTCTCCGGTTTCCTGATGCGCCCTCTGAATGCCAATTCGTCTCCCGTGCGCAAGGTCTGCGCCGCCGAATCCCGAGAAAAGTTTAACATCAACTTATACCTTTTCCTCACGGCGGAACCGTTTTCTGCCACCAACATCGCTTCCGCTCCCACGGTATGCGGCGAAATCCGGGGAGTATTCAGCAACACGGCGCAGTAATCTTGTTCTTCGTTCGCCCAAGTCACATGCTGGTCTTTCCACGCATAAAAGGAACGCCACAGTCCGAAGAAGAAGAAAAGGAGACAAACGGAAATGCCGAAAGAAGCGTAGCCTTTCAACTTGACGCCCGGTGCCCGGCTACGCAACGAACCTATGCCCAAACACATGCACAAGCAACCGACCAACAGTACTCCCGCGGTAAGGAAAAGTCCCGTTTGACTGCGGTTTCCCGCGTGTTGCCATAACAAACGTCCCAACCATAAACCGGGAAGAAGCGGGACGGCCAACCTCACAAAAGGGTATCTCCGCCAAGATACCGAACTATCCCTATCCAGTGCCTACAAGTTTTTCAGAATACGGATTTCTTCAATGGGATTGGGCGCATGGAAAACGGTGCTTCCCGCCACTAACACATCCACGCCGGATTCAACCAACTGCCGCCCTGTCTCGCGATTCACCCCACCGTCCACTTCTATCAGGGCTTCGGATTGGCTTCCGTCTATCAAATGTCGCAATTCCCGCACCTTGTCTATCGTGCGAGGGATGAATGTCTGACCTCCGAAGCCCGGATTGACAGACATCAGCATGACGATGTCCAAATCCCCGATGATATCCGTCAACGACGCGACGGGAGTGGCGGGGTTCAGTGTTACTCCGGCTTTCATGCCCGCCTCCTTGATTTGTTGTACCACGCGATGCAGATGCGGGCAGGCTTCCACGTGCACGTTCATGGAATAAGCACCCAGGGCTTTCACTTCGTTCAGGAACTTTTCCGGTTGGACAATCATCAGATGTACGTCTAACGGCTTCTCGCACAAGCGAGCCACATGCTTCAAGACGGGGAAGCCGAAAGAAATGTTGGGGACGAACACGCCATCCATGATGTCGATGTGCAACCAATCGCACTCGCTACGGTTAATCATCTCCATTTCCGACTTCAAATTGCCGAAATCGGCGGACAACAGCGAGGGAGCCACAAGATGCTTCATAGTACACACGCTTAAAAACACATATTCGCAAATATATATCAAATATCCTGCATGCGCAAGCGGGTACGCTGTAAAAATTGCTCCCTTACTCCAAAATCATCTTCGCGAACTCATAGTCCCCGAATTCCAATTCCTTATAATTGCGTGCGAATAGTTTCAGGAAAGCGATAGTCCGGCGCGACGGTCGGGGTGTTACGTCTGGTACAGATATATCCATAAGCTGTCAAGTTACATAATTTTGTTTCTATAACGCTCTGACAGCTTGTTTTAGTATTTTGCGGGATGATTATTTTTCAAGAAATAGCCAAATGAAGTTCCTTTTTCACAGCCATCTTCCGCAAGTTCAACAAGGCATAGCGCATGCGCCCTAAGGCCGTGTTGATGCTTACTCCAGTTATGTCGGCTATTTCCTTGAAAGACAGTTCTTGGTAGTATCTCATGAAGACCACTTCTTTTTGGTTTTGGGGCAAACGCTCTATCAGCAGTTTCACATCGTCGAGGACCTGTTCCCGGACTATCTTGTTCTCCACGTTGGTTTCGGCCAGTTTGACATCGTTGAACAAGTCATACTCCACTTCGTCGTTGGACACGCAGTTCTCGTTGCGCGTCTGCCTGAAATAGTCGATAATCAGATTGTGGGCTATGCGCGTCACCCAAGCCTGAAACTTGCCGTTTTCCACGTACCGTCCCTGCTGGATGGTTACCACGGCTTTCATGAACGTTTCCTGAAATATGTCGTCTGCCACATCCTGATTGCGCACGATAAAGAAAATATAGGAAAATATCTTCTCTTCGTATCTCTCCAATAAGATGTCAAAAGCACCATTATTACCTCCGGCATAAAGTTCAACCAATGTATCGTCGGTCAAATTCGAGAAACTCTCCATCCTTATTTATTTATAGTATAGTTAAGTAAGGGTGTTCCGATAGGCAATTAAGGCTTAATAATTAATAAATGAACTAACAGAATGCAAATAAAAGAAGATTTTCGGATATACGCAAGTTTACGGACAGGAATTATTCGCCGCTAAAAACATGCTCTTCCCGTCCTCGGACTCATTCCTTTTCCGTCCGGTCGGAGATGTTGTCTCCCTTTGTGGGTGACAAGGCTTCGTCGAAATCCGTCATGCCTGCCTTGACCAGCAGGTTATACCAGTTCACCAACTTCCTGATGTCGGCGGGATAAACGCGACCGCGGTCGTAGTTGGGTAGCAACTCCGCGAAATAGGTAGCCAGTTCCTCGCGCGTCGCATTCTTATAATCAAAAGAGGAAAGCTGTCCGTTCTCCTTTTTCTTCAGAGTGTTCAAGACCTCCCGCAAAGACACCTCGCCCTCGTCCGTGTACATGGCTATGTCCGCCAGAGAAATCACCTTGTCGCTCGCGAAGGCGGGCATACGTTTCTTCGCCTCGTCCAGCGTTTCCACAATCAGATTATATTTCCCGCGCGAAACCAGCCTAAACAAACCGGGCTTTCCGGATATGGCCAAAATCGTCTCTAACATGTTCAAGTTTATATTTTATAACTGTCCGTATCATGTGCAAAGGTAAACTTTCATCCGCTCTCTTTCAAAAACTTCTTTCTAAAAAAACTTAATCTTCGTGTTGTCCGCCCTTGCTTATCTTCATAAGTATGTCTCGTAAGACACCGGAGATGTCAGCGGCCACGTCATTGTCTATGACGTAACGCACCCGTCTGCAACGCTCTTCGTCCGACATCTGGACTGCCATTCGTGCCCTTACCTGCGCTTCGGAAATGCCGTCGCGCCTCATGATTCGTTCCATGCGGACTTTTTCCGGTGCACGCACCAGCAAGACTTCATCCACCAGACTGTCGAAACCTGTCTCAAAAAGGATGGCGCATTCCATGACGACCAGCGGTGCATCCTGTCTGCCTGCCCAGTTCAGGAAGTCGTCCCGTACTGCCGGATGCACAATCCGGTTGATGCGCTCCGTGTGGAGCGAAGAAACGAACAAATACGAAGCTACCGCCTCACGGTTCAGTGTTCCGTCCGGCATGTAAGCCCGTACCCCCACGCAGGCCGTCACTTCCCGGCGAATAGATTGGGATTCCGTCATCAAGCGTTTCGCCTCTTTGTCCGTATCATACACGGGGATATGCCAGCCGCGCAGCAGACCGGCCACGTGGCTTTTTCCGCTACCTATGCCTCCCGTAAGTCCTACCTTTATCACGTCACTCTTCGTTTTCTTCTCGCACTTGCTCTATCAGATAATCCACCTCGGAGGGGTTTATGCGGACGTTCGACACTCCGGACGGTATTGACTTCGGATAAGGCCGTATCTTCGGATACTGGTTCTTTATCAACTCTTCGTAAGAGATGGCCAACACGAAATCGTCTTCCGTAATGTCCTTGTACTGGCTCATCCCCACGCGAAAAGTCACTTTTACTTTCGATGGGAACGTGCGCAAGTCCTTGTTGGCTGGAAAGTTGATGCCGGACACCGGCACGTCCACCGTTTTTTCCGTGTACCTGTCTATCGATATGTTCATCTCCACTTGGTCAGGGATGAACTTTGCTCCTTTCACGGGATGTAGCTTGATTTTCGTCTTCACGTTGTCTGTCAAATCCGGCAAATAAACGGGAGCGATACAAGCTTCTGTCAAAGTGTCCAAGATGGAATAGGGAGCCAGGACATCCACGGAATCCGGCTTAAGCTCCACTTTCTGCAAATAGTACCCCTGCGAGGGTTCCCAGACACCGGCCTTCTTGACCGGGACTTTCTTGCTCGTTCCCTTGTTGAAGAAATATTCCAGTGTATCTGGCTTTAAGGACACGACGTGCGTGGAGGACAGCAAATGGGACTGCACCTCTTTCTGGATATCCAAAAGTGTGACGAAAACATGTCCGGAAGAGTTCTCCTCGTCATAGTCCTCGTAATTCACTCGCACGGGGGGTTGTTTCTTGCCATAAATGTAACGAGCCAATATCGTGCCTTTGTCCCTTACCACGACATTCAGCTCGGAGGGCAAATCCGATGTGATGACGACGTCGGGAGGCACGTTGTCCAACTTCAAGGGAACTTTCAATTCCACGTCGAATGTCTCGTTCAGGTATCGCAACAGCCAGAAGACCGCGGAAACGGAGAAAAAAATCAAAAAAATCAAGAACTCCTTGTTTTTAGGACTTAGCAAGAAGTTCTTGACTTTAGTATAGTATTTCTTGAACTGAAGAGAATCCATTACGGTCATTTACCTGCGCCCGTGTCGGTCGGAGCATTGGCATACACTGAGTTCTTGGAGATTTTGATTTTTACGCCGGAAGCAATCTCTACCATCAATGTGTTATCAAGTTCATTCACTTCCTTCACTTTTCCATAGATTCCTCCAGCTGTTACCACCTCGGTACCCGGAACGATGCTGTTTCTGAACTTCTGGATTTCCTTTTGTTTCTTGTTCTGAGGACGAATCATAAAGAAGTACATGATGGCGAAAATAGCAACCATCATAACAATCATAGACATGCCCCCGCCTGATTGTTGCAATAAAATTGTCAATAAATTCATGGTTGTGTTATTTTAATGGTTCGTTTTTCGTTAATTTCTTCTCCTCTATCAGCTTTTTGGAAATGGCATCCAACAACCCGTTCACGTATGCCCCGCTACGCGGTGTACTGTACATCTTGGCCACTTCCACATACTCGTTCAGCGAAACATTCAGCGGAATATGAGGAAAAGTCAGGATTTCCGCCAGCGCAATCTGCATAATCACTAAGTCCATCAGGGCAATCCGGTTGAATTCCCAGTTCTTCGTGTTGTCGCTTATCAGCTTGCGGTAATATTCCGCGTTCAGCAACGTGTTGCGGAACAAACTTCGGGCGAAATTCCTATCCTCTTCGTCCTTGTATTCCGGTAAAAGCTCCTGATTCGCCCCCTTGGCTTCATCGAAACGTTTGATGGTCTTCAGCACAAACGTATCCACGATATATTTGTCATCGTTCCAATACAAGCTCATATCTTCAAGCAGGGAGTCCAGTTCTTCATTATTGCAAATGATGTTCTTGTACACCTTGCGCCACAGCTCCCTGTCCTGCCCATAAGAAGACTCGGACGAAGCTATATATTCCTTGTAATAATCCGTCTCTGTAACTTGTTTGTACAGCGAACGCACGAAAGCCTCCTCGTTCACCCAGCTCTTTTTCCGGTTTTCACGAAAATCCCGCAGTTGCTTATTCTCTTCCAGTTGCATGATGAAACGGTTGTCAATGAATTTCGTGTTAGGCGGTTCTCCCACCTTAATACGGTTATATCTGCTTTGCGCCGTTTCTACGGCACGTTTCGCTATCCAGTTGATTTCTATCATCAAGGTCAAAAGGTAATTGTACAATTCATATGCTTTGGCAAGACTGAAAAAAAACTCCTTTTCCGCCGTATCTATATTCTTCCCGCCATTTTGATAATAAGCATAAATAATCTGGACAACCTTTAAGCGTATAATCTCTCTGTTTATCATAAAAATCATATATCGCAGTGCAAAAGTACGTATTTTATAGGTAAAAGGACATCTTTCCCTTGCTTTTTTTGGATGTTTTAAAAAATATTCCCAATTTTGAAGTAGTTATTTGTAAACTGCAGAATATGGAAGATTTCAAAAAGAATCAAGAAAGGGATAAGGACATAGTCTTTTCCAAATCTGTGAAGGCAGGAAAACGAATTTATTATGTGGATGTGAAGAAAAACAGAAAAGGTGAATTATTCATAGCCCTCACGGAAAGCAAGAAAGTCGTGTCGGGCGATACGGAATCTCCATCCATAAATTTTGAAAAGCATAAAATATTCCTCTATCAGGAGGATTTCGAGCACTTTATGTCTGGATTGGAAGAAGCTGTCAACTTCATCCGTACGGAACAGCCCCGTGTGGAATCTATACAGGACTATCATCGGGCTAACGACGAGAATGAAGTAAGCTCGGACTTTGACTTCGATATCGACTTGGATTGAAGAAATCAAGCAGACTGAAAATAAAAATAAGTGTAACGTATTGCCGGAATAAGTATGAACTATAATGTAGAAACTGAATATGGTTAACGATAATCAGCAGGGTTATGCAGTTTATCGTGCATGGAAAGATCGTCGGGGCTGACTGTCCATCCCCTTGCCGCATGGCGTTCCTTCCGCAGTGAGTATCTACGGTTTCTCGGATTTGAACCCGTCAACATACGGTTCTCCTTGCGTGACCACAGAAAAGGTTTGCCTTACGAGTTTGTTGGCGACTGCAATGACCGCGACCTTGCCCAGTTTGACGTTAGACCGCAGAGGATTGGAACATGTCTTGCACTTGGCATCGCGCCTGAGCGATGAGAAAGCCGCCACATAAAACTGACTTCCAAGGCTTGAATCCCCGTTCCGGTTGATGTGCCCTTTGACATTGACTGATATGCCGTGTCGGCAAGTAGGCGATGAGCCTGAATGACGGGTAAGTTGTTTGGCATCATCAAAGCAAGTGAACCCGTGTGGCTACGATGAGCGTGGTTGCCAATGTGATGCCGATACCTTTGACGGAGGCGGGCAAGTCCATCCGTTTTTTGTACTGCCCTGCGCCAAGGAGGCAATCTTCTCTTCCGTCGTTTTGATTTGCTTCTTCAGGAAAGAAATCCTTTTCGATGGTTTTCATGCATTCAGGTCGAAAGAAGGAGGAACTTCAAGTGAGCTTTTGAGGTTGTGTGTTGCCACAAGTTGCCTTTTAAGTTGCCGTAGTACCGTGCGCTCCCGATTCAGAATAAGGATGGGGTCGCAACGTAACTTGTAAGGGGCAGACTGCATCCTCTCTCCATACAGGACAGTCAGACGTGCATCAGTCTCGTCCGTCTTGGTAACGGTAAGTATGACACGGGCGGAGTTCTTTATCTTCAGCGGATTTTCAAGGCTGACGGTAATGTCGGCTTCTGAAAGCAGGTAAACGGGCAACGCGCTGTAATTGCCTGTGGCTTCCAGAACGCAATGGTGTTCGGTTGTCGGAAAGGTCGGGATGAACTTATGTACACTTTTACAGTGTTCTTGAATGTTTTGTCCTGACTGTCTTGGCGGACGAATAAGCGACTACAAAAGCCACCTTACCGACACCTATTCCAACGTAGGTCATGGTGTGGATGTTTATTGAAACAACGTCTCCATATCGTGAGCCGTCATTGCGAATGCGGGGTCAAAAGCCCATTGAACTATCCGGTTTCCGATGTAAAAGTGTGGGAGCCGAACATACGTTACGGTCTTTGGAACCAATGAAAATTCAGCTTTATTCCGCACTTTGACGTTTGAAACTTTATGCAAAATATAACAATTAAAAATTATACAATGACATCATCATGAGAAGACTGCATCCTTTCATGCTGGCCGGCACGGGGAGCGACGTGGGCAAGAGCGTGCTGGCGACAGCCTTGTGCCGCATCCTCCGGCAGGACGGCTACCGGCCGGCTCCGTTCAAGGCGCAGAACATGTCGCTCAACTCATACGCCACTCCCGAAGGGCTTGAAATCGGGCGGGCGCAGGCCGTGCAGGCCGAGGCGGCCCGCGTGCCGTGCCACACGGACATGAATCCCGTGCTGCTCAAGCCGAATTCCGACCATACGTCGCAGGTGGTAATCGACGGGCGGCCTGCGGGCAACAGTGCGGCTTGCGACTGCTTCTTCTGCAGGGGCGGGCGCGAGGGACTGCGTGCGGCGGCGTGCGCGGCGTTCGACCGTCTGGCCGCGCGTTACAATCCCATCGTGATGGAGGGGGCGGGCAGCATCGCCGAAATCAACCTGCGGGACTGCGACATCGTGAACATGCCCATGGCCCGCCATGCCGGTGCCGACGTGTTGCTGGTGGCGGACATCGACCGCGGCGGGGTCTTCGCCTCGGCCTACGGGTCCGTCATGTTGCAAAGCCCCGAAGACCGGCGGCGCATCAAGGGCATCATCGTCAACAAGTTCAGGGGCGACCGCGGGCTGTTCGACGAGGGCGTGCGGCTGTTGGAGGAGGTGTGCGGCGTGCCGGTGCTCGGGGTGATACCTTATTTCCACGGCATACGCATCGAGGAGGAGGATTCCGTGGAACTGGAACGGAAGAGCGGGCGCGCCGCGCCGGGACGGGTGAACGTGGCCGTGGTGAAGTTGCCCGGCCTGTCGAACTTCACCGACTTCGACCGCCTCGAGCGCGACGCGAGGGTGCACGTCTATTACACCGGCGACGCCGGCGAGTTGCGGAAAGCGGACATCGTCGTGCTCCCCGGCAGCAAGGACACGCTCGGCGGCCTGCGCGAGTTGCGGCGCGGCGGCCTGGCCGAGGCCGTGGTGCAGGCCGCGCGGGACGGCAAGACCGTCGTGGGGATTTGCGGGGGCTACCAGATGATGGGGACGGAGGTGGCAGACCCCGGCGGGGTGGAAGGCGCGTCGGCACGCCTTCCGGGGCTGGGGCTGTTGCCCGTGCGCACGGTGATGGGGCGGGAGAAAGTGACCCGCCGGGTGGAGTTCCGGTTCCGCGGCTCCGGTGTCTTGTGCCGGGGGTATGAAATCCACATGGGGAAGACGGAAGCCGACGGCACGGGGCGGCCTTTCATGCCGTTGAACCGGCTGTCGGACGGCTCGGCGGACGGTTGCTACCTCAACGACCGTTGCATGGGCACTTACATCCACGGCATCCTGGACAACCCTTCCGTCACGGATTTCCTGCTGAGGCCTTACGCGGTCGCGGGGACGGGCGGGGCGGAGGAGGACTGCGCGGACTTCAAGGAACGGCAGTACGACCTCCTGGCCGCCCACGTGCGGCGGCATCTCGACATGGAAAAGCTGTACCGCATCCTGTCGTCAGAGCGCATAGAGTAGGACACGGGCGGGGCGGAGGAGGACTGCGCGGACTTCAAGGAACGGCAGTACGACCTCCTGGCCGCCCACGTGCGGCGGCATCTCGACATGGAAAAGCTGTACCGCATCCTGTCGTCAGAGCGCATAGAGTAGGACACCCGCCAGTATCATCAGGATTTCCGCACGCCGGTTGACGGCCACGGCCAGTTGCATGTCGGCTGTGGTGAGGGGGCGCGGACGATTCCCGATGTACGGTTTGGGGCAATACTCCCCGAAGTAGCGGTGCGGCCCGCCGAAGCGGCAGTCCAGTATGCCGGCCAGCGCCGCCTCGGGGTAGCCCGCGTTCGGGCTGTCGTGCATCCGTCCGTAGTGCCGGATGAAGCGTAGTTCTTCCTTCAGGCGGCGGGCACCCTTCCGCCCGCGGTAGGGGACGCAGGCCGCCAACGCCATGAGCAAGGCGGTGAGCCGGGCCGGCAGGTA
>CAYXQT010000051.1:0-12421 GCA_964466445.1 uncultured Paraprevotella sp. | reverse complement strand
ACGCGCAAGCCCGACGGGCATTCCCCCTCGCGAAACGACACTTCCGTTCCGCGCCCTTTTTCCCTCCGAATAGAGGAAAAAGCGGATTCTCCCACAGTCCGTCCCGCTGTTTTCGGGAGGAATTCCCTCCGGAATGCGGACGCGGAAACCGCCACGGGTGCGGAAAAAACGTTTTTCTCCGCAGGAACGGAAATTTTTCTCCGCAGGAAAACGGACTTTTTTGCCTGACGAACGTGAAAATATGCCGGAAACATAAAAAGCATTCCCCGAGAACGCTTTCATCCGCTTCCCTTTCGCGTTTCCCGGCGGCAGTCCGCAGTATGCGAAGCGGCTTTCCCCTTTCACTTTGCCCACGGAAGAGAGGAAACGGATGACAGACTGTCAGAAAGGAAAGACGCAACCGATTCAAAACGTGCCGGATTCCGCAAGCCGTTCTTTTTGACTGCGGAGTCTCCCGTCAAAGGGAAGCCGCGTCAGGATTGAAGGGGAACGGGCAGTCCCGCCCTGCTTTGGCATCCGATGCCGCCCCCGTTCCCATACAATTACAAGGGACACCGAGGAATAACCTCCGCCTCCCGCTCCTACGTTGCGGTTCGTTTCGGACGGTTACTTCCCCAGTGTCCCCTGTTTCTTTCGCTCCTGACCTAAAAGGCGACAAGCGGGGGAACGCCCAAGGACTTGGAGGAGGCATGCGCGACCCCGCGCCCCACTTCTCCTCCGTTCCCGGTCAGACGATTATCCGGCTTCCCCTCCTGCCTTTCAGCGGCGCGGGGCGGGATACGGCTTTTTCCCCTGAAAACGCGGGTCGCGTCCCATGTTCGGACGGTCGAAAAGCTGTTGCACCTGCCTCATCGTCAGCACATCCTTGAATTTGTCGTAGTAGCTCTTCTGCACGTCCAACCGTTTCTCCTGTGCGGCGAAACGGGCCTTTATGCCCTCGTCTATTTCCTGGTCCGACTGCGCCGCCTGCTGTCCTTTTTCCTTTTGAGGCACGCGGCATTCCGCCAGCTTCTGCATGTATTCCTGATAAAGGGGGATAAACTTCGCCGATGTCTCGTCGTCCAACATCAGCCTCCCCGCCACCATCTTCGCCATGTTTTCGGGATCCATCCGCTTGCGCGGCGCGTCCCCGTTCTCTTGTGCATACAACGTGCTTCCGGCCAGCAAAGCAAAACATACGGCCACCATCATTTTTCTCATAATCTTTACCTTTTTAGTTAAACCATTCTTTTTCGTTTCACGGAAGTATGACCCGTTTCCGGGCGCAGGGTTTACTCGCGAAGACTTTCCGCCGGACGGATATAACAAAATTTAACGAGACGCACGCACCGGCGCACATACTCAAAGGGCGAGCCCGCAAGGAAACGGGGCCCGCCCTTTTCACCGTCTTCCGGCATCGCAAGCCGCGTCACCTCATCACGAACGTATTGTAGGAATGCGCCGGCAGTTCGGCGGACAGGCACTTCTTCCCTATCCTGACGGCCAGAGGAGAAGCCTCGTCCTTGAAGTTCCCCGCGACGACGACGTATTTCCCCTCAGGCGTAAGGCAGACCAGCACCGGCATCTTGTCGTCCCCCTGCGCCTTGTGCGCCACCACCCGGCTTCCTTCCGTGATGAAGCGGGCGTAATGCTTCACCGCGAAATACTCCGGAGTGTAGGCAAAAGTACGCGTCTCGGAATCCACCCGTATGAGGGCGTTCTGCTTCCATCCCCACGTGCTTTCGCCGTCGTCGGCCAGGACGAGATTCCAGAACGTGTACTCGTTGCATCCGTTGCCCAGATAATGGTTCACCAGCTCGAAGGTATGTTCTCCCGCGCCCCAGTCGAAGCTCCCCCACCCGCACTCGCTTTCCGAACACATGTAGTCCCACTGCGGATGCTCCTCGCGCAGCACGGGGAGCGATTCGCGGCCTTCCCACTGGAACGCCATGCCGCTCACGTATTCCTGCAACTTCGCGTCGGAGGCAATCTTCCGCACGTAGTCCGCGCGGTTGGTGTTGAACGTGCCGAGGTAAAGCCTCACCTCCGGATGTTTCTCCCTGAGCGCGGGACCCAGGTAGTCGCGGTTGAACCGCACCGTCCCCTCCGCCGTCCAGGCGCAACCCGGATAGGCCGTGTAGCTGTACGCCTCGTTCTGATACACCACCATATTTATGTCCACGCCCTGCTCCTTGTAGGCGTCGATGAACTTGCAGAAATAGTCGGCGTAAGCCCGCAAGTAGCGCGGGTCCTGTATCATGTAGTCCGTCGTGGCCAGCCGACGCGGGAACCTCTCCCCTCTCCCGCCGTCCAGTTTCACCTCGTCGGAATCCGCCTTTCCGCCGACACTGCCGAAAAGGATGTAGTCCATCTTTTCCGGCATGTCGTTGGACTTGCCGCTCAACACGGGATAATCCCCGTTGATTTTCATCCATGAGGGCGGGCTCCACGGGGATATCCAGAACGTCAGTCCGGGGTTATGCTTCTGCGCCGCGTGGATGAAAGGGATGACGGCTTGCTTGTCGCGTTCGATGTTGAAATAACGCAGTTCCAGGTCTCCCTCCACCTCGTCGCAGCTGTACCAGGAACGGGCGTAGTCGTTGGCGTTCATGGAGATGCGTCCGCGGGAGATGCGCAAGTCCCCTTCCGGGGAGAACACGCTCTTCAGTACCTCGTCCCGCTCGCCGGGGGTCAGCAAGCCCAGCGCGTCCCAGTCCAGTTCGTTGAACGTGACTCCCCACGCCTTGAATACCACAATCGGCTTCACGTCCTCCTCTACCGTTACATGGGCATCCGCCGCCTTTCCGGACATCTTCACGGAAGACATCTTCCACGTATTCCCCTCCGTGCTGGAATACCAAGCGAACGTCTGTGCCGAACTCCGGACGGGCACGGCCGCCATGCAAACGCACGCGAAAAACGCTCCGAATCTTTGTCTCATGGTTTTATGGTTGGTGAATGAAAATCGCAGGCCCGGCGCTTCCGCAGGAACCGGCATCCGGACATGAACCGGAGAATGCAGGCCCGCCGCCCGCCTCCTTCCCGAGAAGTCAACAGAGGCCTCCGCTTTTGTGCGTCATAATCTCCAAGACCTTGCGGTCGGTCTCGTTCATCGCTTCCGCCCCGATGCTCGTCAGGTTATGAATGCTCTTGTCCACGTCATCGTCGATAATGCCTTCCACGCTGCTCACGCACTTCTGCTGCATGGCCAGCATGGCCGACAGCACGGCGGTGGAGACCCCGCTCGTCAGCTTCAGGGCGCAACTCGGCTTGGCGCCGTCGCATATCATCCCCGTGAGGTTCGCTATCATGTTCTTCACGGCGTAGGAGACCTGCTCGTACTTTCCTCCCATCAGGTAGGTGATGCCGCAACTCGACCCCGTGGAAGCCACCACGCATCCGCACAGCGCGGACAGTACGCCCAGACTCTGTTTGATATAGATGGCCGTCAAGTGGCTCAGCATGAGCGCGCGGACAAGTTCCTCGTCCGTGTTGTGGTTCTCCTCGGCAAAGACCACCACCGGCATCGTGGCGCATATCCCCTGGTTGCCGCTCCCGGAATTGCTCATCACGGGAATCATGGCTCCCGCCATGCGGGCGTCGCACGCGCACGAGGTGCCCGACAGGATGTGCGAGAATATCGTGTCGCCCAAGATGCCGCGCCCCAGAGGGCGGCTCAGCGTCTTGCCCAGCTCGTGTCCGTAGCGGCCCTTCAAGGCCAGCCGCGAAGCCTCTTCGTTCAAGCGGCGAGCCTCCCGGATGAACTCTATCTCCTCCAGCGGCGCTTCCACGGCGAAGTCGTACACCTTGCGCAGGTTGAGCTCGCATTCTTCCTCTCCGTCTTCCTCCCCTTGGGGCATGCGGTCGTCCTGCAGCACCCGCCCGTCCCTTTCCACGTAGACGAAATGCGTGTGCCGCCCGGCGATGACGGCCTTGGCCTGACGGCCGGACGCGCCCTCCGCCAAGGCTTCGACGTAGAGTTTTTCCGCGATGTTCTCTTTCAAGGATATTCTGACGCGCCGCTCCGCTATGTACTGCTTTCCCCGTTCCACGTCGGCCGGCGCCACGTCTTTCAGCACCTCCAACCCGTATTCCGACTTTCCCGCCACTACGCCCAAGGCTATGGCTATGGGGAGTCCCGCCATGCCCGTGCCGGGGATTCCCACGCCCATGGCGTTCTTCAGTATGTTCGCGCTGAGGAGGACGCTGACCGAAACCGGCCTTTCTCCGAGCGTCTCCGCCGCGCGAGCCACGCAAAGGGACACGCACATGGGCTCCGTGCATCCCATTGCCGGCACCACCTGCCGCTTCACCAGCCGTATGATGCGCTCCCGCTCCGCCTTTTCAATTTCCATGCCTCATACTTTTCCGACCCGGGGGTCATTCGTCCGCCAGTTCTTCCACATCATCCTTGAGGTCCGCTTCGGGGGTGTAGCTACTGTAAAAATTTTCCGTGTCGCCGTCGTCCCCTTCCATCCCCGGGTCATTGTCCGGGTCGTCGTCCGGGTCGCGGTTGCCGTTTCCGTCATCTTCCGGTTCGGGCACAAAGCGCAACTTTTCCATCGGCTCGCGCTTTTTGGCAAAGATGGCCTCCACCCACATTCCCTTCGCGATTTCCAAGACTTCATACCCGTCAGCGACTTTGCGTTCCAGCGTGCCGCCCGCGGCATGGATGCGGGAGACGGGCAGGGTCATCGTGCTGATGTAGAAAGCCGACTCTATGATGTCCTCTATCGTCAGGGGAATGGATTTCCAGCCGCCGCCGAAATTACCTTCTATCAACTTCAACAGGCCGGAAGCCGTAACATGCTTGATGTTCTCGTATGAAAGGTCGGTAATCCTGCGAATCTCTTTCTTGCGTATGGCCACAGCCTCCCTGCTCTTTTCCGTGCCGGGCAGAATGACATAATCCCCGTTGTTATATCTCGCGACTTCCCGCTCGTCCTTCGGGTCGAAATGATACACGTCGAAAGCCAGCCGGATGACGTTCAGCACTTTCTCCTCCGACGAGGAGAAGCCTTCTTCCTTGATGTCCTTTTGCCACAATTCCAAAAGTTCCGTGGCTTCCGTCCCCCACACGTTACCGGCGTTCAAATCAAGAACTGACTCCAAATAGAAATCTTTCTTCTGCATGTTCCTCCCTCGTTTTATTTTTTCGGGCAAAAGTAATAAAATAAATACGTTCCGCCGCAAGTATTCTTAAGAAAAACGAACACAATGTCCGTAAAAAAAGTTACCTTTGTCATGACAATCTCGTTTCAACAAAAACAAAGAGCCATGAAGAAACCTTTATCGACCGTCCTGACGCTTCTTGCCTCGTTGTCGTGCGCCTGGGCCAACCCGGTGGATTTGACGAAGGCAAAAGAAACAGCCGCCGCCTACATGAGCGGAAACCAAGTCCCCGAGCCCGTGGAAACCGCCGTCGCCAAGCGCAAGGCCGGCAACGGGCAAGCCCCGCTCTACATCTTCAACCGGGGAAACGGGCAGGGATTCGTCATCATTTCCGGCGACGACTGCCTGCCCGCCGTGCTGGGATGCGCCGAACAAGGGGAGTTCGACCCCCGATTGCTCCCGCCCGCCCTGCTCGACTGGATTGAGGGATACAGCCGTATGATAGAGGAGGCGCAGGAGCAAGGCGCGAAGCCTCAGGCGGCGACGATAGCCGCCGACAAGAAGAACGTCGCCCCGCTGCTCACGTCCCATTGGACGCAAGGGGCTCCCTACAACAACCTCTGCCCCTTCCGCAACGACGGGGGCGGACGCGCGCTTACGGGGTGCGTGGCCACCGCCGCCGCGCAAGTGGCGTATTACTGGAGGAAGGAACTGCCGGACCGCTCGCAATACGACACGCCGACCTACGGATACGGCGACGCGCCCGTCACCGAGTCGTTCCCGAAAGGCACGCCCTTCCGGTGGGAACTGATGCAGGACAGCTACGGGGGCGGCACGCCGGAAGACATGAACACGGCCGTGGCTACGCTGATGAGCGTCATCGGAACGTCCACGTGGCTCACTTACGGTTCGTCCACGTCGGGACAGATAAGCGACCTGGTCAACACGTTCTCGGGACAGCTCTTCCTCGACAGCAAATGCACGTACAAGTCCGGCATCTCGCAGGCCGACTGGGAAAACATGGTTTATGAAGACCTGACGAAAGGATGGCCCATCGTGTACAGCGGAGTGTCCCCCACGAGCGGCGGGCATGCCGTCGTGGTGGACGGATACCGCGCCGCGGACAACCTCTTCCACTTCAATTTCGGCTGGGGAGGACAGGGCGACGGGTACTACACCGTGAACGACCAGACGGGCATGAACGGATTCAACGGACAGCAGGGCATGACCCACACCATACATCCGCGCGACTACGCCGTGGAAGGCAGAATCCTTGCCGGCAAGATGTACACGCGGATGAAGAACACCGTCAGGGTGGAAATCACCAACAACGGGACTACCGACTACAAGGGTATCTACATCGCCATCGAACGGAGAGAGAAAGAACCGACCGGACTGGACGACGCCTCCCAAAGGGACGTGACCACCGTCGTCCCCGTAGGCGAGACGGTCTCCGTGGATTTCTCCTACCGCCCCAGCAGTGCCGGCTCGTATTACATGTACCTCATGGCTCCCAGCGCCAAGGTGATAGCGCGGCTCACCGCCGAAGCCGTCGCGCAGGATGCCGCACTGTCGCTGAACTCCCTACGGCTCGACGCCGCGTCGGAGACCGGGGAGACGACCGTCGCGCTCGGCGGACAAGAAAGCACTATAATATATAATAAGGTATATGGCGACACTGCATGCGTCACGGCTTCCATAACGAACGCCCCGGAGGCTACCGCCACCATGCCGACCCTGCAATGCGACCTGTACCGGTACGACGGCGGGCAGTCGGCGTTCGTCAAGATGGAAGAAGCGTCGGACAGGGAGACCGTCTTCGCCGGAGGAGAGACCCGGACGGTAAGGTTCGGCTTCGGGAACGCGGAAAAGAATGTGCTGTACGCCGCCGCGTTGCACCGCGACTACAAGGCCGGAGGAGAAGACCTCACGATGGAAGCCGCGCCCGAAGACACCGTGGTCTATTTCGAGACTGTCGGTCCGGACTTGGCCATGGAAACGACGGACGACCGCGGAGCCGCGTTCTCCGGCCATTGGAACAGGGACAGGTTCCTGGAACTGGCGGCGACGGCGGACGCGCTGCACTACGACCTCACCCGCGTGACCGGCATAGACAGCCTGCCGCGAATGGAGAACCCCAACGTGCTGTTCTACCTCGATGCCGCGTCGCCCGCCGCAGGCCCCAACGTCATCAAGGACGGGACATGCGAGGAACTGCAACTGACCTACGGCTACGACTTCCGGGCGAAGGGCGGGTTCACCGCCCGCCACGCCGTCTTCGACCCGCGCACGTCGTCGATGAAATGGAAGTACATCGCCCTGCCTTTCGACAGCGACGTGCCCGAAGGAAGCCGCGCACGGAAAATCAAGAAACTGAACAACTTACTCATCTCCGAATCCGACGAGGCGAACGCCGACATGAAGGCGTGCGAACCTTACCTCTACCGCACCACGCGGCCGGGCTACGATAGGATTGAAGCCTCCGGCGTCACCGTCGACGCGGGTGCCGACCCGGAGACGGCGGACACGCTGGCCTACACGTTCCGCAACATGGAAGCGGGCAAGGGACAGCGCACGCTGAACAACGGCAACACGCAGACTTTCGTGGAGAACGAGGGTTCCGCCATCTATGCTTTCAGCGGTTACCTCAACTACGACAAGGACGTGAGCACCAGCATCTACGCCTACGACAGGAAAGACAAGGAGAGCGAGACGCTCGGCGAACTGCTGAACCAAGCCTACGACCTGGCCGGGAACGCCGCCGGACAGCTGACGGAGGAAGACCTCGATGCCTTCCTCGGACAAGTCCGCGCCGCGGCCGCCTGCTACACCCTTCATCCGGATGAGGAGGAAATCGCCGCCGCCTCCGGACTTTTGGAAGAGAGCATGAAAGCCTGCCGGAAGAACCTCATCCCCGCGGATGCCCCCGTCGACCTCACGGACGTCTACCTGGCCAACGCCTCCTTCGAAAACCGGCGCAGCACGGGATGGGACATCGAGCGCGAGACGGGACAGACCTCGAAAGTGATTGACGTTTCCACCTTGGAAGAATACATGGTGAATGCCGACGGGAACTACGTATTCCATTCCTACTCCTCCACCGGGGCGGGCAGCGTCACGCTGAGCCAGAAAGCCACGGGCATGAAGAACGGCTTCTACCGCGTGGAAGCCCGGATTGCCACCGACGGCGGACAGAGCGTCACGCTCTTCGCCAACGAAGACACGGCCACGATGACCGACGACGGGCTCGGCAGACGCTACCTCCGCGAGACTGCTGTCGACAGCGTACAGGTCACCGACGGCACGCTCACGCTCGGCATACGCGGCAACGACGGCTGGTACAAGGCCGATGACTTCAGGTTGTACTATCTGGGCGACGGCACCGTCACCTCCGTCTCGCCCGTGCACGGGACGGCCTCCGCCGTCAAGGCATACGGCGGGGAAGGTTGCATCAGCCTGCAAGGCCCGGAAGGAGAGGCCGTGACCGTCTCCGTCTACGGCATCGACGGGCGCATGGTGCGGCAAGCCGCCTTCGTGGGGCACGGGCAAGTGTGCGGCCTCCCCAAGGGAATTTACGTCGTGGAACGGCAGAAAGTCATCGTCCGGTAGCAGGGCGACGGACACCAACAAGCAGGACCCCGTTTGCCGGTTTGAAGAGGCACCGGCAAACGGGGTTCTCTTTTCCATGGCCTGCGGAACGTCCCGCCCGCAACGGCACGCCCGCAAACTGTTGAGGATGCCCGCGCCATGTACTCATGGCACGGGACAGGAGGACAGCCGCCCCAAACCCAAACGAATCCCCCGGCAAAAGACGGAGCGGCGGGCGTTTCCGCCCGTGCCTCCAACGGCTTTAGAAACGGAGGCATCGGCCCGGAAGAAATTGCCTCACGCAATCCCGCGCCCTCCCGTATGCGGACACGGGTACGACGGGAACCGGAGCGTGCCTCTGACGGCGCATATCCGGAAATCTCTCACCTTGAAAACCATAGCCCGCCTTTCGGACGGGAAATGTCCCGTTCCCGCGAAGAGTCCGACCCGGCGGGAAAGCGTCCCCGGGCGTTCCCGCAAGAATCCCGGCTTGATTTCCCGGCGCGAGGATTGACGGCATTGCTGCCGGCCCGCGCCCGGATTTCACCGGCGGCATTATCGGGCGTTTACGTAAAAATAAGTTTCCTGATTTTGTATTTCCTGCGGTTTGCACTATCTTTGCGAAGCATTTTTGTTTGAGGATGAAGAACATAAGGAATTTCTGCATCATTGCGCACATCGATCACGGCAAGTCCACCCTGGCCGACCGTCTGCTCGAATACACGAACACGGTAGAAGTGACCGAAGGGCAGATGCTCGACGACATGGACTTGGAGCGGGAACGCGGCATCACGATAAAGAGCCACGCCATCCAGATGGAATATACGTATGAAGGGGAGAAGTACACGCTGAACCTGATTGACACGCCGGGACACGTGGACTTCTCATACGAAGTCTCGCGCTCCATATCGGCTTGCGAGGGAGCGTTGCTGGTAGTGGACGCCACGCAGGGAGTGCAGGCCCAGACCATCTCCAACCTGTACATGGCGATAGAGCACGACTTGGAAATCATCCCGGTAGTCAACAAATGCGACATGGTGAACGCCATGCCGGATCAAGTGGAGGATGAAATCATCGAGCTGCTGGGCTGCAGGCGCGAGGAGATTATCCGCGCGTCCGCCCGGACGGGCGAGGGCGTGGACGAGATACTGAGGGCGGTGGTGGAACGCATCCCGCACCCGCAGGGGGATGAGGACGCGCCCTTGCAGGCCTTGATTTTCGACTCGGTGTTCAACTCCTTCCGCGGGATTATAGTTTACTTCAAAGTCGTGAACGGGAGCATCAAGTCCGGAGACGAGGTGGCTTTCATCAACACGGGAAAGAAGTACACGGCGGACGAAATCGGGGTGCTGAAGATGGAGATGTCGCCCCGCAAGGAACTGCATTGCGGAGACGTGGGATATATCGTCTCCGGTATCAAGACGGCGACGGAGGTGAAAGTCGGCGACACGATTACCCACACGGGGCGGCCGTGCGGGAATGCCATTTCGGGCTTCGAGGAGGTGAAGCCGATGGTCTTCGCCGGGCTTTACCCCATAGACACCGAAAACTTTGAAAACCTGCGGGCTTCCTTGGAGAAACTACAGCTGAACGACGCGTCCCTGACCTTCCAGCCGGAATCGTCCGTGGCACTGGGCTTCGGCTTCCGTTGCGGCTTCCTGGGACTGCTCCACATGGAAATCGTGCAGGAACGCTTGGACCGCGAATTTAACATGGACGTGATCACGACCGTACCCAACGTGTCCTACCTCGTGTATGACAAGCAGGGCGGAGTGAAGGAAGTGCACAACCCCGCCGGCATGCCCGAAGCGACGCTGATTGACCACATAGAAGAACCTTACATCAAGGCTTCCATCATCACGGCAACCGACTATATCGGCCCCATCATGACCTTGTGCCTGGGGAAAAGAGGGGAGTTCCTGAAACAGGAGTACATCAGCGGGAACCGCGTGGAGCTCCATTACGACCTGCCGCTCGGGGAAATCGTAATTGACTTCTACGACAAGCTCAAAAGCATATCGAGGGGCTATGCCTCCTTCGACTACCATCAGGACGGCTTCCGTCCGTCCAAGCTGGTGAAGCTGGACATCCTGCTGAACGGGGAACCGGTGGACGCGCTCTCCACCCTGACGCACGCCGACAACGCCGTGGACTTCGGGAGGAGGATGTGCGAGAAGCTGAAGGGACTCCTGCCCCGACAGCAGTTCGACATCGCCATACAGGCCGCCATCGGGGCCAAGATTATCGCCCGCGAGACGGTGAAGCAGTTGCGCAAGGACGTGACGGCTAAGTGTTACGGAGGCGACGTTACACGGAAAAGGAAATTGCTGGAGAAACAGAAGAAAGGAAAGAAGAGGATGAAGCAAATCGGCAACGTGGAAGTGCCGCAAAAGGCTTTCCTGGCTGTCCTGAAGCTGGACTGACCGAATAAAAAACTTGCATGACATGGATTTGAGACGCGACGTGGCCCGCGAAATAGCCCGGATATACTGCCGCCTGTCCCCGCCGGGCGTTGAGGCTCTGTCCGAAATACTCGTGCCTTTCAAGTACTCGAAGGGCGACGAGGTGCTCTCGGAAGGAGACACGTGCCGCCACATGTATTTCGTGGAGCACGGAATGGTGCGGCAGTATTACTACAAAGGCAAGCGCGACATCACGGAGCACTTCTCCTACGAGGGGCGCATCGTGATTTGCATCGAAAGCTTCCTGAAGCAGGAACCGTCGAGGCTGATTGTCGAGGCGTTGGAAAACAGCAGGCTCTACGGCATCCCTTACGACGCCTTGCAGGAGCTGGCGGACAGAAACAAGGAAATCGAACTGCTGTTCCGCAAGATTATGGAACACGCCCTCATCAGTTCCCAGGTCTATGCCGACAGCCAGCGCTTCGAGAGCGCCACGGAGCGGTACCTGCGCCTCTTGAACACGAAGCCCGAAATCCTGCTGCGCGCGCCGATGCTGCACGTGGCTTCCTACCTCCAGATGTCGCCCGAGACGCTGAGCCGTGTGCGTGCCGCCCACATAGAAGTCTCGAAGAAGGAGAAAAGCGAAAAGTATCCCGAAGAGCCTTAAGCTGTCAACATGTCGTGCGGCTCGTGCGGGAAAGTGCCGGACGCGCCCGGAGGGAGCGTCGGCATGCGCGTCCCGGCGCATTGCTTTGGACGGTTGTCCGCGAACGGGCGCGGCTTTTTCATTCAGGCTTCAACCGGCCTCTCCTTGAAAGGCGCATTCCGGCGGAACATTATGCCCGACCGCCGCCTCGCCGTTTCCGCGGAAAGTACAAAAGAACCCTCACGGATTTTTTTGAAGTCGCACGCGGCGGCCGGATAACCCGCCGGGACAGACCGACTTCTCCACGTCGGTTTCGGTTGCGCGGCTCGCGGCCAAAATCAGTTTGCGGCAACCGGCCCGTCCCGGCGGACTACCCTCCCCTATTGACGATATGACAGCCGTTCCCTCGTTTCCGCGAGCAGAATGAAAGGGAAAAGGCCGTTCCAAGCGTTGCGTACTGCCGCCGGAAGACGCGAACCGTGAGCGGAAAGAGGCGTTTTCGGATACATCTTTTAAGGATTTGGGCAGTTTTTTCACGTTCTTTAAGCAGAACCGTCCGTTTTCGTGCCGAGAAAAATTTCCGTTCCTGCCGAGAAAACACTTTTTTCGTCCGCAGGAAAATCCGGAAAAGTGCGGTTTCCGGTGAAAATTCCTCCCGAAAACGGCAAAACGGACTGCGGAAAACCCGTCTTTT
>CAYXQT010000050.1:10815-12426 GCA_964466445.1 uncultured Paraprevotella sp. | reverse complement strand
GACCACGTTCAACCGGCGGCGCAAGGTGCTTCGCAACTCCATCCTCCCCGTGCTGACCGACGCCGACAGCAGGGCGCGGAAGGAAGGGCGGCAGCCCAAGGATCACGCCGCCTTCCTCTCCGCCGGAATCTTCGGGCAACGCCCGGAGCAATTGTCCGTGGCCGAATTCGTCGACCTGACCAACGCCGTGGCGCGGGAAACTTCCGGGACGGCATAATCCCGAAAAAAGACGGGGAACGGATTCAAAGCCGCCTTTTTATTTGCAACTTCAAACGGTTTGTCGTACCTTTGCGCCGCAATTTACCACAGTGTTTGTTTAAATGGACGATTATCACGCGGAAAACATGAACTAAGCAGGACAGAGGTTTGCAAGGAGCTGCCTCCGTTCCTATAATTTATGGAGGATTTATTCATGCGAACATACTGGAACACGAACCGCGGCCTGCACACGCTCGAAGAGTGGAAACCCAACTGCTGGGTGCAGGTTACCTGCCCGACACAGGACGACGTAGATTATCTGGAGAACACGCTCCGCATCCCCGACTATTTCCTGATGGACATCGCCGATACCGACGAGCGTGCACGCTACGAATTCGACGACGGATGGATACTCATCATCTTGCGTATCCCTTACGTGAAGGAAGTGCGCTCGCGCACGCCCTATACCACCATCCCCCTCGGCATCATCCTGAACAAGGAGGTGTGCATCACCGTGTGCAATTTCGAGACGGAGATGATGACAGACTTCGTGAACTACCAGCGGAAACGCGGACGGGGATTCACCGATTCGGTGGACATGGTGTTCCGCCTGTTCCTTTCTTCGGCCGTATGGTACTTGAAGCGGCTGAAACAGATTAACCTGCTCATCGAGAAAGCCAAGCGGCACTTGGACCGTAACGTGGACAATGCAGACCTCATCAACCTGTCGCGCCTGCAAGACAGCCTGACTTACTTCATCACTTCCATCCGCGGCAACGAGACCTTGTTGTCCAAGCTGAAATTCAAACTTCCCGTGGACGAGCTGGACGCCGACCTCATCGAGGACGTCAACATCGAGATGAGTCAGGCGCGCGAGACGACATCCATCTACACCAACATCCTCGACTCGACGATGGACACTTATGCCAACATCATCAACAACAACACGAGCGGCGTGATGAAGATGCTGACTTCCATATCCATCATCCTCATGTTCCCCACGCTCATCGCCAGTCTGCTCGGCATGAACCTGACCAACGGCATGGAGGGCTGGGCTTGGGGCTTCCCGGTGGCCATGGCGATTACCGTGGCGATTACCGCCGTATTCCTATGGTATTTCAGGCGAAAAACGTGGATTTGAAGCCGGCCGAAGTAAAAAACAGAACTTTTTTTAGGTTTTAAGCGATTTTTATATTTAATTTGTACCGACTTAAACGAACAGTAAGAACCGAATCAGATACTAAAAACAAGTAACAAGATGGATTCTCAAGAAATTCTCCATAAGGAAGAGAACGGAACAGAAAACACAAAGCCTGAAGTAAACGAAACAGAAAACACGGTAACGGAAACGAACGGTTCGGATAACTCCGCGGACGTGACCGACAGGACTGATGCCGCCGCACACGAAACGGA
>CAYXQT010000050.1:4533-10715 GCA_964466445.1 uncultured Paraprevotella sp. | reverse complement strand
ACGGAGGAAACGGAAGCCGCCGCGGAAGACACGGGCGAAGCGGAAACTCCGGAGAAGAAAGTGCCGCAAACGCAGGAAGAAGTCGTCGCCCGATTGAAAGAACTGGCTGAAGCCGACACTTTGGCCGGAAGACAGGAAATAGATGCCCTCAAACAGGCTTTCTACAAAATACATAAGGCGAACGTGGCGGCTGCCCGCGCCCAATTCATCGAAAACGGGGGCGATCCCGAAGCCTTCCTCCCGACACCGAACGTGCTGGAAGACGAGTTCAAGGCGGCCATGAACGTAATCAAGCAAAAAAGAGCCGAATCGCAGGCCGAAACAGACCGACAGAAAGAAGAGAACTTGCGGAAAAAGCAGGAGATTCTGGAACGAATCAAAGCCATGAGCGCTACCCCGGAGGAGGCAAACCAAGCCTACAAGGAGTTCAGGGAACTCCAGAACCAATGGAGAGGATTGAAGCTCGTCCCCGCAGAAAAAGCCGACGAACTGTGGAAGACCTACCAGTTGTACGTGGAGCAATATTACGACCAGCTGAAGCTCAACAACGAATTTCGCGAGTACGATTTCAAGAAGAACCTGGAAATCAAGACGCGCATTTGCGAGGCGGCAGAGAAGCTGAACGAAGAGCCCGATGTCATATCCGCTTTCCAACAGCTCCAGTCCCTGCATCAGGAATTCAAGGAAACGGGCCCCGTAGCGAAAGAATTGCGCGAAGAAATCTGGACACGCTTCAAGGCGGCTTCCTCCGCCGTGAACAAGCGTCACCAACATCATTTCGAGGAACTCCGACAAAAGGAAAGCGAGAACCTGGCGCACAAGACCGCGCTCTGCGAGAAAATAGAGGCCATCGACCCGACGGCTATCAAGACGGCATCCGCATGGGACGTACAGACACGGGAAATCATTGAGATGCAAAAGGAATGGCGCACCATCGGCTTCGCCCCCCAAAGGATGAACGTGAAGATATTCGAGCGTTTCCGCGGCGCGTGCGACCGTTTCTTCACGGAAAAGACCGCGTTCTTCAAACGCCTGAAAGAGGAACAGGCTCAGAACCTGACCAAAAAGACGGTTCTCTGCGAAGAGGCCGAAGCCCTGAAAGACAGTACGGACTGGAAAACCACCACCGAAAGACTCATACAGATACAAAAGGAGTGGAAAGCCATCGGCTCCGTTCCCAAGAAACATTCCGAATCGCTTTGGCGGCGTTTCATAGGCGCCTGCGACTATTTCTTCGAACAGAAGAAAAAGAACACGACATCGCGACGCGGGGAGGAAAGGGAGAACCTGCAAAAGAAAGAACAAATCATCGGGAAGCTGAAAGCCTTGTTGGAATCTGACGAAGAGGAGAACAAACAGGACATCGTGAGGGAACTGATGGACGAATGGAACGAAATCGGCTTCGTGCCTTTCAAGGAGAAAGACAGAATCTATAAGGATTACCACGAAACGGTAGACCGGCTGTTCAAATCGTTGGACATGTCGGCGGCACGCCGCAGCTTGGACAGCTTCAAGAACAACCTGAGGAACGATGCCAAAGAAGGCGGGCAAGGCTTTTCGCGCGAGCGGGAACGCCTGATGCGAGCCTATGAAAGCAAACGCAACGAAATCAAGACGTACGAAAACAACCTGGGCTTCCTGACGTGCAGCTCGAAGAAAGGCAACAGCCTGCTCGACGAGATGAACAAGAAGATGGAGAAGCTGAAAGACGAATTGAACCTGATTGGCGAAAAAATTGCCGCCATAGACGAGGAGAACGCCGGGAAGGAGGAGGAATAGGCGTGGACTCGCAGACCCGAACGCGGTGAAAACGGGAGGGACGAGGACGGCACGGACTTCTTGGCTTGCGTCCGGCGGCAGGCTTGACGAGATGAACAGGAAGAGGGAATGGTGAAGCGGGAAGACGAACCGGACGCGATAGGCGGGCAAATCGCCGCGGGGAGAGCGGCCGTGCGGCCGAAAGACCGTACTTCCAAGTCCGCATGAGGATGTGCGTCATTCACTTTCTCATAAAATCGGGAAACGGCACGTGAGCCTGTCGCGCTTGCGTGCCGTTCTTGTATAATCACCCGAAAAAAAACGACTTGCCGGATGGTTAGGTAGGAAGTCAGCGGGGATAAAATCCGTTCACAGCGGTAAAACATCGACTTTTGCCTTATGGGGACGAATCATTTGGACGTTCGGGTCTGCAGGGTTACGCTTTCGGGAATACGTCGCCTCCGAACGGCGGAGCCGTATGCTCTTGTCGCCAACCGCGACCTCCATGTCCGCCGGAAAATCCTTGTGGCGGCGGTTGCGGACACGGAGGACGTGATACGGCCTGGCGGACAGGAAGCCCTTTCTTTGGGGATGCTGGCATTTATGCCTATCTCCGCTTGTTTCCACGCACTCATTGATTCTACTGAAAAGTAGGCTGATACGCTTGATATATCAATTTTTCAGTGTATCTTTGTGTCTGAACCAAACGCTCATTACCCAATGGCAAATTACCAAGGCACAGGCAAGTACCGTCTATACCGACAAAGTTGACGTGTTGAATGCAACCAAATGCCATACATCGGATGAGCATATCGGGGAATGGCGACGGCGGACGCGGGTTAGTGAAATGTCATATCCATTCATCGGAATAAAATACTTAATGTATGCCAACAATAATCAGAGCGGAAGAACATGATTACCGGCCTAATCCGGACAAGATTGACGGGTTTCGGCTTTTGTCGGATGTCTCACGAGTAAAAAAGGGTATTGCCCCGAAATACTTGAATTTCGATTTCCGGCAACTTAATCCAAGGCAATATAACGCACCTTACCATTTTCATCGTTTTGCCGAAGAACTGTTTTTTATATTGTCAGGGACTGCGACATTACGGACCCCGAACGGATTAGATGTTGTACGTTCCGGCGATTTGCTGTTCTTTGAAGCGGGCGAATCCGGAGCCCATCAACTATACAACCATTCGGATGCCCGGTGTGTGTATTTGGATATACGTACTTATATCGGTCATGACATATGCGAATATCCGGATTCCGACAAGATAATCATAGTGCCCGGCGGTGAGACGTTCCACAAGGATGGACAATGTTCATATTTTGACGGGGAAACCAATATAAAAAAGATTTGGGAGCGGATGCTCCCGAAGTGAACGGGATTCCAAGCGTTTCCCACTCCGGGAAATGAGGATTTACACCGTATGACACAAAACCTTATGCAAGACGAGAAGACGAGTTCCCGCAGTCCTGTCCGGATGTGTTCCGACATAACTCAATCGAAAAGTCATAAAAGGAACCTGACAGGATGACGGCAACCGCTGTAAGTATGCCCCGGCATTCAAGCACGGGCAAGGGATACAGTACATATATAATAATGGATAACCATTAACGAGAAGGGCATGAAGATACTGCTGATTGAAGACGAGGAGGAATTGCGGAACACCGTCAGGGAATACCTCACGCGCGAGAAGTTCGTCGTGGAGTGCGCGGGCGACTACGCTTCCGCCATGGAGAAAGTGAACGACTATGACTACGACTGCGTCATCTTGGACATCATGCTCCCCGGCGGAAGCGGACTCTCCGTCCTCGCCGGCCTCAAACGGATGCGCAAGCAGGAGAGCGTCATCATCGTCTCGGCCAAGGACTCCTTGGAAGACAAGGTGGAAGGCCTCAACCTCGGCGCGGACGACTATCTGGCCAAGCCGTTCCATCTGGCCGAGCTCAACGCGCGGGTGAAGTCCTGCCTCCGCAGGAAAAAGGCGGGAGGAGACACCAGTATCGCGCTCGGCAACCTCACCCTGTTCCCCGACACGCGCAAGGTGACCGTGGACGGCAACGAACTGAACCTCAACCGCAAGGAGTTCGACCTGCTCTACTACCTCATCAGCAACCCCAACCGCCTCATCAACCGCATGGCCTTGGCCGAATCCGTGTGGGGCGACCATATCGACCAGGCCGACAGCCTCGACTTCATCTACTCACAGGTGAAGAACCTGCGGAAGAAGATGAAAGCCGCCGGCACGCAGGCGGAGATAAAGGCCGTCTACGGCTTCGGCTACAAACTGGCATTCGACCTGCCGCAAGCCCCACGCGACATGCCATGAAACTGCTGCGCTACACCCACCTCAACCTCTCACTCCTCCTCTTACTGTTGATGGGCGGATGGGGCATTTTCTTCTACTTCACCGTCATAGACGAGGTCATGGACGAGACCGACGACGCCTTGGACAACTACCGCGACATCATCGTGGGAAAGATACTGGCGGACTCCACCCTCCTGCACGCCGGGGACAAAATCATCAACGCCTACCGCATCCGCCCCCTCACGCGCGAAGAGGCCGAACACCACCACGACCGGTTCTATGACGACGTGGCGTACATCGAGACGGAGGACGAATACGAGCCCGTGCGCGTCATGAAGTCCTGCTTCATGGCTTCCGACTTGAACTACTACGAACTGGAAATCAAGTTGTCCACTCTGGAGCGCGACGACCTGATAACCGCCATCTTCAAATATCTCGTCGCACTTTACGTCGCCCTCCTCTGCTGCATCGTCCTCGGCACGCGCCTCATCCTCACGTCCGTGTTCCGACCGCTCTACCGTCTGCTGGAATGGATTGGGAAAGTGTCGCCCGGACACCCCGCGCCGCATCTGGACACCGACTGCCGCATCCGGGAATTCCGTGAGTTGAACCGCGCCGCCCTCGAAATGCACGAGCGGGCGGAGAGGGCGTACCAGGAACAAAAGGAGTTCATCGAGAACGCCTCCCACGAACTGCAAACCCCGCTCGCCGTCATCAACGGCAAGCTGGAACTCTTGTCCGAACACGAGAACCTCGACGAGGAGGAACTGAAAAACATCGACGACATGTTCCGCAGTCTGCACCGCGCCGTGCAACTCAACAAGTCGCTGCTCCTGCTCTCCCGCATCCGGAACCGCCAGTTCGACGAAGCCACGGAAGTGGACTTGAACAGTCACGCCCGGCAGACGCTCGAACTCCTGTCAGACTTGTACGAGAAGAAAGGACTGGACTACCGTTTGTCGGAAGTGGGGGACTGCCGCGTGCGGATGAACGAGTCGCTGGCTCACACCCTGCTGACCAATCTCATCAAGAACGCCATCGTGCACAGCCCCGATTACGGGCGCGTAGACATCCTCATCCGTCCAGCCCGCATCGAAATCGTCAACGACGGCAACCGCCCCCTCGACGGGCAGAACATCTTCAAGCGTTTCTACAAAGGCGGGAGCGGACAGAAGGAATCCACCGGGCTGGGACTCTCCATCGCACAGTCCATCGCCGAGTTGTACCACATGAGACTCACGTATTACCACGACGGACGGCATCATTTCGTGTTAAAGGTCGTTAACGCGCGGGATTGAGGACAGAAATCCCAAATCTTTCCAAAATCCGGCCTTTACTTTGCATTTGCGACAGCATTGGTAACCATCGAAACATTACCGACATGAGAAAGATTTATGCCGTACTCGCCTTGGGCGTTGCCTCCGTGACCACCGCCTGCACCGACGACGACACCGTCACCCGCAACCTGAACGAGCTGCCCGCCCCGGCACGCGCCATCCTGACGCGGCAGTTCGCACATACCCAAGTCTCATACATCAAGATAGACAAGGACTGGTTCTGGACGGACACCTACGAGGTGAGGCTCGTCGACGGCACGGAGATTTCTTTCGACAGAAAAGGGAACTGGACCGAGGTGGACGGGAAGTATGCGGAAATACCCGCCTTCTTCGTGCCGGAGCCCGTCAGGAGACAGGCGGGAGACCTTTTCCCCGGCGAGAAAATCACAAAGATAGAAAAGAACAGGCGCGACTTCGAGGTGGAACTGTCCAACGACGTGGACTTGCGCTTCGACCGGAAGTTCAACATAAGGGAAATGGACTGAAAGAACGGGATTTATCACAATATTACGAACCTTTTAAAAGCAAAGACAATGAAAGAGAAATTTTGGAGATTAGGACTGCTCATGTTGCTCTCCGCCCCTTTCATCGCCTCGTGCGACGATGACGACGACAACGTGAACATTGACGACCGAGCCGTACAGGTTGCCCAAAGCCGCTATCCGGGCGCGCAAATCAGGGAAATCGACCCCAACAACCGGGGTTACGAGGTGCAGATGTGGTGGAACAACGGGGAAGTGGACATGTACCTCGACTTCAACTACCAGTGGCT
>CAYXQT010000050.1:0-4433 GCA_964466445.1 uncultured Paraprevotella sp. | reverse complement strand
CCGGACACGGCAGGGAAGGCCACACACGCAGCGAGAACCGCAGTCAGGCTGTCGTTGCCGTACAGGGGAGACGGGGTGAAGATTATGACGACGGACAACGGTAGCGAGTTCCCCGCACACGGGAAAACCACGGAAGCAATGAAAGGAACCGCCGTCTGTTTCACTGATTTCTGCCGTCCCCGGCAGAAAGAAAGGCACTACCAGAGAATGCCGACAAACTCATAAGGCAATACGTGCCAAAAGACACGGATTTCAGCAACCCGGGCAATTCTTTCCCCAAAAAAGTACAGGCCAAGATAAACGCGAGACCAAGGGAGAAACTTGATTTCTCAACGCCGAAACGTGGTTTTTTCAAACATTTCCTCTGATTTTGCACTTGTCAGTTGCCTCTGTTCTCCGAGTCGTTGACAAGGCTCTTCCACACGACCCACTCGTCGCCGCCGACACGTTGCCAAGAACTATGCGCTTCCCACTGTCAGGACACGCTCGGTACTTGCACCCGTTGGATTATGCCCGTGTCGGGCGAACAATCAAGTCCGCCAAATCCAATTCTATGGGACTTGGCGGACTGATTATTCAGTCCTATTCGGAAGGCTACGCTAAAATCAGCACCTTCTTCAGTGCCTTCCACGAATAAGCGGAGGGGATTTTTTATGGTTATGGCTGACATTTCAAAAACTTGTGCTATCTTTGTACTTATAATCTACGTTAGATAAAAGATATATGGGTATCATCAGTTTTTTTTCAAAAGAAAAAAAAGAGACACTGGATAAGGGACTGGAAAAGACTAAGGAGAGCTTTTTCGGAAAATTGGCTCGTGCTGTGGCCGGAAAGTCCAAGGTGGACGATGACGTGTTGGATCGTCTGGAAGAAGTTTTGGTAACATCGGATGTGGGAGTAGATACTACGCTGAACATTATCGACCGGATTGAAAAACGTGTGGCCCGTGAGAAGTATGTAACGGTAAATGAACTGAATGACATATTAAGAGACGAGATAGCATCTTTGCTCACTGAGAATAATACGGAAGATACCGAAGGTTTTATTTTACCCGAAGGGAAAAAACCGTATGTGATTATGGTTGTGGGTGTGAACGGGGTCGGAAAGACCACTACCATAGGAAAGCTGGCCTACCAGTTCAAGAAGGCGGGAAAGAGAGTATATCTTGGAGCTTCGGACACATTCCGCGCGGCGGCAGTGGAACAGTTGGAAATATGGTCAGAGAGGGTCGGTGTCCCTATCGTGAAACACCAAATGGGAAGTGACCCGGCATCCGTGGCTTTCGACACGTTAAGTTCCGCCGTGGCGAATAGTGCGGATGTCGTCTTAATTGATACGGCCGGACGTTTGCACAATAAAAAGGGATTGATGGACGAATTGTCCAAAATAAAACGTGTAATGCGGAAAGTGGTGCCGGATGCCCCCCACGATGTCATGTTGGTGCTTGACGGGAGCACGGGTCAGAACGCTTTCGAGCAAGCCAAGCAATTCACGTTGGCTACGGAAGTGACCAGTATGGCTATAACAAAACTTGACGGAACGGCAAAAGGCGGGGTCGTTATCGGCATCTCCGACCGGTTTAAGATTCCGGTACGTTATGTAGGTTTGGGAGAGGGGGTTGAGGATTTACAACCTTTTAACCGAAAAGAGTTCGTGAAATCCCTTTTTGGGAGTGGTAAAGACGGGGTTTGAAGCTATAAAAAGGATATTGTTTTGCGAAAGAACACGGTTGATGTCATAACGTTGGGATGTTCAAAGAATCTGGTTGATTCGGAAAAATTGATACGCCAGCTGAAAGCTAATGGGTACAAGGTGACGCATGATTCGGATTGTCCCGAAGGGGAAATCGCTGTAATTAACACTTGCGGGTTTATCGGGGATGCCAAAGAGGAAAGCATCAACATGATATTGGAATTTTGTCGGGCAAAGGAAAAGGGGCGTTTGAAGAAACTGTTTGTGATGGGATGCCTCTCGGAACGGTACCTGAAAGAATTGAGTGAAGAAATCCCGCAGGTCGATAAGTTTTACGGCAAGTTCGATTGGAACGAATTGTTGACCGACTTAGGGAAAGCATACCATCAGGACTTGAGATTGGATCGCGAGTTGACGACGCCGTCCCATTATGCTTACCTTAAGATTTCTGAGGGGTGCGACCGACGGTGCTCTTATTGTGCCATACCCATTATCACGGGAAAGCACGTGTCGCGCCCGATAGAGGATATTCTGGAAGAGGTACGGATGTTAGTGTCACGTGGCGTGAAGGAATTTCAGGTCATTGCCCAGGATTTGACCTCCTACGGCTCGGATCTTTATCATCGCCAGATGTTGCCGGAACTTGTTGAACGGATGGCGGATATTCCAGGAGTGGAGTGGATTCGGCTTCATTATGCCTATCCGGCGAATTTTCCGGTAGGTTTATTTCGGGTGATGCGCGAGAAAAAGAATGTTTGTAAATACATGGACATCGCCTTGCAACATATCAGCGACAATATGTTGCAGAGGATGCGCCGCCATGTAACCCGGCAGGAAACGTATGACTTGATAGAGCGTCTCAGGGAAGAAGTGCCGGGAATTCATTTGCGCACGACTTTGATGGTAGGGCATCCCGGAGAGACGGAAGAAGATTTTGACGAGT
The DNA here is from genome assembly GCA_964466445.1 of uncultured Paraprevotella sp. Lineage (GTDB taxonomy): Bacteria > Bacteroidota > Bacteroidia > Bacteroidales > Bacteroidaceae > Paraprevotella. The sequence continues at coordinate 1,798 of CAYXQT010000050.1, read as the reverse complement.
TGTCGGAATTTGTCTGCAAGGTCAGGTTCGACCGTATGGGAGCCTTTGCCTATTCGGAAGAAGAAGGAACTTATTCGGCCGAACATTATGAAGATGAAATTCCTTATGAGACCAAGCAGGCTCGATTAGATAAATTGATGGCCTTGCAACAGAAGATTTCTGCGGATTTGGCGGCTCGGAAAATAGGAAAGGTTTTCAAGGTGATTATAGATCGTATCGAGGGAGAATACTATATCGGACGTACGGAATTTGATTCGCCTGAGGTGGATCCGGAGGTTCTGATTCCCGTGAGCGAGGGAACTTTATCTCTTGGATCGTTCTACGATGTGAAGGTTACGGATGCCGATGACTTTGATTTGTATGGTACTCGAATGTGTTTTTAATGTATGCATATGAATAACAAGGAACTTATAACAGAATTATCCCGCCGTTTAGGCTACACGGTGAAAGATACGTCTTTATTGATGGTTGCCTTGGTAGCCGAAATGACGGAAAAATTGGAGGATGAAAACGTCATAACCATTCAGAATATAGGTTCGTTTGAAGTGAGGAAAAGGCAAGAGCGGGTAGTCGTGAACCCAGCTACCCAGCAACGGATGTTGGTGCCTCCCAAATTAGTCGTTAATTTCAAACCCAGTGCTTCTTTTAAAGAGAAGATGCAATAAATGCCGGTCGTAATGGATAAAAAGGTTTTGATGCAGGATTTGGCTGGCGGGTTGGCATCTCGGAGAGGGTTGCCTGAAAAAGATGCCGCTGTTTTTGTGCGTTCGGTTTTTGAAATTATAGGGGAATATCTTCAAACGGATAAGATTGTTAAAGTAAAAGGACTTGGTACCTTTAAGTTGGTGACGGTGGACAGTCGGGAGAGTGTGGATGTGAATACCGGTGAGAGAATCGTAATCAAAGAATATACCAAGGTTAATTTTACGCCTGACCCAGTCCTGCGAGACGCTGTCAATAAGCCCTTTGCGCAGTTTGAAACCATAGTTTTGTACGAAGGCACGGATATTACCGATATGGAGCGGATGGATATTCCTGACTTGTCTGAAGATAACGAGACGGAAACACTATCTGACATGAACGAAGAAGCGGAGGAAACAGATGAAAAGGTGTCATCTGAATCGGAAAAAGCCTTTCCGTACGAGGAGAATGGCATATGGGAGAAAGGCCGCCATGACATAGATGAGGCCTCGATAGAAACTGCGTCCATAGACGAAGCCGAATCAATAGAAATTCAAGATGGTAAATCCGGAAATGCGGAAGAGGAAATTACTGTAGATTCAACGGAAGGGCATTCCGATATAATAGATAAAGAAGTGGAGAATAAGACGGAGGTCGTCTCTGAAAGTATGGAAAAGAAATCAGGAGTATCAGCTGATGGAGAAGTGGAAGATGGAAGCGTTTCATCTTTGCCACAAAACACTGAAAACGGGAATAAGGCAGAACCGGTTTCTACCGTTCGAGAAGATATGTTGCCGAAAGGAAAGGAAGAAGAGCGGCATAAGGAGAATAATGCCGATGTCCCGCGTGTGGAAAAGGCACATGTGGCAACTCAGCGAATAGAAGTGCAGAATGTCGGGCATCAAACGGTGGAGAACCAGCATATCGTTCAGGTATTGCCCGAACATCAGAACCGGAGACGGGTATATCTGACACCTTGGATGATGTTTTTTGCAGTCCTATTGGTTCTGTTGTTGATGTCTGTCTGTTATTATATCGGCTATCATCATCTTTTTGGGAAGCCGGGCTAAGAAAGCAAGGCAACCGGTTATGTATGTTGCCCTCTTGAAGAAGAATA
>CAYXQT010000049.1:0-12695 GCA_964466445.1 uncultured Paraprevotella sp. | reverse complement strand
CTTCCTGTTGTCCGTCCTGACGGACGCGCTGTCCCTCGCCGGAATCCGAGTGGACTTGCCGGGACTGAAGAAGGCGATGCCGAACGGCATCGCCTTCTTCGCGTTTCAGTCCGTTGGTTATTCGTGGGACGTGTATTACGGAAAGACAAGTGCGGAACGGGATTCGTGGGACTACATGCTCTTCGTGGCGTTCTTCCCGCAGGTTTCCGCCGTTCCCATCTCGAAGTACGGGCATCTGATGCCGCAGATAAAGGCGGCGAGGGCTTTCGGCTATACGCGTGCGTGGGAGGCTTGGCGTGTCTGCTTTGGGGGATGTTCCCGGGACAGTCATGGCGGGCAGGCTTGGGCTTGTCGTGGACGTGGTTTTGCCCAAGTACGAATTTAATGCGGGAGCGACCCGCGCGTTGGCTTCCCCGTACTTTAACGCAAGTTCGACATGGCTTAAAGCATTTCGGAATCATCCGCTTTGAGATTGTGCGTCAAGTGGTTTGTAATTTGCGGGACCGTGGATGGCCTTCAGAAGCCTACAATCGCACACTTCTGCAAGTGTGCAAACCGATAGTCGAGCTCCGCGGAATCAAGGCGGACAATTCCGTATGTCTTTTGTACGACAACCTCTGTGTCTGCATCCGGAAGAACACGTCCGATGCCGTCGCGTCCCGTTTCTTGAGATTCGTAAAAGGGAAGCCGCCGGCACGTCAGTCCTTTGTTTACGTTGAAAAGAAGTAGTACGAAGCTATCTCAGTCGTACTTGGTCTATGACAACGCCTTCGTCCAAAGCCTTAATCTTGATGCGCCCCTCTTTCCCGGCGAAAGGGAGGCGGGCTGTCTTTACGGCCTGCGCCCGCAATATGTTGACTTTCCACTCCTCGCTGTATTCCGCCGTCTCGCAGTCGAAGACCTGCGGCCCGCTCCCGCCCGCCGCGACGGAGAAACGAAGTCTGCCGTTTTCCACGGCATGGGTCGGCACCAGGCGCACCTCTATCGTCAGGCTGTCGTTCCGGTTGTCCTTGAACTCGTACTCCGCCATGCCGTCCTTCGCCAGATATATGGCCTTTCCCGTATGGCCCAAGCCGTCGATGACGGTGTAGTCGCCTGATACGGAGGCGTATTCCGTACCATCCCACGACTGCAGGGGAGGCGTGCCTTCCTCCATGGCAGCGGAGGCGGCGACATGTTCCATTCTCTTGTACACGGCCAATTCCCGCGGCTGGAAACTCAGCATGTGGTTCCACTTTCCGCCGAGCAGGGAGTTGTAACGTTTTGTCAGGGAAACGATGCTGTCGTATGCGGCATCGGACTTCTCCCACAGCGAGGCGCTGTCGGACGGCATGTGGCGGGCGAACTGCGCATAGAGCATCTTCCTGTTCATCTCGTCGGAAGCCTGCACGGGGTACTGTATCATCTCGAAATATGCCGCCTTGCGGTTGTCAGGGACTGCCGCGCACAACTCTTCAACGCGGTCCGACAACGTTTTGAAGCGGTCGAGGCGGTCGTTGATTTCTGCGGCAGACCACGGCAGGTCGGCGATTTGCGCGTGGCGTTTGTCGTATGTCCGCGTGTTGCCCGTGAACTCCGGTTTGCGGATATGGGAGAGCAGGTAGAAATCCTCCATGAGAGGCAGAAGTTCCTCTCCCGCCCTTTCCCCGAACGTCCGCTTCAGCCAGTGTCCGAGGTGGGAGTAAACGACCCCGCTCCCGCTTTCCCGTCCGGGCAAGCCGATGTCCCAGGCCATGTCCAGGAACAGTTCTGTCAGGTATTCCGACGGCTTGATGTCGCCGACGTTGAGTATCCATATATCGCGCATGCCCCTGTCGTAAGCCAGCTTCATCTGTTGGTACATCAGCGAGGGTTGCACGATGCCGAGCCAAAGGTAGTCATGGGGTTCGCCCCAGTACGAAGTGTGGTAATACACCCCGTTCCCGCCCGGTCGCGCCCTTTCCTTGTCGTCGGGGAAGTGGCGGATGTAGCCGAAATTGTCGTCCGGCCATACCAGTGTGACGTGGCCGGGCACTTCCAGCCCTGCCCGGTACACTTCCAGCACTTCCTTGTAGGGGACGAACTGTTGCGGTATCCTCTTGCTGTCCGGGCTGACGTATTGCCGGAGCAGGCTGTCCTGCACGCGCAGCACCGTGTCCAATGCGTCTTTGTATTCGCCGCTATTCCTCACGCCAATCATCCTTCCGTCATGCTTGCCGCGCATGCCCATCGTGAAAATGTTTTCCGACCGCCCCAGTTCCTTGAGCCGATCCGCCCAGTAGTCCGCCACGGCCTTGCGGTTCGTGAGGAAATTGTATTCGCCTTTCCCCTCCAAGTCCCATTCCGTTGCCGAATTGCGCATCAGCGGCTCGCAGTGCGAAGTGCCGACTACTATGCCGTAACGTTCCGCCGCCTCGCGGTTGCCCTCCACGAAATAGAACGGCATGGTCACCTCGTGCATGGCAGGCCAGACGGTATTGGCGCGCAGACGGAGAAGCAGCTCGAAAATCTTGGCGTATGTCCTCGGCCCGACTTGCCCCTTGATACGCCCTTCCACAGGGTATCTTGTCCGTGCCTCCGGCTCGAAATTCTTCGAAGACCACGGATTCAGCCCCCAGTCTTCGTCGTTGAGGAAGATGCCGCGGAACCGGACGGAAGGGGCTTGCCTCCCCTCTTCGACTTCGGAGACGAGGAAGCGGTCGCGCTTGTCGGGAACCACGTCGGCCCACCACTCCCACGGCGAGACGCCTATCATGCGCGAGAGTTCCAGAAGGCCGTAGGCCAGCCCGCGGGCGTCGCTCCCGGCGACGATGACTTGCCTTCCGCCCGTCCTGCGAATCAGGAACGCTTCCCGACATCCCCTGACGGAAGAAACGTCCACGCCGCTCCCTTTCAGGAAAGCCTGCATCTTCGCGTTGTCCACGGTTCCGGCTACGATTCCCGTTCCGTCCCTTGGTGCGGCGACCGGGACCAGCCGCGCGTCGAACACGTTCCTCACGTCGTTTTGCAGGATTTCCAACGCGGTGTGTACCACTTCCTTCTCTTCCCTGTCCACGCAGATTTCCGTCCGGCCTCCCCTTTCAAACAACACCTGCGCGGAAGTCGGCGGGCAAGCCGTCAGGCACATGCCCAATAGCCAGAAGATGTTCCTCTTATTCACGATTGCTTCCCTTTCCGTCTTTTATGATTTCGTCTGCACGCACCTGCAAAAGTACGATTTCAGCCCGTATCCGCCAATTGTCGCGGGGCGTTTTTTGCAGATGTCCCGTATTCCCATGGCCGATGCCGCTTTTTGCAAACTCTTTGCTTTTAGGGCGTTCCGACCGCCGTGGTCGAAACGCGCCCGGAAGATTTCTTTTCCCGTGTCTGCATAATATGGCGGCGGCGGGCGCGGCTCTTCCCCTTTTTTGTGTATATTTGCAAGTCGTATCATAAAAACAAATTGTGATGTCTCCTATATTTATAGCCGGTCCGTGCGTGATTGAATCCGCCGACTTGTTGGACGAGGTGGCGTGCGAGCTGGTCCGGATAAAGCGGAAACTTGATATAGAGATTTATTTCAAGGCCTCTTTTGACAAGGCCAACCGCACTTCGGTACATTCTTACCGGGGACCCGGGCTGGAAAAGGGCTTGCAGATGCTGAACGATGTGCGCGTGAAGTACGGCCTTAAACTGCTGACGGATATTCATGAAAGTTTCCAGGCCGCCCCGGTGGGCGAGGTGGTGGATGTCATACAGATACCGGCCTTTTTGTGCCGTCAGACCGACTTGCTGGCGGCGGCGGCTCGTACCGGCAGGATTGTCAACATCAAGAAGGCTCAATTCCTGTCGGGACTTGACATGAGGTATCCTGTGGAAAAAGCGCGGGAGAGCGGGGCGAAGGAAATCTGGCTGACCGAGCGGGGCAATGTTTACGGTTACAACAATCTGGTGGTGGATTTCCGCAACATCCCGGCCATGAAAGCCTTTGCGCCCCGCGTGATTATGGATTGCACGCACTCCGTGCAGCGTCCCGGCGCGGACGGCGGAAAGACCGGCGGAAACCGCGAGTTCGTGCCGGCCATGGCCTTGGCGGCGAAAGCGTTCGGCGCGGACGGGTATTTCTTCGAGGTGCATCCCGAGCCGGAGCGGGCATTGAGCGACGGCCCGAACATGTTGTGCCTGAAAGACTTGGAGACCGTAATCGCATCGTTGTCATGAGCCGGGTGAAAGATATTGCCGTCAGATGCTTCCGCGACGAAGCACAGGCCGTTTTGGATTTGATACCTCAGCTGGACGACCATTTCGACGCGGCCGTGGAATTGATGCTTCGTTGCGCCGGAAAGGTGATTGTTACGGGAGTAGGCAAGAGCGGGCATGTCGGCGCCAAGATGGCCGCCACGTTGTCAAGCACGGGAACGCCGACTTTCTTCATCAACCCGTTGGACGTGTTCCATGGCGATTTGGGGGCTATGACGCCCGGTGACGTCGTCATAGCCATTTCCAACTCCGGCCAGACTGACGAGCTCCTTCGTTTCATCCCTTACTTGTTGGACCACCATATCCCCTTGATTGGCATTTCCGGAAATCCCGATTCCTTGTTGGCCAAGTACTCCACTTGCCATTTGGCGGTAAAGGTCAGCCATGAGGCTTGTCCTTTGAATTTGGCGCCGACGTCTTCCACCACGGCCACGTTGGCCATGGGCGACGCTTTGGCTTGCGCCCTCATCGAGATGCGCCATTTTCAGGTCAAGGACTTCGCGCAGTTCCATCCCGGCGGGACGTTGGGCAAGCGCCTCCTGACCACGGCGCGTGACGTGATGCACAGCAACGACTTGCCGGTCATACCTCCCGAAATGAGGCTGGGCGAGGCGATTATCCATGTGAGCAAGGGTAAGTTGGGATTATGTGTGGCTCTGGTGGACGACAAGGTCGTCGGACTGATAACGGACGGCGACGTGCGGCGCGCCATGGAAAGCTTGCAGGACAAGTTCTTCAACGTCCCGGTGGAACAGGTCATGACGCGCACGCCGAAATGCGTGTCGCCGGATACCAAGATCGCCAAGATACAGGACATCATGCACGAAAACAAGATACATACGGTTCTGGTTGTGGACGCAGACCGGCACTTGCTGGGCGTAGTCGACCACTTCAGTTGCATGTTCTGACACGAGGAATCAGCGTAAGACTTACAAGAAGAACCGGCCCGGTGAGGAAAGGAAACGGTCATGAGTAAATGGCGTGTCATATTATGTGGGGTTCTGCTGTCGGCGGGGCTTGCCTCCGGGGCGCGGGCAAGCCTGAACGATTCCCTTACGGTAGAGGACTTGAAGGAGAACGGCGTGCTGTTTACGTCCCGCAACCACGTGACGTTGCTGTCGAGCGGAGCGGAAAAGTTCGAGGACATGTTCAAGGCGATAGGGCAGGCGCGGCGTTATATCTATCTGGAATACTTCAATTTCCGCAATGACTCTATCGGGGAAGCCTTGTTCACGCTGTTGGACAGGAAAGTGCGCGAGGGCGTCAAGGTGCGGGTGATTTACGATGATTTCGGCAATGTCAGCAACGACCGCCCCTTGCGGAAAAAACACCTGGCGCAGTTGAAGAGCCGGCATTTTGAAGTAGTCGTGTTCGATCCCATCGTGTTCCCGTGGGTGAACCATGCCCTGCATCGCGACCATCGCAAGATTGTGGTCATCGACGACAAAGTCGCGTACACCGGAGGAATGAACGTGGCCGACTATTACATCAAAGGCCGTCCCGAGTTCGGTAAATGGAGGGACATGCACATGCGCCTGGAAGGAGATTGCGTGCCGCTTTACCGGCGCATATTCTGCGAGATGTGGGAGCGTTGCACCGGACAAGAGATTGACAGCTTGGAATACAGGACGGACAGCCTGGCCTCCCAGCCCGGCTTCCAAGGGCTGAAAGAGACGGCCTGCGCCGATTCGTCCGGCGTTCTCCTCGGCGTGGCCAACCGCGAGCCGCGGCGAAGTCCCGCCGTCATCCGCAGGAGTTATATCGACGCCATCGACAACGCGCGGGAACGGATACAGATAGTGAACCCCTATTTCTCGTTGGTGCCGAGCGTGAAGAAAGCCTTATACCGCGCGTTGAAGCGCGGGGTGAAACTCGAAGTCATGCTGTCTACCAAGTGCGACGTTCCCGTCATGCCCGACGTGGCGGCCTACCACGCCAAGAGGCTGATGAAGCGGGGTGCGGACATTTATTATTACGAAGACGGGTTTCATCACTCGAAAGTCATGATGGTGGACAGCTCTTTTTGTACGGTGGGCTCGGCCAATCTGAACAGCAGGAGCTTGAAGTTCGACTATGAAGTGAACGCTTTCATCGTCGATTCCTGTACGACCCGCGAGTTGCAGTCCATATTCGAGGCGGACAAGCGTCATTCCACTTTGCTCACCCGTGAGAATTGGAAGAAGCGGCGCTCTTTCGGGCGTCGCTTCTTGGGATGGTTCTACCATCTTCTCATTCCTCTGATTTGAGTTTCACATTCAGCTTTCCGTGTCCGACTGGAGGATGTCTCTCATCAATCCGATTTCCAAATCGTTCAGCCCGTGCAGGAGCAATTCTTTCCGGTCTTCGTCAAAGGGGTTCAGCAAAGGCTGTGCCGCGTCTTTCCTTTTGCCGCGGTAGATCCGTAGGTATTCCCGGTAACGGGCGATGGCTTCCTCCGTTTGCTTCAGGCACCATGCGGTATGTCCGGCGTTGAGATAGTCTTCCCACGTCACCTTGTCTTGTTGCAGTATTTTCCGGTAGTACTTGTCGGCCTGCTCCAGATGTCCCATCTTGAAGTTGCACCAAGCGATGGCCCGCCACGACGGCACCACTCTTTCCTCCTTGTATGCCAATTCATAAAAGCGTCGGGCGGCCTCCTCGTAGCGGTCGAGTTGCATCAGGCACAATCCGATTTCCGAGATTAGGAAAGCGTCACCCGGGTTAATCTTTTCCAGGCTGTTCAGGCAGTCAAGTTCCTGTTCGTAGCGTCCCAAGGCGGAATAGCACAGGCACATCTGCTTCAGTATCCATTCGTTGTCCGGACTCAGCAGGTCGGCTTGCTGGTAATAGTATATGGCCTTGCTCGGCCGGTCTGTGTGCTGATAGCAAAAGGCCACCCTTTGGAGCATTTCCGTGTCCGCGGTTTCGTGGCTGAGCATCTCTTCCATGTAGGCTATGGCATCCCGGTAACGTTCCCTTTTCATGAGAAAAGAGGCCGTCTCGCGCAAGTAAGCCGGTGTCTTCAATACGCTTTCCAGCACTGCGTAACGGGTGAACAACAGGTCTCTCTTGAACGGGTCGTCGAACTGTGACTTGCGCGGATGAAGCTTGAAGAAACGGTACAAGTCTTGCAGATAGTTGCGGTAGACGGAACCGATGTCCTCGCTTTTCCCCGCCATGTCCCGAACGTCTTCGTTGTCTTCCATCTGTGCGCTGATTTGGGTAATCATCATGTCCCGTTGCGAAGGAGCTATCTGGTTGAGCATCAAACAAAGCGAATACTTGTCCGATTCGCAGAAGTTTTCGGTACCCATGAGAAGGATCTGTATCGGATTGTGCCGTATGCCCGGAGGGAAGATGTTTTTCACTTCCGGCCTCCGCTTGTTGAACGGCGTGAACCAGTGCGCGACGGATTGGAAGAACGGAAAGCCCTTGAGCGAGGAGAAAGTGCCCAGGTTGATGTCTATCCCCTCCCTGCCCATGGCGATGATTTCTTTCATGTTGTCGGCCAATTTCTTGTTGCCCCACACCTTTTCCCATTCCGCGTTCGGTTCCCCGCGCAGGGCTTTGGCCAAGTCTTCCTCCATTTGCTCGACCCCCATCTTGTTGCGCAGGTAGTTCCTGTTTTTGAGCAAGTCGGGAAAAATCTCGTCATGCAACTTCCTTTCGGCCTTGACCGTTTCCAGGCTGAGCAGGAACTGATGCTGCAGGAGAACGAGTTCCCCCTTGAGGCGTTCGTCCTGCGCCAGCAACGACAGCCCGTCCGAGAGGTCGGGATAGTAGGCGAAGCGTTTTTCGTATTGCATGTAAGTCCACACTACGGCCGTCATGGCTCGCGCGCGGACTTTCGCGTGCCTCGTCCGGCAGAAATGAAGCAACAGGCGGTATTTCTGCGGGTCGAAATGTCGCTGTATGTTCAGCATGACGGCGCTGACGAGCAAGGCTTGTTCATCGGCTTCCTGCCGTTCCATGAAACTTTTCAGTCTTTCCGCCTCGGATGCGTGGAACAAGGGAGCTGTCCATATATGGTCGAAGAGCTTGTCGTACACGTCGTAGAGGCTGTTCTCTTCAGCCTCTCCCGCGGGGGAAGCCCCACGATTCTCCGACAGCTCTTCCCGCAACAAATCGGCCGTCTCGGCCCAATGGTCGAAAGAGGTCGCCCGATCGGGGTCGCAACGGTTGAACGTTTCCGTGTACAAATCCTTTTCGTAGAGGATGTGGCAAAGCCGCGCGGACTTGTCGAGCAACGCGAAAGCCCGGTTGGTCAGGTTGCGGTGGACGAGCTCCCGCTGGGGATCCGTACCGCCTTTCGCCATGAAGGCGAGCATCATGCCATAGTCCCGCCGTATGGATTCCTGCTCCCGGTTCAAGTCCGGGTTCCGGACAACGGACAAAAGTCCTTGGGTGCAGTTCAGCGCGTCGTGCATACGGCGTGACGTGAGAGCCTCTACGGCATCGCGATAAAGGAGCTCGAAACTTTTCCTGTCCATGAGGTTAAGGGGTGAATGGCGCGTGGATGAGCGTGTCGCCCGTATATTCGGGCGTAATCAGGTGTCGGTAGGCCAAGAACCGGAGAGCGGTAGCCACGTCGCCTTTTTCCGCTTTCCGGGCCTGGGGATAAGCCGGTATTTTCAGGGTGTCTATCGTTTCCGGTTCCACGGGGTAGTCGAGCAGGATGCTCCGTATGCTGTCCGTCTGCTCCTTGCGGTTGATTTGTTCCGCCGCCTTGTTGTAGCCCTGCAGCAGCAAGCGCATCTGTTCCGATTTCCTTTTGTCGGTCACTGCGCCGGGCGATACCATGAACGCCATGAGCCGTATGTGTTGCTTCCGGCTGTCGTAGATGCTCTTGTGCCCTTTCAGTCTGGCCTGCGTGGCATACGGTTCGGGAAGGAAAGCCGCGTCTATCGTGGCATTGTCCAGCATGGCGTACCGGAGCCGGATGTCGTTAATCTGGGGGTGATAGACGGTGGACGGATCCAGCCGCGCCTGCCCGACGACCGTGTCCAACAGCAGGTCTGTCACCGAGTGGCGGGCCATGGCCACTATCCGCTCCTTTAAGTGCATAGTCTGCCGTATGCGCTTGTTTTTGGCCGTGACCAGCTCGTGATTCCCGTCCGCCTGCATGAACACGTACAAGCCCACGCCTTTGCTTTGCATCCATGCGGCACGGATTAAATCCGTGTAGGACACGTCCACGTGCCCGCGGGCGAAGGCCGTGTCGCAGTCCATTTGGGCGTTGAAAGTTTGCAGGCGGACATCCAACCCCAGCTCCTGGAACAGCCCGCACCGCCCGGCATAGTAGAAAGGCAGGCAGTCCAAGGTCGGCATCAGGGCGACCTTGAGGGCAAGGGAATCTTGTCGCGCCTTTTCTGCCTGTGGGATGTCCGTGTCCTTCTGTCCGGAACGGCATCCGCACGCGATGCCGGACAAGAGGAGCAGGGGAATCAGCTTCTTCATGGAGTTTCGGAATGAAGAAGGGCAACCCGTATGCACAAGTCGCCCTTCCTGTTTCATTGTCCGCCGGGACGGATTAGCCCTTGATGGCCGCGATGCCCGGGAGAATCTTGCCTTCGATGGCTTCGAGCAGGGCGCCGCCTCCCGTGGAGATGTAGGAAACCTGGTCGGCCATGCCGAATTTGTTGATACATGCCACGGAATCGCCGCCGCCGATGAGGGAGAACGCCCCGTTCTTGGTGGCTTCGGCGACAGCCTCCGCGACGGCACGCGAGCCGGCGGAGAAGTTGTCGAACTCGAATACGCCGGCAGGGCCGTTCCACAGAATCGTCTTGGCGCCCTTGATGGCATCCGCGAAAGCCTTCCGCGTCTCCGGCCCCACGTCCAGGCCTTCCCAGCCGTCGGGAATGTCGTTGGAGGGGACGACTTGCGTGTGCGCGTTGTTGGCGAAAGCGTCGGCGGCCACGCTGTCCGTACCCAATATGAGGTTCACGCCTTTGGCCTTCGCCTTGGCGAGGATGTCCAATGCCAACTGCAATTTGTCCTCTTCACAGATGGAGTTGCCGATTTTGCCGCCCTGCGCCTTGGCGAAGGTGTAAACCATGCCGCCGCACAGAATCAGGTTGTCCACCTTGTCCATCAGGTTTTCGATGATGCCGATTTTGGTGGAAATCTTGGAACCGCCCATGATGGCCGTGAAGGGGCGCTTGATGTTGCCCAGCACGTTGTCGACGGCGTTCACTTCCTTTTCCATCAGATAGCCGAGCATCTTGTTGTCGGCATCGAAGTAGTCGGCGATGACAGCCGTGGAAGCATGTTTGCGGTGCGCCGTGCCGAAGGCGTCGTTCACGTAGCAGTCGGCGTAAGAAGCCAGCGTCTTGGCAAACTCTTTCTGGGAAGCCTTCATCGCCTTCTTCGCGCCTTCGTAAGCGGGGTCTTCCTTGTCGATGCCCACGGGCTTCCCTTCTTCCTCCGGGTAGAAGCGGAGGTTTTCCAGCAACAGAGCCTCGCCCGGCTTCAAGGCTGCGGCAGCCTCGGCGGCCTTGGCGCAGTCGGGGGCGAACTTCACGGCCACGCCCAGTTTCTCCGAAACGGCATCCACGATCCGGCTCAGGGAAAACTTCGGGTTCACTTTGCCTTTCGGCTTGCCCATGTGGCTCATGATGATGAGCGAGCCGCCGTCGGCGAGGATTTTCTTCAGCGTCGGCAACGCTCCGCGGATGCGGGTGTCGTCCGTAATCTTACCGATCTCATCCAAGGGGACATTGAAGTCCACGCGCACGATTGCCTTCTTGCCGGCAAACTTGTAATTGTCAATAGTCATAAATCTATAAGTCTTTGTTTAAAGGTCTTCTCTTCTTATGGTGCTCGGACAGCTTTGCAAAAATATGATTTTCCGTCCATATTTGCAAGAAAGCCGGCTCTTTATTTTGCGGAAGGCGCATGGGACCCGCCCGCCGCGGGGCGGAGAATCAGGAAACGGGGGCGGGGCGCGCCGCTCCCCCGTTGCGCAGGTAATGCCGGCACAACGTCTTCAGCCCGCAGTCCCCGCATTTGGGCGTGCGTGCCGTGCAGGTGTAGCGTCCGTGCAGGATGAGCCAATGGTGGGCTTTGGGGATGACGGGGGCGGGGAAATGGCGCACCAGCTGCTTTTCCACGCCGTAAGGCGTGGTGCAGGTCTCCGGGACAAGTCCGATGCGGCGGCTCACGCGGAACACGTGGGTGTCCACGGCCATGGCGGGCTTCCCGAAGGCGACGGCGCGGACGACGTTGGCCGTCTTGCGCCCCACGCCGGGCAGCCTGACCAGCTCGTCCATGCCGGAAGGGACTTCGCCGCGGTATTCTTCCACCAGCATGCGGGCCATCTCTGCCAGGTGCCTGGCTTTGCTGTTCGGGTAGCTCACGCTCCGGATGTACTCGCAGATGGTTTCCGGCGTGGCGGCGGCCAGGGCTTCCGCCGTCGGGTAGTCGCGGAAGAGCGCGGGAGTAACCATGTTGACCCGTTTGTCCGTGCATTGGGCGGAGAGGATGACGGCCACCAGCAGTTGGAACGGGTCGCGGTAGCGCAATTCGGTTTCAGCCACGGGCATTGCCTGTTCGAAATAAGCGGTGACGCGGTCATAGAGTTCTTGCTTTTTCATACCTTTCTTCTATTGCGGGCAAACATGGGCAGACCGGATGCGGCGGGATTCGCTTCGAACCGCCGGGATGCCGTCCGCCTTCCGCAAAAGTAAGGAAAATATGCGAGGCTTGCCGCCTTGCGGCATGGAAAAGTGTGCGGCGGTTTTTGATTCTTCTATGAAAATGACTTGCGGGAGGTTCCTTCACGGATGTCCGGAGATTGAGGGATTTTCTGTCCGGTCGGGACTTTTTCAGTATTACCCGGCTGAAGGACAGGAGCATGGCAAGCCGTCCGTGTCCCCTCTCCCGCCGTAGTCGCGGACAAGAGGAAAAAGATTTGTCCTCTTTTTGACGGGCAACCCCCGTCTGTCTCTTTAAGGCTTGCCGTTGCCTGTCGGCCAAGTCGGCTGAATGCCGTTTCATGACTTTGATTGACGGGTGCCCGAAAAGACACGAATAGATGCTTGATTGGCCGGACGGTTTGCGATGAACGGTTGTCACGCATACCGTTTTTGCCCGTCCCTTTCGAAGACAGCTTCCGGTCGGACGCGCGGCGATGCTTCCGTCTTCCGCAGGCTCCGCCCGGATGTCAGCCGTACACGAACCATGGCAAGCAGATGATCCGTAACCGTCCGGAGCAAGTCGCCTTGTTTCGGGACAAAGGAAATCCCATGGGCATTCCCGTCATTTCCCGTGGAAACCGGCGTGTTTTCGGGCGGTTTCCTTCCTTTTGACAATATGACAGCCGTTTCTTTCTTCCGTGAGCAAAATGAAAGGGAAAAGGCGGTTTCAAGAAGTGCGGACTGCCACCGGAAAACGCGAATCAGGAGCGGAAAAGGCCGTTTTCGGATACGTTTTTTCACGTTTCAGGCATCTAATTAACATCCGTTAGGCAAAAACGCGAGTTTTTCTGCGGAGAAAAA
>CAYXQT010000048.1:0-13038 GCA_964466445.1 uncultured Paraprevotella sp. | reverse complement strand
TTTTTCTGTAATGAATTTCCCGTTCAAATCATCCCATGAATTGAACTGACTGACAATGGCACGAATCAACAAGTGCTTGACGCGGTATGACTCTGAAATGCCATTTTTGTCGAACATGTCTTTGGCAAGTTCATACCTATGCTTATACTCATCAAGGGGCAGTCCTTCCTCGTAAAAGAATAGTACCATTCCTTTGAAGAAAGGATGCCGTTCCGCTTCGACAAAAGCATCGTTCCAACTTTCATGTTCCGTTATTCGTTTGGCCTTTTTCACTTCTTCAATCAAAGCTCTGTTCTCTCGCTCATTATCACCCTTCCATTGAGATAGTGCCGCATAGAAGGACATTCCTTCCGCCGACTTTCCAGCAATGTTGTGAATCACTGCGGAGAACTTTCTTATCAATGAAGATGTCGGCGTTAGGCTGTCAATATTCGTGTTCTCAACAACGTTCCACACCACCCGCATCCATTGCTTGAAAGTCTCGACATCAAATGTTTCGTACGCCTCTATAAACTCGATTACCGCTCCGAAAACAACAAGTTTGGGAAGCGTCATTTTTGACAAGAGATTGCAATAGAAATCGTCTCCATCTTCCGGAGTTTCCTTATCCCAGGATGGTAACATCATTTCATAGATTGAATTCCTGTAATTTTTATAGTCATATTCATAGAACACGTCGAACACTTTGTCAAGTGACAGGATAAAATCGGGATGTGAATCAAGTAGCTCTTTGAATTTATTGAAGCCAGAGTATTCTTTCTTTCCGTTTCTATTCTCTGCTTCCGTGTATATTTGGCGAAGTGTATTGTCTTGGCGCATATCCAGATCCGTCACCTCTTTCTTTGTCGAGACTATGTATTTGCAAGCAAAAAATCGTGAGAAGAAACTCATGTAAGCGTCATCAAAGTCTTCGTCATCCTTATTCCAAAATATGTCTATCCATTTCGTATCGAGCTTTACCGAGAAGTTGAAATCAAATCCGACTCTCTCACCATCGCCTTTTTGGTAAAGAGGTACGGGCTTTTTATATGGGGCATACTCCTTATTGTTGATGAAATTGATAAGGTCTGCCTTGAAATTCTCAAATGGACTTAGTGGCAGTCCGCGGGCATTCATCTTGATATACAATTCCTCGGAAAGGTTGAAATAACCGAGAGACTTTACATAGAATTGAATGTTACCCAGTTTCTTATGTAAATCATTCCGCTCGCCGTATCTTTCGTGAATGGCATCAAGCATAACCAGCATGGCACTTATCGTGCTGTCCCTGTCGAATGACTTGAAGTACCATTTCGCTTTCTTTATTGCCTCGGACGGCGTTGTCTCTGTAAGGTCTGGACGATAGGATGCCAGTTTTTGACAGAAAACCGTGGTGGTTGAACGTGTTTCATAGACAAAACGGTGAAGTGCCTCGCGGATTTCAGTGTCCGAAGCGTCTCCCTCCGAAAGCTCGCGGTTTGCAATATACCAATAAACGAGGAACAGGGTAGTCATGCGTTGCTGGCCGTCTAACAGTTCCATGACGTAGGTGTCGTCAGAAGGACGCACGATGCCATAGATGAAGTTGAAATCAAATACCTCGTCTGTGGAGAAGTTGGCAAACATCTCGTTCAGAAGCGTATTGCGAACATAAGTGCATACTTCATCCTCTCGTCCCTGGGCGTATGAACGCTGAATCTTTGGAATGACAATACGACTGATTTTGACTTTCGTGTCTTTGTCAAGGTCAAGTTCTTTCTGATATATATCCAAGAATGTGTACCTCTCGCTCATTGTTCGTTCTCCTTTTTGTTAATGTAGTTTTTAAGAGCTTCGTAGACGTATTTGCAGTATTCTTCCATATCTTTTTTTGTCCAAATGGAACGGTTTGTTCCTTTCTCGTCAAAGAACTTGAGAAAGACATATTGTGTCGCGATAGGCACGAACACGCCTTGTCTGATTCGTTCGATAATAATGCGTCTCTTGGTACAGAACAGGCTGTTACCGTACATCCTGTTGGTTTTGGCATCAAGCAGTGTCAGGTTTCCAATCATGTTCTTTGTTTCCTCGTCGGCATCTTCCTCCCCGGCTTTTTCCTTAAGTTCGTTAATGGCCTTATCCAACTCAATATCATTCTCATCTATCTTCTGCTTTAGTGTTGCGAAATCCTCGTCTTCCTCGTCTTTCGGCTCAAGGTCGGATATGGCAATCTCAATCCACTTCCGCTTGTCTTCTTCTTTCTTTAAGGTATTTGTATGGAATGAATCAATATGTTCTATGTTCCAGTCCTGATTGTTAAGCACATCGAATGGAAACTTGTACACATCTGATACAGACTCTGACGTTTGGTTCTGTTCGTTCAGAAGATGGATATTCAAAGCCAACAACAGCTTGTATATTGTATCACGATCCTTATCGTATGTGAAATAGAGTTCTTTCTTCTCGTTGTCTACCATGTCACCGCAAAGATGAAGATGATATGATATGCGCTCCTTTAAATATCTCTCGAAGTTCTCGCGGCATGACACCTCCGGCATGTGTTCAAAATGAAGCACGAGTCTGCAAAGATTTTCGCCGCACTGGGTAAGCAGTCCGATGTAGTTGTATAAGGAAGGTGAGCAGAACCAGTCGTCGAGTGTCCTGAACAACTCCATTACTTCGTCCCAAGCAACGGCAACCTCATGTTGTAAATCTTCTCCAATCTTTCCTTCAAACCTGTCATAGTAGAATCGGAATATTTCGCTCCGTCCCGTGTCCATTTCCTTGATTTTGCCGTCCAGCCTTTCTTCAGAGATGTCTTTCAGCTTGTTTTTCATGTATATGAGATTGAAGAGAAGTTCGATGCGCTTGGACTTTGGCGTGTCATCGCCTTTCTTCCGGAGAAAATACCAGAAGTTATCGGCATGAAGCGTGTTTTCTATGTATTCCCATTCCAACGCAAGCTCGGACTGTTTGATGAACTTGTCACCGGCAGTGAAGTTCTTCTTCAGCAAGAACAAGCCTTTGATGAGTTCCGCATCGGTCAGAAAGATTTTACCCGTGTTGATTTTCTGAAATTCTCTGATGTTGCTCTTTTCCTTGGCCTCTGCAATTTCATACCACAGGACTTGGACGGAGATACCCTTGGTATCGTTCGTGCTGTTCAGCAGTTTGAAGAATGATGTGCGAATGTTATCCAAGCTCCCTCCTAATCGGTAACGTTGATTTATGGCCTTGCCGTCGATCTTAATCCATTCATCAATATATTTGAACGCATCAGTCATGTGGAAGAAGTCCACGTTCTCTTCCCCAACACCTTTACCGATGTCTTCTATGGTTTTCCTTGACAGGCTTTCGAGGAACCGTGTCGAATCGGCACGGGTGGCATAGCTGATATGGTACAATTCCTTTCCGTCTTCCTCTTCTTTTAGTTTCTTTGCGTCCCAACCCTTTTCGTCAAGAAGATACTTGTAAAGCAAGAAAATGGTTGTCAGACGCTGTTGTCCGTCAATAATCTCCCATACGCCATGTTCCCGGATGCTGTCGTTGTATTCAGAGCCGAACATGAATTTCAGTTTGGACTCGTCGGTGACGGGACAGGTTATGACAGGTTGCAGGCAGTAGAACTGTTCCTGATTTTTCCCTTTTCCCTCGTCGGCAAAGTCGTTCGCGAAACATAGCAAATCCCGCAAGAGGTCGCCCACTTGCGTCCTTGTCCATCTATATCCCCTTTGATAGGGTGGTATATGAAAATACCTTCCGTCAAGAAGGTCTCCTATGGCATATTGCCTTATCGTACTGTCCATTGTTCTTTGCCGTTGAAAGTTAAATTTACTTTATTTTCTGCGACACGTTGCCGAATCAGGCACACTTTGTCTGTTCGCCTCGGTGTCTTGCTTTGCAAAGATAAGCGGTTTTGCCGTTACCCCCCCCTACGGTTTAATATAATTTAACTAAACAACCCTTTGTTTTTATGTCATGTGGACGGCGTTTCCCCTATAAGTGCGGATTGAAGCCTGACAGTCCGAATGCAACGGTGTTGTGCAGGTAGAGTTAACCGCGAATGCGGCATCACGAAATATCTTTGAAAAGGGCTTTTCAGTCGGTGGCATAAGAGAGGGATTTTCCCTTGGTCTGGCGTTGATTCTTTCATTATCCCAGCGATTTTCCCATCCGTAAGGTATTGATTCCGTGCCTATCAAGATGTACTGTCCGACCAGTTTGTTCCCGCTTCCATGGTTCTTTTCCACCTGCACGGTATGAATCAGCGAAAAAGACTGGTACATGCGGTTTTTCCGTTATCCGCCCTTGTTCGGCGAGTCCGCCGCCGTTATCCGCAACTACGGACTTCATGCCTCTTTCCTTTGGAAGGAGGTGACGGAATCGCATTTCTAACTTGACAGTAGTTCTCCGGCATTTTTATAGTAAAGAGAACGAGATGCGAATAAATTGTGTACCTTTGCCACATGAAAGTTCAGTTGTCAGCTTCAGAGAGGGAAGCTTTGCGAAAGTATCAAGGGAGTTCGTCCAAATGCTCCGACAACGCCTGTATTGCCACGGCAAGAAGCAAGCAGGTTTTTCCTCTGTGCCGTTCACCGAAATTCAATTCGCTTGAAAGGCTTTGGAAGTTCCTTGTAAAGAAAGTTAACAATACCGGCTTTTACCATCGTTCGCCCCTTTTCTCTTCGAGTCATCCGAATTGCTTGCCGCCGCGTGGTTTTCGGACAATGCCGGAGACCTTGCCGCGCACTCTTGTTGTTTGTCATTCATCAAATAAGAGCGGCGAGGAAACGTCGTTGCATGCTGTCACGGATGTTCAGCCGTTTCCTCGTCACTCCTCCTTTTTCATCAGTTCATTCATTTCAGAAAGGCATGATAGAAGAATTGGAAAAGAAAGTGTATGAGGGCCAAGCCCTCATGCCGGAAGAAGTGCTACGGGCAGTCGGGGAAACACCCCTCGACGCACTCTGCGATGCGTCCCATCGCATTACGCTACGATGTGCATCCCGCAAGTTCGACTTGTGTTCCATCATCAACGCCAAGTCGGGGCGTTGTTCCGAAAACTGCAAATGGTGTGCGCAGTCGGTGCATCACGACACGGGGGTGGCCGTCCACGGCATCGTCCCGGAAGAGGAATGCCTGCGCCAGGCGCGGATGAACGAGAGCTCGGGAGTGCGGCGGTTCGGGTTGGTGGCGAGCGGGAAGAGACCCACGGGGCAAGAAGTGGAAAGATGGTGCGGACATCTCGCGCATCTGCGCGAGAACACGGGTCTCAGCCTGTGCGTCTCGCTGGGGCTTGCTTCCGAGGCGCAGTTGCGCGACCTGCATCGCGCGGGGGCTTCCCGTTACCATTGCAATCTGGAAACGGCTCCTTCCTACTTCGGTCGACTGTGTTCCACCCATACGCAGGCGCAGAAGATGGAGACCCTGCGTGCCGCACGCCGTGCGGGGATGGAACTCTGCAGCGGGGGCATCATCGGCATGGGAGAGGACATGCGGCAACGCGCGGAGCTGGCATTCGCGCTCCGGTCTTTGAATGTCTCCTCCATCCCGCTGAATCTGCTGAATCCCATCCCGGGAACGCCCCTCGAGGCCATGCCGCCCTTGGGCGACGAGGAAATCCTGCGCACCGTTGCCTTGTTCCGCTTTGTAAACCCTTCCGCATATCTCAGGTTCGCGGGAGGACGCTCGAAACTGAGCGAAGAGACGATGCGCCGCGCCATGTACGCGGGAATCAACTCGGCCATCGCGGGCGACTTGCTCACGACGGTGGGATCGAGCGTAAAGGAAGACGTGAAACGGGCAAGGGAGACGGGGTATGAATTGTGAGCGGATTGCCTACTGGTTTTACTGCGAACACTTTGACATCCCCATGCCTCCGCAGTCGAACCGCTGTCCGTTTTCAACGGTGTGACGGGCGGAGGGTCGCGTCATCATGCCGAAGGACGGCACGGAATCCGCGTAATCTTAAAGTGGAATTCCGTAAATCTTTTATCCTTTATAGTTCGTCAAACAGAAATATACTGCAAGAATTTTGTTGCGAAATCATCTGAAAGCCAATAGTCGTGTCGTTGTGCCTTTTCGCAAACCAATCCTGATTGACTATAATTCCGCCAACGGGCTTGAATAAAAATCAAAACAAGTAAGACAAACGGACTTGCCACGTGTTGTTCTTCACATCGAATCTCTTTGTGCCTTCGTTCCTGCCGTTCAACTTTCCAGTTTCATCCATGGCGATATTGTAGGTTACACCTAATTGAAAAAGATGGAGGAGCGTTACACCGGTGCCGACATTCCAGCTGAACGTGGAGCGTTCCAAGCGCCCGATGCTTCCGTCGCCATCCTTTAAGTTACGGCTTCCCACATACCAGTTGTACTGCGGCCCCGTGGCCAAATATACCTCGGCCAGATTGCTAAGCCCGAAATTGTACCTCAAGTTCACGGGAATTTCCAGATAAGCCATGGATTTGTTATGGGAAATTCCTCCGGCTGTCTCCAATTTCATGCGCTTTTGAGAATAGAGAACGGACGCGTCCATCCCCAGCCCTATCACAGGCATGGCAACTTGTACTTTCGGCCCGACGAACCACCCCGTGCGATTGGAAGAACCGAACGAGCCTCCGTCGCCTTTTATACTTACCTTGCTCATGTTCACACCGCTTTCAAGTCCCCACTTAATCTGCGCGTCGGCAGGTGTCACCTGAAGAAACGCCACCATGCACATCAATGCCCCATATAATTTCTTCATAGAAATCCGCTTTTAATTCTTGTCAGAAAACAAAGATAGCGAGAGTTAGCCGCATTTTCAACTTTTTCCGGAAATATGTGTCTTTTTTGTTATCTGCGCTGTCTGCGCACGGTCACTCTGGGCGAGGAATCCCCTGAGTTACCGGAACTTCCTCTACGCGTCTTCGAGGGCTTTTCCTTTTTCGAGTCGTCCGAAGAAGCCGAAGCGCGACGTGAGTTACGGGAAGACTGGGAAGATTTCTTCTTTTTCGTTTCCACGGTCTCCTTGGTAGCTGTTGAATCCACGGCCACCGAGTCTTCATTTCCCCAGACATGCTTCTCAAAGTCGGAAAGTTGTTTCTCTATCCGCCTCTGCTCGTCGGCCATGGCACTGTCCGTCTTACAATAGTTGGCCAATACCTTCCCTTGCAAGTTGTTCGTCTTGTATATTTTCCCGTCGTACAGGTTCATGGAGAAATAATCGGCAGCGGTCATGTTCGTCACGTTGTTGTAGTTGCTCGACATCATCGTGTGGCGTGCCAGATACGTGCTGATGTCATCGTACTTGAGCCAGAACAAGGGATAGGGAGTAGCCTCTCCGCCGAAGTCGTCTCCGCGCATGAGCACGGGGCATAAGGCCATGACTTTAGCCCGGAACGTCGATGTCCGCTGGTCGAAATAGGAACTTTCCTTTATATAATAGCGCGACACCTCGGCCGAGGGGATGTCGCTGGCGTTCACACGCGGCCGTCCGTTCTGCTCCTCGTAATAAATATGATAGCGATCCATTAACTCTTTCACGTCCACCTTGTCGCGTGAGGTGAAAGACTCGTTGCCGTCCAGCTTGTATTGGTATGCCGTAATCTTTCCTGTCAGCAACAAATCGAACAGATACGTAAACAGGTTTATCCGGCCTTCGGAAGGCTCTACCGGATAATACAGGGGAGCGTTCTTGTCCGCTGTCAGATCCAGCTGGCGATACACGTCACGACGCCACACCACGTCTTCAGGCACTTCCACCGCCGCGGGAAACTGCAAGCTGGCGCGATCCACGGTTTTCTCCGCCTTGTCCGCATCATCGGGTTTCACCCTGCGGCGAGTCGGTTGTGCCTCCGTCTGCATATACAAGGCGGCTCCTAAAAAAACAAAAAACAAGCGTTTCATCCTTGTCTTATTCTTACTCATAATATTCATCCCATCCCTCCATTAGTTGACAATCACTTCCATAGAACCGTCGAGTGTCCGTTCCGCCCCGTCGGGTCCTACAGCCTTTATACGGGAAATATAGAACCGTTTTCCGCGTCCCAGCGAACGGAACATCGCACGTTGCTGTTCGGTGAAAGACGCGCTGCCCGACACCTCCGGCACGGCATTGCCCATATTGTCGAAAAACACCGTCTCGAACCCTCGCACCTGGAATTCAATGTTCAAAAGCCCGTCGTCAATGGCCGCGCCGATGCCTTTCGTTCCCATCAGTACCTGCTTGGACAAGCGTCCGCCGCGGAAACGGTTGCTGCCGCCTTCTGCCGCATACTCTATGTAAGCCGAAGGGTCGGGCAACTTACGCACGCGAAAGGTAAATTGTCCCATTTTCTGCATTCGCCCCTCCATATTGGCATTGACCGTAATCACGGCATCCTTGCCGGCTTCTGCCGGCCGGGCTATGTATTTGCCCGCGCCTGTGGGCTGTAAGATGCCCCCGCTCATGGAAGCCACCACCTTGTTGGCCGGGATTCCGGGAATGGATACGCTCATGGGGTTCTCGTACCCTGCATACAGCACGTTCATCAGATCCGCCGACACCGTGGCCGAAGGAGCCACCACCGAATAAGGTTGCGAGAATTCCCTTCTCACCATTTCCCCCCGCACGTCCGTCATCTCGATGTACCCGTTCAGCGTGAAGTCGCCTGTGCTTCCGCAGACTGTCTCGTAGAGGCCGTCGGGCGAGGCTATCCGCCGTCCGCCGACGTATATCGCCGGCCGTTGGGTCGTGTCCACGGCAGCCATGATAATCCGCGCGCTGAACTTTCCTCCTTGCACCACCGTGCGCGATGCAGGTATCACGAATGCATTCAGCTCGTTCACGCGCAAATCTTTCATGTCTATGTTGGCTACCAAGGCATGAAGCACCTCTCCTTCGGCATAGCGCACGTCACTCTGCAATTTGGAAAGCAAAGTGACAGCCGCGGCCACAGGCGTGTTCTCGAACATGTACTCCTGCCAGTTCTTCCCCAAGGTGCCGGCCTTGTTCGGTATCGCCGTGCTCAGGTTGTCCGCAATGATTTTCTTCTGCGCTTCGTCCGTCAACATGCCGACGATGCTTTCACGGAAGCCGTTGATTGCCGCGAACAACCTCTGTCCTTCTCCTCTGCGAGGTGCCAGCATCACGTGGGATGCGGCCTCCAGATCTTCCTTGTTTTCCACGTTCTTCACATCGCCGTCCTCACCGTCAGCCTGTTTCACGATACGGACTTTCAGCGTTTCCGCATAATTATATAAGGAGTCCGAGATTTCCTTCACGTATCGTGCCTTGTCGAACCACACTTTCACTTTGGCCGGATTGGCCTCCATCTGTCCCTGCAAATCCCTATAAAGAGCCTCGTTGGACGCGGAAGCGTTCGCCGTAGTCCGCAGGAGGCTGTCTTCTACCAATGAAAACCCGTTCAACACGTCGGAAGACACGTTCAGGGCCAACATAGCCATCAGAACCACGTACATGAGGTTAATCATCTTCTGACGCGGGGACATTCTATTTTGCCGGGATGCCATTTCGTGTTCCTTTCTGGTTAAGTCCGTCTATTCTATCACAGGCCCGCCCGGCGCGTGTCTCATGTTCACCGTCAAGGCCTGTATCATACGGTTGTAAATGCCGTTCAGCTCTTCTATCTGACGCGCCATTTTGCGGGTCTGTTCGTTGATTTGGTCTATTGTGCTCACCTGAGTGCTGATACTCTTCAACTGCATTTCGTATATCGTGTTGATACCCGTCAGCGTGCGGTTCAGGTTGTCCATTTCCATGGAGTCGCGCGTCATGTGCTCGGCTTGCTCGGACACGCGTGCCAATGTCTGGGTCAGCGTTTTCAGCTCTTCCACGTAGCTTTCGGCCGCCTCCTTCATTCCGGGAGTGGAGGCGTTGCGTGCGTCCTCAAGCACTTTGGCGAAGAGTTCCGCGTTGGAAGCGTTCACCATGTCGGCCAAAGCCTTTATGTCCAACGCTTGCTGCCCTACGCCGCCTTGCCCTCCTTGCATTCCGCCGCCCGTTGCCCCGGACATCTCCGGATTCACGGGAACGGCCGTTTCGGGAAGCGGGATGCCTCCGTTCCCTCCGACCACGACAACAGGCTGGGATATTCCGCCGCCGGGTATGACTTGATAGGCACCGCCTTGCGCCGTCTCGGGTGGGTTCTCGTTTTTCTCTTCCTCGTCAGTTTCCTCGTCCCAGCCCTCTTCTTCCGAATCCTCGCCTGTCAGTTCTTCGTCTTCTTTCAGGTGTGCCGGACGGTCGAAGCCGGAGATGAAAAACACCAGGACTTCCGTCCCCATGCCGATGAACAGCATCGCATTGGCGCCGGGGATATGGGTCAGTTTGAACAAAGCCCCAAGGATAACCACGGCCGCTCCCCAACTGTACGCATAATTCAGGAACGTCTGTCCGGGAGTTGACTCAATCCAGTTCTGGATGCGGATTATTATGTTTTCTCTGTTCTTAGCCATAATTTCTCAGTTTTATTATTTGCGTTTGTTGGTTGTCCCCGACACGGAACGTACACAGCGGAAACCGATGTACGAGCGGGGCTGGTTTTGATATTCGCTTGAACGCCATACGGAACGTATCATAGATTCCGGGTCTTTCCAGGAGCCGCCCCTCACCGATTTCTTCTTCAGACGATAAGGGTCTTCTTTCGCGGCATTGTATTTCAGTTCCGGATTCATGTCGCTCATGCCGTCCACGCCCGATTCGGTATACACCGTGCTTGTCCATTCCGCCACGTTTCCCGCCATGTCGAACAAGCCGTTGGAGTTGGCTGAATAGGAACCGCATTTGGACGTTATCAAGCTCCCGTCGTCCGTATAATCCCCACGGTTGGGCTTGAAGTTGGCGTAATAGCAGTCCTTCTCGCTTTTCACCCCTTCCGTCTCCCATGGGAACAAGGCGCCTCCGGAGCCACGCGCGGCAAATTCCCATTCCACCTCTGTCGGCAAGCGATAAGGCCGTATCTGGTGGGCGGCATTCCCCAAGCCATGCTTCAGGAACTCCGTGCGCCAATGGCAGAAAGCATTGGCCTGTTCCCAGGTCACGCCGACCACCGGATAATCGTTATAGGCCGGGTTGGAGAAGTATTGCAACATGTAACGTTCGTTCTCCGCGTTGGAGAAGTCGTTCACCCAACATGTCGTATCCGGATAAACATTCACGATGTAGGTGTTCAGGAAATCATACAGTCCAGAAAGCGGACGGTTGATGGTTTCACGCACGATATGCCCTTCATCGTCCACGTAAGCCGTGTCTTTGGATATCATGATCACCTCGTCCGCGTCCACGGCATGATCGGTATTCAGGTCGCGTTCCTCCGGGTCCAGTCGATGCTTGCGCAAGGCGGCGGCGGTATAGTCAAACACCTCGTAACGGTAATTCATCTGGCGTGCGTCCAACATCCGTTCCCCCGTGACGGGATTCGTCACGTATACGCTCTCTATCGCCCTCAGTTCGTCTTCGTTCGGGCGTTTCCAGGGTATCGGCTTCTTCCAGTTCAAGTAAGGAGTCACGGGGTTCCCCAACTTGTCCTCTTCTATCTTGTATGTTTCGTCGCCCGCGTATGCCGGGTCGGCAAGGCGTTCGCGGATGATGGAGTCGCGCACCCAGAAGACGAATTGGCGGTACTTGGCGTTCGACACCTCATTGGCATCCATCCAGAAGCCGTCGACAGAGATTTCCCGGGTCGGGATGGTCATCCCCCACAAGGAATCGGTTTCTTCCGTACCGATTTTCAACGAACCTTTCTTTACGAAAACCATCCCGTAAGGAGCCGGTTCGTTGTAGGCCGTCCCTCCCACGCCGGTGACTTCCCCGCCCGTGGCGGTGGATGCCGAACGGGGTCCCAGGCAGGAGCCGAACGTCAGGCCAGCCATTATTCCCAATATCAACCCACGACACTTCATATTCATATTATAATATTCTTACGCTTTTATGCTTGTTCTTTCCTCTCTTATGCAGGTTCAATTCTGTCTTGTAACCGATGATGATTTCATGACTGCCGTTCAATGCACCGATGCCGCCCGTATACATTTCGTACGCATAACCGAGATTGACGCCATGGAAGTCTCCGCCGAAGAGAAAACTGACCGAATTCGTCGGGCTATATGACACTCCGCCGTACAACTCGTGCTTGCTGCCATGATAAGCAATGCGTCCCGTCACGTCCGCTCGGAAGCCGACGGCATCGGAACGCAACATGGCGGTCGCATATATGTTATACAACGGACTTTTAAGCCGGATATTGTACTCGCCCGTCAAATAATAAGAGGGAGAGACCTTGAACTCGTTCACTTTTTCCTCTCCCAACATTATGGCCGGCGAGGTGCAGTGCATCATGGCAAAGCCCGCGTACCATGACTTGCGTGCATACTGAATACCGAAGTTCATGTCGAAACCGGCTCCGTTGGCCTCTGACGTGGGAAAAGCGGGGTCGCCGGACTCTCCCAAATCCAGCCCGCCCCCGTCGAACGTCTCACTGAGTAAGGACAAATGGATGCCCCCGCTCAGCTTTCCTCCCCACAATGGCTGGTGGTAGGCGTATTGCAGGTAAAACTTCTGGTGCTTGAACAGGCCTATCTGGTCGTTGGTGAACCCCACTCCGGCACCGTGCCTCGCGCTGATGAAAAACAACGGCAAATCCACGTAGGCATACATTACAGCGGGGGCGTTTTCAAAGCCGGTCATTTGCATGCTGTATGCTCCTTGGAAATTCAGTAAGGGTGCCTGTCCCGTCGCCGCGGGGTTATAGAAGGGTGTCATGGCCCAATAGTTGACGAAAGACGGGTCGTACTGAGCTTTGACCCACCGGGGCGACAAGCTCAATACCAAGGCAAACCCTATCAGTTTGCCCCTTGTCTTCACTGTTTTCACAATCGTCATACCCTAAGAAAACAGAATCTTTGTCTTTTTATTGTTTGTCGCCGCATGAAAATCGCGGTCTCGGACAAAACATTGGAGCGGATGTCCGCTCACACCCGCTCCAATAACCCTTTCGGCTTCCCGTCCACGACGACAACGTCAGTAACTCTCAACTCTGGTTTTAACGACCGAACTCTTTGCCTGTGCCAAACCAGCGGTTAACCGAATTCCGGAAGCCG
>CAYXQT010000047.1:0-13163 GCA_964466445.1 uncultured Paraprevotella sp. | reverse complement strand
TGTTCTACTTGAACCTGACGTTCATCGGCTGGGCGTTGCTTTGCCTGTTGACGTGGGGCATCGGCCTCTTGTGGCTGATTCCTTATATTCAATCCGCTTCAGCCCACTTCTACGAGGACGTGAAAGCCGAGTACGAAGAGAGATACGGGGATGCGGAATCCGGACAACCGAATGCCGAATGAGGACTGTCGGACGGCAGACGGAACAGGCGGAAAGAGCCTTGTGCAGGCCGGTAGTCCGTGCCCGTCGGCCTCGTAAGAGCCGGTACTGGCGGGCGCGGACGAACAAAGGTCTTGCCGTCTGTCCGGGGCGGGAAATTCGATGAAGCTTACCGTATAAGTTTGAATGTATGGAAAACAAGAAACAAGGCTTGGCCCCGTGGGTCGGCGACGAGCCGAGAGTTCTCATTCTCGGGTCGTTGCCGGGCGATGAGTCCATCGCCAGACAAGCCTACTACCAGAACCCGCGCAATTCGTTCTTCAAGATTATGCGCACGCTGTTCCCCGGAGAGGAACAAGTCGGCGACAAAGAGAAAGAGTTCATCCTCTCACACCACATCGCCCTATGGGACATGCTCAAGTCCGCCGAAAGGGAGGGCAGTTCCGACAAGAACATCAAAAACGGAATCCCGAACGACGTTCAGGGGTTTCTGAAAGAACACCCGTCCATCCGCGCCATTGTCATCAACGGCAAGGGCAAGAAATATAAGGAGTGCTTCGAGAGACATTTTCCCGAAGTTTACCGGAACTACGAAACGCTGTTCCTTCCCCAGACGGCCTCATACATCCCGTTTGAAGAGAAACTACGGGCTTGGTCTGCCGTCAAAGGGCTTGTGGAAGACGCGCCTTCGCAGGAAGCAGCAACCCGGACCGGGGAAAAGGACAATGCCGGGGAATCTCGCGCAAGGGAAGAAGGCTTCGCGGAAGGCTTCGGAAAATCCCTCAAAGGTTGTGCCGTCACCGTCGTCGTTGCCATTGCCCTCTCCCTTTATTTGTCTTGCGGCAAGTCGGGGAAAGAAAGCGGCGAGCCGGAACCGCAAACCGTCACCACAGAAATAGACACGGTAGAGCCGCCGGTAAGGACGACCGCTCCTGCGAGGGAAGAAGTCCAGACCGCGGGCAGCCCATACTACGATGAAGGCTATGAAAAAGGCCTTGCCGACGGACAGGAAGACACCAACGACGGAGACTACCAAGCCGGCTACGACGATTCCAACGATTATTCCGGGAAAGATGCCGCCGACTACCGCGACGGATACAGCCACGGCTACGAAGACGGTTACGAGGAAGTAATCGAACTCTCCGAAGACGGTACAGAAGACATTGATGAGGACTTGTTCGAATAGCCTTTCGTCTTTTTCTTTTCAGTCCGGGACATGCCGTGGTATCTGAAGCACCCGCGAGGAAGTCGGGAAACATGGGTCTCTTTAAGTAGGGCAGAGGGACATACATTTATATGATGAATCCGCGTTAGATCCGGCGAAGAATAAAGGCAAAGCCGCTACTTTTGCGGGATGGAACGTCCGGGGCGGACGGGCAAAAGTGTCTGCCGTCTGTGCGAGGGCGACACAAAAGGTCTGATAGAAGCCACGAGGGGAGAGGGAAGTTGTCAAATGCGTGAACTTAACCGTTTGTTAACATAGTTGGTTATGAAAACCTAATGAAAGTCATGGCATCCGGTATGTTTGCAGTGCTCTTGGTCTCATGTTGGGAGCGGACTCAAGAGAAGCCTGAAGCCATTCCGGAAGATTCCGTCTCGCGCGGCAGGGGCGAGAAGCGGGACACGGCATCTTGTTCCCCGGATAAGAACGCGGAGAAGGACAGGGATGTTCCGTATGCTTCCGGTAGAGGCCGCGACCGACAAGGGGAAAGAACTTTATAGGAAATATAATAAGGATTGACAGAACCGTCATAAAACATAATCAGTGATGATGAACCTACAAACATTAAAACGTGTGCGGCTGAAGTGGGTCGCGGCTCTCTTCTCCGCCCTCGCTTTCGGAAACGCTCTTCCGACTTCCGCAGGCCATTCCCTGACGGACGAAATTTCCCTTTCCTCCGGCACACGTCCGAACCGGGAAGTGAACTTCAACGAAAACTGGAAATTCTTTTTGGGCGACACCGCCGCGGCCTCGCGTCCGGACTTCGACGACGGACGTTGGCGCACGTTGGACTTGCCCCATGACTGGAGCATAGAAAGCTGTCCCGAAGAGGCCAATCCTTCCGGCAACGACGGTGGGTATTATCCTACCGGCATCGGCTGGTACCGCAAGACGTTCGACTTCGTGCCGGACTCCCGATGCCCCGAAACCGCCCTCTATTTCGAGGGGGTTTACATGAACGCGGAAGTCTTCGTCAACGGACACAGCCTCGGCGTGCATCCTTACGGCTACTCGTCTTTCCACCACGACATCACGCCTTGCCTCAAGGCAGGAAAGAACGTCGTCGCCATGCGCGTGGACAACTCCGGACAGAAGAACTGCCGCTGGTACAGCGGGTCGGGCATCTACCGCGACGTGAAACTTATCCGCACTCCCAAGGCGCATTTCGAGCCGTGGGGGATAGGCATCGCCACGGAACAGGAGGGGCGGGAGACGCGGGTGGAAGTGGAAGCCGCTCTCGCCAACTGCGGCGGTAACCTCCCCGCCACGCTGTCGTGCACGGTCGTCGACCCGGACGGCCGCGCCATGCTCACGCGGGAAAAGCCCGTCGTTCTCGAAGCGGATCAGTCCTGCAAGGTGAAGTTGCAAATTCCTCTTGAAAACGCCCGTCTCTGGAGCCCCGAAACTCCAGACCTCTACCGGATGGTATGCCGCCTCGTGCCCGCCGGCGGGGAACCGGCCGACACCGTCACCGTCACGTTCGGCGTGCGGCGTGTGGAGTACAGTGCCGAAAAAGGCCTGCTCCTGAACGGCAAGGCCATGGAACTGAACGGCGGATGCGTGCACCACGACAACGGCCCGCTCGGCGCGGCCTCCTACCGCGACGCGGAATGGCGCAAGGCGCGGCTGATGAAAGAAGCCGGGTTCAACGCCGTGCGCACCTCGCACAACCCTCCCTCCGAGGCTTTCCTCGATGCCTGCGACCGTCTGGGTCTCCTCGTCGTCGACGAAGCCTTCGACGGCTGGCGGTCGGCAAAGACCCCCGGGGACTATTCCGTCCTCTTCGACCGTTGGTGGACGAAGGACATCGAATCCATGGTATTGCGCGACCGCAACCATCCGTCCGTCTTCTGCTGGAGCATCGGGAACGAAATCATCGAGCGCAAAACGCCCGAAGCCGTCCTCACGGCATACGCGCTGGCGGGACAGGTGCGCCGCCTCGACCCCACGCGGCCGGTGACGTCCGCCCTCGCCGCATGGGACAGCGACTGGGAAATCTACGACCCGTTGGCGGCGGCGCACGACATCGTGGGCTACAACTACATGATGCACAAGGGGCCGTCGGACCACGAGCGCGTGCTTTCGCGCGTCATGATGCAGACGGAGTCCTATCCGCGGGACGCTTTCGCCAACTGGACACGGGTCTGCGACTACCCTTATATCATCGGGGACTTCGTGTGGACGGCCATAGATTATCTCGGAGAGTCGGGCATCGGACGCTTCTACTACAAGGGGGAGACGGAAGGCGAACACTACGAGCGCGGCCAGTTCCCCTGGCACGGCTCCTACTGCGGCGACATCGACCTGACCGGCTTGCGCAAACCCGTCTCACACTACCGGGAGATGCTGTTCAATCCGGTAAAGAAACTCTACATGGCCGTAAGGGAACCTATGGGCTACTACGGTGAAATCAAGGAAACGCAATGGTCTGTATGGCCCACGTGGGAGAGCTGGAACTGGCCCGGACACGAGGGGAAAGACATCGACGTGGTAGTCTGCTCCCGCTACCCCTCCGTGCGCCTTTACCTGAACGACAGGCTCGTCGGCGAGAAACCGACCACGAGGGAGCAGGAATACAAGGCTGTCTTCACCTTGCCCTACGCGCCGGGCATCCTGCGTGCCGTCGGCGTGGAAGACGGGCGGGAGGCGGAATCACGCGCTTTGGAGACGGCCGGGAAACCGGCACGCGTCCGGCTGACCGCCGACCGCACGGAGATTTCTGCGGACGGAGCGTCGTTAGCTTACGTCGTGGCTGAAATCACGGACGAGCAGGGACGGGTGGTGCCCGATGCCGACAACTATCTGTCGTTCGAGCTTCAGGGTGCAGGCAGTCTGGTGGCGACATGCAGCGCCGACATGAAAGACTGCACCGCCTACGTCGCCCCGGAACGAAAGGCGTGGAAAGGCCGCGCCATGGCTGTCGTGAAAAGCGGGAAGGAGAAAGGCTGGCTCACGTTGACCGTGAAAGGCAGGGGAGTGAAAAAAGCCTCCGTCAGCCTTGACGTGAAATAGCCTCGGGAAAGAGTGGACGCTGTTCCCTGACTTTTGGGATTGTGGGAACTGCTGACAAAACTTTTTGGCGGTCGGAGCGATGTCTACTCCCGCATGCAGGTGGAAAAAGTGCCGAAAACGGGATGACGACGGGCGCAGGAAGCCGGTTTTTCATCTATTTCAACCGTCATCGGCATCGAAATCCGGAAAGCGGAATGTCGGGAAAACCGCGGAAACGCTTACGCGGGAAAGAAGCGCAAGCACGGCAAGTGCCTTTTCCGCGTGCGGAATAAAGGGAAAGCCCGTTTCCGTTGACAAAATGCCAACGGGCAACCGCGCGAGAATCGCGTATTTCCGCGCGAGTCCGTACTCGGTTCGGAATATCGCATTCTCGCGGCTTCTGTTTTTGACATTCTGACATTTTGTCATCGGGGAAACGCGCTCCGTACCGACCACCCCGACACACGGGCAACCGATGCCCGGCGCATGTCGTCGGATACCGCGACACAGACGGGACGGCTGCCCCGTTCAAATTGGACACGGCTTTTCCTTTTGCGGGCTTCGCAGTCAAAAGACATAGGGAGAGCGGCTTGTTCCGGGCGGTTACGGCAACACTGGCGAATGCACGACCGGAGAATCGTTTCCTCACCTTTTGTAATCCTTGCAAATACGCCGGCATGCGACGATTGTTGCAACGCCCTCAAAAACAAGCGGAATCGGAGTCAAACGTCGCGGAAGAGAAGTCGCCCCATTCTGCGGGAGCAGACCCTCTTGGCGAAAGGTCATCTCCTTTTTCTAAAAATCCGGCGTATGTTACGCGCTACCTTCATACCCGCCATAACGCCCTCGTACACGGCCAGCCCTTGGTTTACCGCCCTCATGAACGAAGCCATTTTGGATGTGCCTCGCGAGGAAGGCGCGAACAGGTTATGGGTAGTCGTCCTGATGCGGTCTGCGCTTTCCTTCATCTGTTTCTTTGTCTCGGCCTTGCGGGCACGGATTTCCTGCATGGCTCCTCCGGCGCGGTGAAAGGGAGGCTTATTTGCTGCCATCTTCTTCTTTTTTTGTGAGGATTAGTTTGGACATGAAACGCGCCAAGGGCTGAACGACCATGCGGTTGCGGTTCAGGTAGAACACGGCAGCCAGCAACAGGATCAAGGCGGAAACGAAGCCGAAGCCGAGCGGAAGGCTTCCCCATACGCCCCCCAAGTAATAGGCCAACGCGAAGGCCAGAAAGAGCAAGACGGCGGAACCCAACAGTACCAGGACGGTCGTAATCAAAAAGACGGAGAAGACGACCGTTATCTTCTCCGCGGCGTCCAATTTGAGGAACTCTTTCCGGAGCTCAAGGTATTTCTTGAATTCCGGAAAGAGTTTGCCTGTACTTTCTATGCTTTTGCTGATGGAAAACATGAAATGTCGCTTACACTTCGTCGGCGGCCTTGATTTCGTCCGCAATCTCGTCCACGAGGGAATCCATTTCCTTGCGGTTGAGCTTGATGCCGCGCTTGCGCAACGCTTCCGTTATCTTGTTACGGGTGTCAGTCCCCTTTTCCGGGGCGAACAAAAATCCTACTGTCAAACCTACGGCCGCGCCGCCGATGAATGCCGCTAAAAAACTTACTGCTTTCATATTGCTTGTGTTTTATTGAATTGATTACATTCACAAAGTTATGAATTCTCTTGATATAATCCTCGTCTTCATCGTTTTTTTTCGATTATTTTTTTTGCGCTGCCGATTTAACCTTTTTTGTGCCTGTTCTTTTACCACATACGGATATAATGTGTACCTTTGTCTTTCAATCGGGACGTCGTTTGCCGTGGGAATGTCGGCGGCACTCGGTCGGTGATTAGGAGAACCATTAAATTTTAATAAGTAAGAGAAGTATGAAAAAGTTTTTTCTGACGGGACTTGGGTTGAGTGCTGTCTTTGCAATGACCTCTTGCAAGTCTTCCGAGAGCGCGTACAAGAAGGCGTATGAAAAGGCAAAGCAACAGGTCGTCACGGAGCAGGAACCGACCCGGACGGATACGGTTACCCAAGTGGAGGTGACTCCCGTCATCGCCGAGCCTACTCCTGACGCGGCGGCGGTCAAAGAGGTGACGGAGAACGTGACGGTGGTTTCCGGAGGCGGCTTGAAAGCCTACAGCGTGGTGTGCGGGAGCTTCAGCTTGCAGGCGAATGCGGAAGGCTTGCAGAAGACGTTGTCGAACGCGGGCTACAACGCGCAGATAGCAAAGAACGAGGAGAAGAACATGTACCGCGTGGTGGCGGCCACTTACGACGACAGGGCTTCCGCCATCCAGACGCGCAACGCTCTGCGCTCGACTTATCCCGATGTGTGGTTGCTGCTGTCTAAATGAAAGATACGGAATGATATAAAGCTCGTGCGACACACGGGAGCGAGAAGCCACTTGCTCCCGTGTGCCGTATAGGCCTTCCCGTTTCGTTTATTAAGAAATATTTGTTCTTGAACCGACGTTTTTTTCGTCTGTTTCCGTTAATTTCGCAACGTGTATGGGAAGAGTCATGGCTATCGACTACGGGAGAAAGCGCACGGGAATCGCGGTGACCGACCCGCTGCAGTTGATCGCGAACGGGTTGACGACGGTCCCCTCGTCGTCCGTCCCGGAGTTCGTCGCGTCGTACGTCCGGCGGGAACAGGTGGAGCGCATCGTGGTGGGGCAGCCGAAGCAGGCCAACGGGGAAGATTCCGAAAACATGGGCAGGATAAAGGGCTTCGTGCGGCGTTTGCGCGGATGCCTGCCCGGCGGCATCCCGGTGGAGTTCTTCGACGAACGCTATACTTCCGTGCTGGCTCACCGCGCCATGTTGCAGGGCGGCCTGCGGAAGAAAGCCCGTCGGGACAAGGCTCTGGTGGATGAAATCAGCGCGACGATTATCCTGCAAGGCTGGATGGAGTCCCGCATGATGCAAGAAAGACGAGAATATACGGAATGATATATGGTATTGCCGATTTATACTTTTGGACAGCCCGTGCTGAGGAAGGTGGCTGAGGACATCGCGCCGGACTACCCGGAACTGAAAGCCTTGACGGACGACATGTACGAGACCTTGGAACGAGCCGAGGGAATTGGGCTGGCGGCGCCCCAAGTCGGCCTGTCCATCCGTCTGGCGGTGATTAACCTGGACTTGATTTCCGACGACTTGCCGGAATACAAGGGATTTGCGCACGCGTTCGTCAATCCTCATATTCTGGAGTATGACAATACGGAAACGGATTCGATGGAAGAGGGCTGCTTGAGCTTGCCGGGCATCCATGAGCCCGTGCGTCGCCCCACGCGCATCCGCGTAAGTTACCGGGACGAGGATTTCCAGCCTCACGACGAATGGGTGGAAGGGTATCTGGCCCGCGTCATGCAGCACGAGTTCGACCACCTCGACGGGAAGTTGTTCGTGGACCGCCTGTCCATGTTGCGCAGGCAGATGGTGAAAGGGAGGCTGGGAGATTTGCTGAAAGGGGATTTCCGTTGCGCATACAAGGTCAAGCCGAAGAGGTGATGGTGGGGAGGCGGAAAGTATTTCTTCTTTTCCTTTGGCTTCTTCCCGTGTCGGCGGCGGCGCAGATCAACACCGAACGGATGATGCTGATGGGGCGCAACGCGCTCTATTACGAGGATTACGTGCTTTCCATACGGCGTTTCAACATGGTGATTTCGGCCAAGCCGTATCTCTCCGAACCGTATTTCTACCGCGGGTTGGCCAAGTTTTATCTGGAAGACTACACCGGAGCCGAGGAGGATTGCGGGGCCGCCATAGAACGCAATCCCTTCTTGCCCGACAATTACAAGTTGCGGGGCTTGTGCCGGATAAACCTGAAACATTATGAAGGAGCCGTTTCGGATTATATGAAACTGCTCGAAATCGAGCCGAAGGACGAGAACGGATGGCATAACATGACCTTGTGCTACGTGCAGCTCAAGGAGTACGACAAGGCTATGGAATGTATAGGCCGCATGCTGGGCTACTGGCCGCGGAACGCTTCCCTGTACACCTTGCAGGCGCAGGTTTGTTTCTCCCGAAAAGACACGGTCGCCGCCATGGAGAGCATTGACCGGGCTTTGGAAATCGACCCCTACGAGGGGCAGGCTTGGAGCATGCGTGCCGCAGTCCATGCCCGGCGGGGGGAATATAAGTCGGCCGAAGAGGCTCTGGACAAGGCCATACAGCAGAAGCCCCGCGAGGCCGGACATTACATCAACCGCGCGTTGGCGCGTTATCACCAGCGCAACCTGCGGGGGGCGATGGAGGACTATGATACGGCATTGGAAATGGACTCCGCCAATTACATCGGGCATTTCAACCGCGGCTTGCTCCGGGCTCAGGTGGGGGACGACAACCGCGCCATAGAGGATTTCGATTTCGTCTTGAAGCTGGAGCCCGACAACATGATTGCGTTGTTCAACCGCGCGTTGATGCTGGACAATACGGGGGATTACCAGGGTGCCATCCGGGACATAAATTCCGTCATCAAGGAATTTCCCGAATTCTGGACGGGCTACCAGTTCCGGGCGGAGGTGCGCCGGAAGACGGGAGATGTCAATGGGGCCGAGCTGGACGAGTTCAAGGTGCTGAAAGCCCGGATGGAACAACGTTACGGCGGAAAGAGACCGCAAAACACGAAGCAGACCCGGAAGGTGAGCGACCGGACGATGGAAGATTATGACAAGCTGGTGGAGGCCGACACCGCGGAAGACGAATCGCCGACGTATGAAAGCGAATATCGCGGAAAAGTGCAGAACCGCAGGACGGAGCTGGCTCCGGAACCGGCCTTGGCATTGACCTATTACGCGGGGAAGGGCGATTTCCAGCGCAAGATGTACAACGGGGAGCTCGAACGCCTGAACCGTTTGGACGTCTTTCCGGCACGTCTGGTGCTCACTCACGACGAAGAGCCGTTGGACGAAGCCCGCATACAAAAACATTTTTCATCCGTACAGACTCTTTCCGCCGGGATTGCCCGGCGACCGGACGACGCGCTGTTGTATTTTGCCCGTTCCATGGACGAATATCTCGTGCAGGACTTCGAGAAGGCACTGGCCGATGTCGGACGCGCCATTGAACTGGACAGTTCCTGCTCGCTTGCCTATTACATGAGGGCGCAGATTAGGATGAAAGACTTGGAAGTCCGGATGGCGGAGAAGCCGGACGCCGCTCCCGCCGGAGAGGCGAAATGGACTTTCGACACCGCACGTCCCGAATGTCAGGCCGCGTTGGACGACTATGACCGGGTGCTGTACCGAGAGCCGGATTTCGCCGGATGCCATTATAATAAAGGTAACATATACATGCAGTTGAAGTTGTGGCCGGAAGCCATCGACGCTTATACGCGGGCCATCGGGCTTCATGCGGATTACGCCGAGGCTTACTATAACCGGGGCGTGGCTCGCATCCTTTCGGGAGACCACGCTTCCGGCATTCCCGATTTGAGCCGGGCGGGGGAGTTGGGCTTGTATAAGGCGTATAATTTGATTAAGAGGTATAGGGACAAGGCCGCCGCCAAAGAGGAATGAGCCGTTTTTTCGATGGATTGTGCCACTGTCTCATGAAAAATGACTATTTTTGCAACCTTGGGAACGGACAATACGTGTGATTATGATAAAGATAACTTTTCCTGACGGCTCCGTGCGCGAATACGAGGGCGGCGTGACGGGCTTGCAGATTGCTGAAAGCATTTCCCCCAGGTTGGCGCAAGAGGTGCTGGCCTGCGGGGTGAACGGCGAGATTGTCGAGCTGAATCGTCCGATTGACGGGGACGCTTCCGTCGTGCTTTACAAGTGGGAAGACGCGGAAGGAAAGCATGCTTTCTGGCATACTTCCGCTCACCTGATGGCCGAGGCCATGCAGGAACTTTACCCCGGCATCCAGTTCGGCATCGGCCCGGCCATAGAAAACGGATTTTATTACGACGTGATGCCGCCCGCGGGCACGGTCATCCGTGAAAGCGACTTTGCCGGCATAGAGGAGAAGATGCTGGAACTGGCGCGGCGCAAGGAGCAGGTCGTCCGGGCCGAAATATCCAAAGCCGACGCCTTGAAGTTCTTCGGCGGGCGCGGGCAGACGTACAAGAACGAATTGATCGAGGACTTGCAGGACGGCCACATCTTCACTTACACCCAAGGAGTATTCACGGACTTGTGCCGCGGCCCGCACCTGACGGACACGAGTCCCATCAAGGCCGTGAAGGTGACGGCGGTGTCGTCGGCATATTGGCGCGGGGACGAGAAGCGTCCGCAGATGACCCGCGTGTATGCCGTTTCTTTCCCGAAGAAAAAGATGCTGGACGAGTACCTGGCCTTGCTGGAAGAAGCCAAGAAGCGCGACCACCGCAAGATAGGAAAGGAGATGGAACTTTTCATGTTCTCCGAGCGCGTCGGGAAAGGCTTGCCGATATGGTTGCCGAAAGGTACGGCCTTGCGCCTGCGGCTGGAAGACTTCTTGAAAAGAATCCAGAAGCGTTACGGCTACCTGCAGGT
Organism: uncultured Paraprevotella sp.; assembly: GCA_964466445.1. GTDB lineage: Bacteria > Bacteroidota > Bacteroidia > Bacteroidales > Bacteroidaceae > Paraprevotella. The sequence continues at coordinate 2,293 of CAYXQT010000047.1, read as the reverse complement.
GATGACGCCCCATATCGGCAGTAAGAACCTTTATGTGACTTCCGGGCATTACGCCCACTACGGGAAAGACTCGTTCCAGCCGATACACACGCCGGAGGCCGACGAGGAGTACATGTTGAAGCCGATGAACTGCCCGCACCATTGCGAGATTTACGCTTGGAAGCCGCGCTCATACAAAGACCTGCCCCTGCGCATCGCCGAATTCGGGACGGTGTACCGGTATGAGCAGAGCGGGGAACTGCACGGACTGACGCGCGTGCGCTCGTTCACGCAGGACGACGCCCACATCTTCTGCCGCCCGGATCAGGTGAAGGAAGAGTTCATCCGCGTGATGGAGATTATCCGGATTATCTTCAAGGCGTTGGACTTCGACACGTTCGAGGCGCAGATCTCTTTGCGCGACCCGGACGACCACGAGAAGTACATCGGCTCGGACGAGGCTTGGGAAGAAGCCGAGAAAGCCATTGTCGAAGCCTGCAAGGAGAAAGGGCTGAAAGCCAAGGTGGAATACGGCGAGGCCGCGTTCTACGGGCCCAAGCTCGACTTCATGGTGAAAGACGCTCTCGGGCGGCGTTGGCAGTTGGGCACGATACAGGTGGACTACAACCTGCCCGAGCGTTTCAACCTGGAATACACGGGCGAGGACAACCGGAAGCACCGCCCTGTGATGATACACCGCGCGCCGTTCGGTTCCATGGAGCGTTTCTGCGCCGTGCTTATCGAGCATACGGCCGGCCATTTCCCCTTGTGGCTGTCTCCCGACCAGGCGGCTGTCCTCCCGATTTCCGAAAAGTTCAACGATTACGCTCAAAAGGTTTGCGCGTACCTTGAAGAGCGGGACGTGCGTGTCATCGCGGACGACCGCAACGAGAAAATCGGACGCAAGATACGCGACAACGAGATGAAGCGCATACCTTACATGCTGATTGTGGGGGAAAAGGAAGCGGCCGGCGGAACGGTTTCCGTACGAAAGCAGGGCGAAGGCGACCAAGGAAGCATGAAAATCGAAGATTTTGCAAAGAAAATCAATGAAGAAGTACATAATATGATAAATAAATATTAAATTTGCCACCGGCTTTTAAAAACTTGACAGTCGCAATCGGAAACGAAAACAGCAGGGAACAACTATTTTGAATGAAGAAAGACAATTTGAAGCAGCAATATCGTGTCAATGAACAGATACGCGTGCGTGAAGTCCGGATAGTGGGCGAAGATGTGGAATCAAAGGTTATGCCGACGGCCAAGGCCTTGCAAATGGCGGAAGCACAAGGTGTGGATCTCGTGGAAATCTCGCCGAATGCAGTCCCTCCTGTTTGTCGTCTGATAAGTTACAGCAAGTTCCTCTACCAGCAGAAGAAGCGCCAGAAGGAAATGAAGGCCAGACAAGTGAAGGTGGACGTGAAGGAAATCCGCTTCGGCCCTCAGACGGACGATCATGATTACAACTTCAAGCTCAAGCACGCGCAGGGCTTCCTCTCGGAAGGGGACAAGGTGAAAGCCTACGTGTTCTTCAAGGGGCGCAGCATCCTTTTCAAGGAGCAGGGCGAAGTTCTGTTGCTCCGCTTCGCCAATGACTTGGAAGAGTACGGCAAGGTAGAGCAGATGCCGGTGCTCGAAGGGAAGCGCATGACGATTTTCATCACCCCGAAAAGGCAGTCGCAAGTCAGGAAACAGACGGCGCCTGTCCCGGAGCCATCGGAGCAGAAAGCGGAACGGAGCCAGCCGAAGGCCAACGTCCCCAAGGAATACAAGGGGCCGCGCGTGGAAGGAGAAGATTGATTAAGGGAAAGACAAGTGCGTAACGCCTTGGTATATGCGTTGCCACACATTGAATAATAACTTAAAGATTAAACAAAAATGCCAAAAGTGAAAACTAATTCCGGTGCGAAAAAAAGATTCCGCCTTACCGGAACAGGTAAAATCAAGAGACATCACGCTTACCACAGCCACATCTTGACAAAGAAGACTAAGAAGCAGAAAAGGAACTTGGTTCACGACGATATCGTGGTGACCGATAATATGAAGCAGGTCCGTGACCTCCTCCGTCTGCGTTAATCAAAAGGACGGATTGTATCAACAAAGTTATTAACCGAATGCTTAGCCGGAAGACCATCGCAACAGGCTCGTAAAGGGGAAGGATGGCGCTAACGTTCAAAAAGATTCAGAATTATGACAAGATCAGTAAATCATGTCGCTTCAAGAGCAAGGAGAAAGAAAATCTTACGTCTGACCAGAGGTTATTTCGGCGCGCGCAAGAACGTGTGGACCGTAGCCAAGAACACCTGGGAGAAAG
>CAYXQT010000046.1:0-13246 GCA_964466445.1 uncultured Paraprevotella sp. | reverse complement strand
GGACGGCATCATTATTCGTTGCCCCAGATGTCGGTGAACAAGTCCTCGTTGGAGATACCCTCGAAACCTCCTCCTCCTGGTACCTCCTTATCGCTGAATGGTAAACTCTGAGCAAGGAAACCGAAAGTTTCCAGTCGGCACACGCTTGTTTCCGGTTTTAAATACTGTTTCTTTTCCATAGTGTTTTCTTGTTAAATTGTTCGTTTCTTACAGTTAACTCTTATTTCACGGCTTTCTTCTCCCCGTTCACGATGTAGACACCCTTGGGCAGTCCCTCGAGGGCTTCGCCCGCCGCTACTTTGGAGCGCACGAGGATGCCACTGACGCTGTACACATCCACCGTAGCGGCTTCGACCGTAGCGGCGGTCACGTGGCTCGGCAAGTCGCGGGTCGGGAACTTCAGGACTTGGGCGTTGATGCCCGCCACCGCGCTTGCATTCACGTAAGCCTTGTACGGACCTAACTTGATTGGGTTTGCCCCCACTTTGTAGAATGCCACGCCGTCGCCGCCCTCACTCTCATTCCAATTCCCGAGCACGTAAGAGCCCTCGGGCACATCCGTACTATCGGCGGCATAAACGCCTGTCATGAATTCAGTTTCGTAGGAGTCTTTCGTCGCCAGTCCGTAGCCGCTGAACGTATATGTGCTTCCCTCACCGTAAACTATATACGGCGTGTTGGCCTTGATGCCGTCACTCTCCTCATTTAATTCGAGGGCTTTGCTTTCCGTGGTTACGCTACCCCAAGTGTACGCTTTCAGTCCTTGGAGGTCTCCGGCTTTAACGTTGAACGGCAGTATCAAAGTACTCCAGCCTTCGCCTTTCGACACATTCACTTCGACTTTCGCCTCGTCCGCTTTCACGATTTTGAACAGGGAATCTTCATTGGTCGTATAGAAGCCTTTGTCCCGACTTCCCATATATTCGCCGGCCGCCGTATTCTTCAATTGGTAGACGCTGTCTTTCGTAATGGAAGCGACGACTTCGAAGGCCAACGCCTGCTCCTTCTCCGACGTAACCCTGATGCCGAAGTCTCCCGTCTCGGCTTCGTATACCGTCCCTGTGCAGGCGTACCGCTGGGTGTCGTCTTTGTCGGTGAAAGACAAATAATATTGGTTAGCCTTTTCCGCTTTCACGAACTTGAAAGCCTGAGCATAGTTAATATTGGGCAACGCTTCATAGTTCAGTGCAAAATTGCCTTTTCCCTGGTTCATGCCTTCAACGAAAGTAACGGCATGGTTGGCCAAGTCGTGATGACTGTTGACCAAGATGATGCGGAAGAGTTCACCTTCGCCGGGTTCGGCGAGCTCGGCGTTATTGAAATCTTCGAGGGCGGTCTGAAGGCTCTTCAAGGCCTCCACCAACCCGTTCACCGTTTCCGCGGCATTCCCTGCGCTCGATATGGCATCTGTCACTCCCTTCGCCACGCTTTCCGGCTTCCGGAACGCACCGTCGCCCACGTTGACCGTGAGATCGATTTTCCCGGCGGCCTCCACCTTGTCCGTCTTGTACGTCTTCAAGTCATCGAGGTCGGTTTCTGCCACGGCTTTCAGGGTGAAATTGTCCACCTTGTACCAGGCATCATTCGCCTCTCCGCCTATCACGGTGATGTCCAGCTTGCCGCCCGTTCCCACCGTGGTGAGCAGACTTTCGGGTTGCGCTTCTGTGTTCGCATTGGCGGAGGTGAACGTCACCGTATCCCCGTTGGCTATCACGGTCATTTTTTTATCTATGTCCGAGCCGTACAGGAAGCCCAGCTTGTATACGCCTCCAGGCAGGTTCTCCACGGTTTGGGAAAGCGTCGCTCCGTAATTGCCCTCACTTCCCCACGAGTTGAACAAATAACTGCCTTCCGCTCCAGGCATGGCATAATTCAGTCCGTTTGGTTTAACTCCCGTTTCTCCAGGATCGTATTTCACCTCTCCAACAGTCCATCCCATCAGGTCGCCCGTTTCGAAGCCGTTGTTCAGGATGGCCAGCGTATAGTCGTTCCCTTCTGCATACGTTGCACTCTTGGCGGCGGTGGCAAGGGCTTCATAAATCGCCCGCACGTTTTCGTCCTTTTGGACATCCTCGTTCGTGAACTCGCCGCCGTCATACTTGCCTTTCAATTCACTATATGCGCTTTGGTCTGCGCCCGATGGCAAAGAACTCTTATGGCTTTCCGCGAAATCAATGGCGGCGGTCATCTTCGCGTAAGCCTTGATGCTCTCCTTGGCGGCATCAATTGCCGCTTCCACTTCGGTGATGCTCTTCCCGTAAGTGTCGGAGGTTGCTTTCCCGGCATTTTCCAAAGCCGTGTTTACCTGTTCCTTGATTCCTTTGTACATTGCCGTGTCTTTCAAGGCCTCAAGCTCTTTAACCTTCTCATCCAATATGTTTTTCAACGAACTTTCATCCTCTGCTTGGAAATAGATGTCGAAGCCCTGCCAGTTAATCCATTGCATCTTGCCGTTCATCACCACGGACACAGCGAGCTCTCCGTTCTCCACCATGAAATTCTCTACCGTCGCGGTCGTGCCGTCGGCAGCCATCGCCTCGCCCGCGTCTTTGATGTTGTTGGGCTTGTTGCTTTCCCACGATTTGGGGTTTTCGACCTCGTTTCCAGTGGATTGGATATCTCCGAAACCGACCGTGAAGTCTATGTCTTCTCTTTCGGGAACTTTTGACGATGCCTTAGCTTCCCCGCTCATGAGCGTCAGTTCGGGAGCCGCGTCCGACCCGTCTTCCCGGTAGAACCCGTGAAGAACCACTGTGTAGATGCCGTTGGGCAGACCGCTTTGGGATTGCTTCAGCAAATCAATAGGTGGCTCGCCGCTTATTCCGCCTGCCCAGTAATTTTCAAAGTCGGCAAAATTCATGTTAACCGTCGGACTTCCCACCGTCCAGTCCGTATGTTTCCATGCGCCGACCATGTCCGCGTTCGTGAACAGGGAGGAGGCGTTTACCTTATCCGCCGTCAAGCCCAGAGCCGCGGCTTTCAGCAAGGCGGCGGTAGCCGCCCTGACGTCATCTGCGGAAGCGGCGGCATCGTAAGCCTTTTTCGCCGTCGCCAAGGCGTCCGTGTACTCCCCGGACGTGCCCGCCGTCGTCAAGGTTTCGTAGATTTCATACATTTCCTTCTTGGCCTTGTAGGTGGCGTAGTTACCGTTGGTAATGGAATCTTCGGGAATAAGAGCCCACTTGGTGAGGTTTTGACCGCCCGAACAAGTCAATATCCATCCTCTGGAAGTAGACACGTCGAGGAAAGACGCATCTCCCGGGGCATCCAACGTGAACGTTCCGTCCCCCTTGTTGCTGAACGTGAAGGCATTATTAGCATTCACGTCTGTATAGACCGTAGTCGCTACTCCATCAGCAAGTCCCAAATATTTTTTGGAATCCTCCACTGAATTAAAATGGATTTGGAGTGTGTTTTCCGTTTTGGTGACAGTCACCTTATGCCCGTCGTCCAAAGCCGCATCGCCACCAAACAAACGTCCAGCCACGGCTCGGGTGTTCCAATTCACGCCATGTGTGACGAACGCGTCCGCCCCCACGTTGTACAGCGCGTAAGTTCCCGAAAGCTCTCCCGACAAGTCCGCGCCCGGCACCTTGGGCGCATCCCAAGCGTCCTGCGCCAGAACGCCCGGCAGGCAGAAGCCCGACAAGGCCGCCGCCACCGCCGTTTTCAGTAATTTTCTTTTCATGTCTCTTTTTTGATTTAAGTAGTTAATAATAATATGTTTATGAAACTCTCTCGTCTGTCTCCTCTCCGCCTTGACGGGACGCGCTCCCGGCGCGTTTACCGATCGCTCTCTTAGTAAGAGAGCGATCGGGTAGTTCAACGTTTTCTCATACAGCACGTTACAAATCTGAAACGTTGTTTTTTTAAAACATTTGTTTCAAGAAAACATAATTTTCAAAACATTCGTGCAAAAAAAAGCGAGCCTTTTTCTTGCTTATATCGCTGTAAATGCATACATTTGCCTCTGATGAACCGTGATTCGCGGAACGGCGATCGCTCTCTTACTAAGAGAGCGATCGCCAACAGATTGAGGATGAGAAAATACAGCAAGGGGAGGGTGTATTTTTGCCGCCGTGCCGTTCACGGATAAATTCGTTTGTTTTACGTTGAGTCGGCCTTGCCGCGGAAGCGGTTTCCCTTGCCGTTTCCTTGAAGGGGGCGCGTCGGCGGACACGAAGAAAGCCGTGCCGCTCCCGTGGTGGGATGGCGGCACGGCTTTCTTCCACTTACCTCCGCATTCCGTTTCCCCTCTTTCCCTTTCGTCCCTCCTACGGCCTGCCGATTTCGATGACCTCCAAGTCCTTGAAGTCGCGCCCCTCGACGGTGAAGCGCACGAGCGTGCGCACCTTTTGCCAGCCCGACAGCCCCGCCGCGCCCGGGTTGACGTGCAACAGCCCCAGGACGGGGTCGAACTGGACTTTGAGGATGTGGGAATGCCCGCTGACGAACAAGTGGGGCGTCCGGTCGTGCAGCTGCGCCCGTATGGCGGGGGCGTAACGGCCTGGATACCCGCCGATGTGCGTCATCAGTACTTCGGCGTCCTCGCACTTCCAGCGCAGCTTCTCGCCGTACATGCGCCGCAGGTCGCCCCCGTCGCAGTTGCCGCACACCGCCCGGAGGGGCCGGAACGCCGCCAGCCTTTGCGCCACTTCAAGGGATCCGATGTCGCCGGCGTGCCATATTTCGTCGCATTCCGCGAAATACGTCGTATACTTGTCGTCCCAGAAGCCGTGCGTGTCCGAGAGCAGTCCGATGCGCTTCATAGCTTGAACTTCCGGAGTATGAAGTCTTCAACCACGTCGATGGTGGATTCCATGCCCAGAGCGGACGTGTTGATGCAGAGGTCGTAGGATTCCGCGCTTCCCCACTTCTTGGCGCTGTAATAATTGTAGTATTCGGAGCGTTTCGCGTCTCCCTCGACGCATCTCTTCTCCGCCTCTTCTTCCGTGAGGTGGAGCGTCTCGCAGACCCTCCTGATCCGGTCGGGCATGTCGGCCGTGACGAAGATGTTCACCGTGTCGGGGAAGTCGCGCAGGATGTAGTCTGCGCACCTGCCCACGAACACGCAGGATTCCTTTTCCGCCGCCTTGCGGATGGCGTCGCTCTGGAACTTGAAGAGCGACTCGTCGCTGAGCTGGTTGGCGTAGGGATCCCCGCCTCCGAAGAGAGGGGCGAAGGAGCTGGACAGCACCTTGAGGAACCTCTTATGCTCGTCGTTGCGCTCGAAGAACTTCTTGTTGAAGCCGCTCTCCTTCGCGGCCAGGTCCAAGAGCTCCCTGTCATAGAACTTGATGTGGAAGTCTTCCGCGACGCGGCTCCCGATGACGCGCCCGCCGCTTCCTAACTGGCGTCCCACGTTGACGATGAAATGACTCTTCATGACGTTATACGGCTGATTTCTTGAATTTCCTGTATGCCACGGCTAACATGACGGCGGCCACCACGCAGGCAATGGCATCCGAGACGGGCATGGCCATCCAGACTCCCCTCACGCCCCAAATCCGCGGCAACGTCAGGAGCAGGGGGACGAGGAACAGGAGCTGTCGGGTGAGGGAGAGGAAGATGCTCTTGCCCGCGTGGCCGATGCTCTGGAAGAAGTTGCCCGTGACCATCTGCATGCCTATCAGGGGGAAGACGGCCATGACGATGCGCATCCCCTTCACGGAGATGGCCGTCAGCTCGGGATCGGAGGTGAAGGCGCGGACGCACCATTCGGGGACGAGCTCCCCGATGAGGAAGCCGGCGGTGGTGACGAACGTCGCCGAGAGCATGGCGTAGCGCAGCACCTTGAGCACGCGGTCGTAGATGCGCGCGCCGTAGTTGTACCCCGCGATGGGCTGCATGCCCTGGTTCAGGCCGACGACAATCATGACGAAGATGAACGACACGCGGTTGACGATGCCGTATGCGCCGACGGTCAGGTCGCCGCCGTACTGCGCCAGCCCGCGATTGATGAGGATGACGACGAGGCAGGCGCACGTGTTCATCAGGAAGGGCGACATGCCGATGGCCAGCGTGTCGCCCACGATTTTCCCTTTCAGCCTGTAGATGCCCCGCCTGAAGCGCAGCAGTTCCCCCGGACGGCGGAAGACGCTCACCTGCCACGCCAACGAGATGACCTGTGCCAGCACGGTGGCGATGGCCGCGCCGCGTATGCCCAAGCCGAGCGCGAAGATGAAGAGGGGGTCGAGGATGCTGTTCCCCACCACGGCGATGATGGTGGCGTTCATGGCCAGCTGGGGATGCCCGACGGAGCGCAGGACGGAGTTGAACGAGAAGAAGCTGTGGGTGATGACGTTGCCGAGGAGGATGACTTCCATGTACTCGCGGGCGTAGGGCAACGTGCCCGCGCTCGCGCCGAAGAAGTACAGGATGGGGTCGAGGAAGACAAGCGCGGCGGTGCCGAAGAGCACGCCGAGCACGAGCGTCAGGGTGACGGCGTTGCCGAAGATGAGTTGCGCGGCCTCGCGGTCCTGCTGTCCCAGCCGCACGGAAATCAGCGTGGAGGCGCCCACGCCCACCATCGCGCCGAAAGCGCCGGACATGTTCATGAACGGGAAAGTAATGGCGAGGCCGGAGATGGCAAGCGGCCCGACGCCCTGCCCGATGAAGATGCTGTCCACCATATTATATAGCGACGATGCCGTCATGGCGACGATGGCCGGGAAGGCGTACTGCCTGAGCAGCTTGCCGACGGGAAGAGTCCCCAAGTCCGATGGCGAAGAGGAATTCGACATGTCAAGCCAGTTTGAGTGGCGCAAAGGTACGAAAAAAGGCCGGAGGGAGGCAATCTTTTTTCGGCTAAATTTTCCGCGCAAAAGGCATGACGGTTTTTCTTTTTTAGTACCTTTGTCGCGGCATGGCGATGCCCGGCTTCCGGCGGGAGGCGGACAGGCGGCAGACAGTATTTCTCAAATCATAATAAATAGTATGAGCAATCAGTTGGAGAGAATCAGGGAATTGGTGGAACTCCGCACCAAGGCACGGCTGGGCGGGGGCGAGAAGGCCATAGAGAAACAACACGCGAGGGGGAAATACACGGCCCGCGAGCGTATCGACATGCTCTTGGACGAGGGTAGCTTCGAGGAGATGGACATGTTCAAGCTCCACCGTTGCACCAACTTCGGCATGGAGAAGAAGCAATATCCGGGCGACGGCGTGGTCACCGGAAGCGGCACCATCGACGGCCGCCTCGTGTACGTCTTCGCGCAGGACTTCACCGTCAACGGAGGCTCCCTGTCCGAGACGATGGCGGAGAAAATCTGCAAGGTGATGGACCAGGCGATGAAGATGGGCGCGCCCTGCATCGGCATCAACGACTCGGGCGGCGCACGCATCCAGGAGGGCATCAACGCCTTGGCGGGCTACGCCAACATCTTCCAGCGGAACATCGAGGCTTCGGGCGTGATACCGCAGATTTCGGGCATCTTCGGGCCCTGCGCGGGCGGCGCGGTGTATTCTCCCGCGCTGACCGACTTCATCCTGATGATGGAGAACACCTCTTACATGTTCCTCACGGGGCCGAAGGTGGTGAAGACGGTGACGGGTGAGGAGGTGACGCAGGAAGACTTAGGGGGCGCGAGCGTCCACGCGTCGAAGTCGGGGGTGACGCACTTCACGTCGTCGACGGAGGAAGACGCGTTGCAGCTGATACGCGCCCTCATCGGCTACATCCCGCAGAACAACATGGAGGAGCCGCCCCGCGTGGAATGCACCGACCCGGTGGACCGCTTAGAGGACTTCCTCAACGAGATCATCCCGGACAACCCGAACCAGGCCTACGACATGTACGAGGTGATCGGCTCGATAACGGACAACGGGGAGTTCCTCGAAGTGCAGTCCGACTACGCGAAGAACCTCATCGTGGGCTTCGCGCGCTTCAACGGCCAGAGCGTGGGCGTGGTGGCGAACCAGCCGAAGTTCTACGCGGGGGTGCTCGACTGCAACGCGAGCCGCAAGGGGGCACGCTTCGTGCGCTTCTGCGACGCCTTCAACATCCCGTTGGTGACGCTGGTGGACGTGCCGGGCTTCCTGCCGGGTACGGGACAGGAGTACAACGGAGTGATCCTTCACGGGGCCAAGCTGCTGTACGCCTACGGCGAGGCGACGGTGCCGAAGGTGACGGTGACGTTGCGCAAGAGCTACGGGGGCTCTCACATCGTGATGAGCTGCAAGCAGCTTCGTGGCGACATCAACTACGCGTGGCCGTCGGCGGAAATCGCCGTGATGGGCGCGTCGGGCGCGGTGGCGGTACTGTACGCGAAGGACGCGAAGGACGCCGAAGACCCGGGAGCCTTCCTGGCCGGGAAGGAGGCGGAATACGACAAGCTCTTCGCCAACCCTTACCAGGCGGCGCGTTACGGCTACATCGACGACGTGATTGAGCCTCGCAACACGCGCTTCCGCGTCATCCGGGCGTTGGCCCAGCTGCAGACAAAGAAGCAGTCGAACCCCGTGAAGAAGCACGGGAACATCCCATTGTAAGCGGAGGGCACGAAGATGACGCCATACAGAAGAATCGCGGGAGCCCTTGCCGGCATAGCGGCGGCGGCCGCGGCCTGCGGGCAGGGAGCTTTCAGTTTCAAGATCAATGAAGTCGTGGTCTCCAACACCGGCGGCCTCGTCAACGAGTACGGCGAGCACACGGGGTGGATCGAGATTGTCAACACGTCGTGGGGGACGAACGACATCCGCAGCTGCTACCTCACCACGAACCGGGAGGCGTTGGACGAGAGCCTCTCCGTGCCGGAGCGGGCGGGGCTGATGTCGCCCGTCGCCAAGGGGGACGCGCGGACGAGCCTGACGGCGCGGCAACGCATCGTGTTCTTCGCCGACGGGCGGACGAACTTGGGCACGCTGCACACGAACTTCACCCTGACGGACGGCAAGGTGAACTTCATCGCCCTCTTCGACGGCAACGGGAGGACGCTGATAGACTCCGTCACCGTGCCGCCGTTGGCCGAGAACCAGTCTTACGCGCGGGTGTACGACTCCGAGAGCGACTCCTACACGTGGACGGTCTTAGACGCGGGGGAAGCCACGCCGGGCGCGCCGAACGTGGGTCAGGGCAAGGCGGAGGACAAGACAGCGGAGTTCAAGGAGAAGGACCCGCACGGCATCGCGATGTCCGTCATGGCGATGGGGGTGGTCTTCGGATGCCTGCTCGCCCTTTACGTCTTCTTCCTCCTGTTCGGCCACCTCGTGGCTTTCTTCTCCAAGATGGCGCGCGTGCGGGCTATCCGGGTGCTGCACGAGCATGCGGACAAGGCGGCTGTCATGGCGCGTCAAGGACTGGAAACGAAGGGCGTGGACATGAAAGTGTACATGGCGGTCATCGCCATGGCGCTCCGCGACTACGAGGAGGACGTGCACGACGTGGAGAGCAACGTGCTGACCTACCATACGGAGGAGCATTCGGAGTGGAGCGCCAAGGGACACAGCATGCGCGAGTGGAGGGAGTAGGCCGTCCGCGGCGGGGCCCGGGCATGCGGCGGGAGACGCGGACAGGATGCCGTCCGACGGGCCGGAGCCGTGGAGAATCCATCACGAGAATTACAGTCCAAGAGAGTAACCATAAAAACGACAAATAGAAAAGAACCATCATGAAGGAATACAAATACAAGGTAAAGGGAGCGGAATACACGGTGAAGATAAACGACGTGGAAGGCAACATGGCCAGAGTGGAAGTGAACGGGATACCGTTCGAGGTGGAAACGGACCGCCCGATGCACATGATGCACAAGCCGGAGATACATCCCGTGTCCCACGTGCACCACGCGCCGGCGGCGGCGCCGTCGTCCGCGCCCGCCGGGCAACAGGCGGGAACTCCCGCGGCGGAAGGCACAGCGGTGCGCGCCCCGTTGCCGGGCACGGTGAACGCCGTGTCGGTGACGGTGGGACAGTCCGTCAAGAAAGGGCAGACGGTGGTGGTGCTCGAAGCCATGAAGATGGAAAACAACATCGGCGCGGAGTGCGACGGCACGGTGAAGGCGGTGCACGTGAACAAGGGGGACTCGGTGCGCGAAGGTGCAATCTTGGTAACGATCGCTTAGGACTATGGAAGTATTTGATTTCATCGGGACAAAGCTGTCCGCATTCCTCACCTACACGGGCTTCGCCAACGCGGAGACGGCGAACTGGATTATGATCCTGGCGGGGGCGTTCTTCCTGTGGCTGGCCATCAAGAAGGACTTCGAGCCGCTGTTGCTGATTCCCATCGGCTTGGGCATCATCTTGGGGAACATCCCTTTCAAGGCGGTGGGGCTGGAGATCGGGCTTTACGAGGACAACTCCGTGCTGAACTTCTTCTACCAGGGGGTGAAGGGGGGCTGGTATCCGCCCTTAGTGTTCCTCGGCATCGGGGCGATGACGGACTTCTCGGCACTGATAGCCAACCCGAAGCTGCTGTTAGTGGGCGCCGCCGCGCAGTTCGGCATCTTCGGTGCTTACATGATAGCCTTGGCGTTGGGCTTCGAGCCGAACCAGGCGGCGGGCATCGCCATCATCGGAGGAGCCGACGGCCCCACGGCCATATTCCTCTCTTCCAAGCTGTCGCCGAACCTGATGGGTGCCATCGCGGTGTGCGCCTATTCCTACATGGCACTGGTGCCGGTGATACAGCCGCCTCTCATGCGGCTGCTCACCACGAAGAAGGAGCGCGTGATACGCATGAAGCCCGCGCGTCAGGTGTCGCAGACGGAGAAGATCATCTTCCCGGTGGTCGGCCTGCTGCTCACCACGTTCATCGTCCCGTCGGGCCTGCCGTTGCTGGGCATGCTCTTCTTCGGGAACCTGCTGAAGGAAAGCACGAAGACGACGCGCCTCGCCAAGACGGCTGGCAGCGCGCTGAACGACATCGTGGTCATGCTGCTGGGCCTGACGGTGGGATGCTCCACTCAGGCGAGCGAGTTCCTGACGATGGACACCATCAAGATTTTCTTCCTCGGCGCGCTGGCTTTCATCATCGCCACCGCTTCGGGGGTGCTGTTCGTCAAGCTCTTCAACCTGTTCCTGCCGAAAGACGGGAAAATCAACCCGCTCATCGGCAACGCGGGCGTGTCCGCCGTGCCGATGGCCGCGCGTATCTCCCAGAACTTAGGGCTGGAATACGATTCCAAGAACTACCTGCTGATGCACGCCATGGGGCCGAACGTGGCGGGCGTGATAGGGTCGGCGGTAGCCGCCGGGGTGCTGCTCGGCTTCCTGACCTGACGGCGGCGGCCGGCGTGCGCAAAAGCCGCCTTCCCGCGGGGGAGGGCGGCTTTTGCGTCTACGGGCCTTGCGGGCTACAAATCGTTTAATATTAAATCATTGGCCCTGTCCACGAGAGCCGCGTCCAACGAAGCCAGATAAATCTGCGTGGTGGTCTCGGAATCATGTCCCATTCCTTCGCTGATGACGGACAAAGGTATGTTCTTGCTTTTGGCGATGCTCGCCCACGAATGGCGGGCCACGTGCATGGACAAGGGATAGGGACTGCACACGAGGGCGGAGAGGGTCTTCAGTTTCCTGTTTACCAACGAGAGCGAACTTCGGTATCGCAGGCGTTCGTCTTCACCGGCCGACGTAATGATGGGAAACAGGTATTCTGTCGGGTTGGGAGGATATTTTTCCATAATCTTCTGCATACATTTTTCCCATTTGACAGAGAGCCGCTGTCCGGTCTTCTTCCTGCGGTAGGTCAGTATGCCGTCGCGCAAGTCCCTTTTTCTCAGATATGCCATGTCTATAAAAGACATGCCCCGCGTGTAGAAGCTGAGAAGGAACATGTCGCGGGCATAGTCTATCGAACTTCCGGGCAGGAGCTCCTTGTCCTTTATCCGCCGGATGACGGACATGGGGACAGCCCGTTTCACGGTCCTTTCTATTCCGGTGTAGACGTGGCGGAAAGGGAAGCATTGGGTGGTAAGTTCTTCCTCAACGGCCCGGTTATAAACGGCCCTTAAGACGCGCATGTAGAAAGAAATGGTATTCAGGCACAGATGTGCTTTTTTCAAGTATGTCTCATAGGCTTTCACCGTTTCCTGAGTCATCTCGTCCAGTATGATTTCTTCCCCTTTCCTGAAACGCATGAAGCTGTCCAGCGTGCATTGGTAAGTTTCTCTCGTGCGCAACCTTCCCTGTTCTTTCAGGCGTTGGATAATTGATTTCATGAAACCAGCCAAAGTGTCGTTCTCACACCGCCTGCGATAAGACAGGAGGAGGTCGTCCGTACTGTATGGCAGCCCCTTGCAAGAGAAGTCGGCGATGCATTCGTTCAGACGGAACAAATCTTGTCTTAACTCCTTCCGGTAGCCGGATAAGACGGAATGCCTGTCCGGCCTGGAAGAAGAGAGTGTGATGCTTGCGGCATGCGCGTTCCATTCGTCGGGGTAGATTCTATACTTAGTCTTTTGCAAGCGCACAACGCGGCAGTGGACAACTTGGAAATAAAGAGTTCCTGCTTTCCCCTCGACGGTCGAGGGCCTGAATTTTACTTTAACAGATGTCATTCGGACATTTTTTTGGTTATGGATTTACAGACAGGCCTTAATAAAAGATTTTTCCGGGAAACCGCCCCGACGACCGACCTCTTCCCTGCCACGCATGTCCGCCGTGTGACTTCCATCAAGATTGACGCCCGACATGTCAAGCTCGGTACGATGTTTATCCGGCGGATGCTGTCAAAGGGATTTTCATCCACCTTTCCTATACCATATTATATATATAGTGGCGGAATGCCGTGCCGTATTCCGGCATCCCGCCGCCGGACAAGGCTTCCGCAGGCGGATGTCCCCTTTGGCAACCCGTCTTGAAGTACAAAGAATGGCACTTGCCGCTTCAACGAGGTTGCTTCGGGTTACGAAACCGTGTTTTGCCACGGACAAACTTGAATGCCGGGATGCTGACGGGACTTGGCTGTGCCGTCCGGGTCCTCTCTTCAAAACATGTCATGCCTCGAAGAGCATCGATTCCCCTTGTCTCTCGTATTCCCGGCGCTTGTCGTTGCCAACGAGAGAGTCAAGGA
Source organism: uncultured Paraprevotella sp. (assembly GCA_964466445.1). GTDB lineage: Bacteria > Bacteroidota > Bacteroidia > Bacteroidales > Bacteroidaceae > Paraprevotella. The sequence goes on along the minus strand of CAYXQT010000046.1, from coordinate 234 downwards.
AAGCATGGAGGAAGAAGCCCCGCCCGACACCGCGACGGCTTCCGGCAGAACGGCCTCCGCGATATTCGTACTGGCGGCATCATCCTCACGGGTGCGACGTCTTGACTGACGGCATTCATGCCCTTTCCGGTTGCACGAGGTAAAAACAGCTTGTGCTGAGAAAGTTGCGCACGTAGGGGAGGGCGGAGAGCGAACCGTGAAGTTTGAGGGGTTTCAGGCCGAATTTCGTTTCAT
>CAYXQT010000045.1:0-13293 GCA_964466445.1 uncultured Paraprevotella sp. | reverse complement strand
ACCCTGTACCGCGACACCATTGAGGAACTTCTTGACGGAATCGACAGGTCGGAGCAATACGAACTCTTCCAAGCCGAACTGCTCCGGGAGACGGGCAGGTTCGCCGAGGCAAGCGCGGTACTGCGCAATCATAAATCGGACGACGACAAATGGATTGTGGACGCAATGTTGCGGCACATCGACCAGTCCGACACGGCTCCGTTCCTGCTTGTCAAAGACGGGGACCAGATATTGTGAAACGGCACGCGCCGACTTGCATGAGGCCGCGTCGCAATGGAACGATTCACGACGCGGTCTCTTCCTCATGTCCTGACGACGGGATGGTTTTCAGACAACCGTTTTCGGGAAACCCTTCCGCCGGAAGACCGGCTTAGACCGGCACCCGTCCGGTCGGCATCCCCTTTGACAATATGACATCCTTTTCCTTTCTTCCGTGTACAAAACGAAAGGGAGAAGGCCGTTGCGGTGCATTGCGGACTACCGCCGGAAGACGCGAACCGAAGCGAAGAGGACGTTTCCTGCTCAAGGAAGAGAATGCCCGCTTGGGTAAGAAAATCGTACATCTTGGGTAAGGACATTTTGCGTCTTGGGCAAGAAGATCGTGCATCTTGGGCAAGAAAATTTTGTGTCTTGGGCAAGAACATCGTGCGTCTTGGGCAAGAAAATTTTAGGGGTCATGGGCTTGGAAATCACGAACGCGGTTTGCGTTAAAAAGATTCCTTACAAAATTCCTTCCGGAGTTTTTCCCGGTCAAGGAAGTCCCCGCGCGGAAAAGCCGGGCTTCCGGGTCAGCCACGCACCTCGTAGTCCCAATCCTTGAGGGCGTATCCCCAGTTGTCGTTCACTAACCGGACGGTGCGGGGCTTGTACTCGTACCTGTTCTTCTTGTAGCCTTTCTTCATGTCCGTGTATCTGCGTATGGCATCCTCGGCACGGCTGAACCCGGGGATGCCCAGCCTTTCATACGCGAGCTTGGTCGTCCCGAACGCGTCGGCCTCGAAATCCTCGAATTTCACCTCGAACAGGTTTCCTTCGGGGACGGACTTCTTCTGCTTCTCGTATGCCCGGTAGAGCTTCGTGTAGGTCAGGAGGATGTTCTTCTCCATCTCCTCCTCTCCGATGTGTTGCAACTGCAACGGCTTGATGGTGTTGGTGAAGAAGTTTCGCGTGCTTTCAAACACGGTGTAGGGGTTTCGCACGAGATAGAGGAACTTGGCGTGGGGGAACATTTCCACCAACGCCTCCACGCGCCCCGTATGCGGAGGGTTCTTGGACAGGTAAGTGCGTCCTCCTCCTTTCGAGCAATACCCGGAAATCTTCATCAGCTTCACGAAGGTTTCCTTGAACACCTTAAGCTCTCCGGGGGTGATTTTCTCGAAAGTCATGTATCTGTCGCAATATTCCTGCCAGTGCTTGGGGAAGAACCAGAAGTCGTAGAAGGAATAAGGCATCATGTTCGAGAGGGCGAACTCCTCCTCCTGGGGCAGGTCGGGAGCCAGCTCCATGTTGTCCGTCGGGCGTTTGTCGGGCATCAGCCATCCCATCGTCTTCTTGAAGAAGGGTTGCCCGAACATCATCAGGTGCGGGAACACGGTCTGGTATGTGGTCGTGTAGCAGAAATTCGCGTCCTGCGCGAAGATGTTGTGCACGAAAGTAGTGCCGCTCCTCCAGTGTCCGAGGATGAAAACGGGGTCACGGTCGAACTCGAAACTTCCGAGCTTCTTCTCGAACCTGCGGTCTTGGACGGGTGCCAGCAGGCTCAACAGGCGGCACACGCCTTTCGTCAGACAATATTTGGTGCGCTTGTCGGGGGCTATCTCCTGTCCGCGCGTCATTTCCTTGAAAGTCTTCCAGTCGGCGCCCACCAGCGTGTTGACCGGAAGTTTGCTGAACTCTAACAATCCCATGGGGCTTTGGTTTTATGTAAGTTTGTCCTTTATGACTTCTACCGCGAGACCCTGGCGCGCCAAGTCCTTGACGGCTTTCTCTATGGCTTCGTAATGCTCCCTGCCGATGCCTAACTTGGGCAAGTCCAACGCCGGAAGGCTCCCGGCATCGTTCTCCTTGTCGTCCGCCGGGCCGACAATCATGCCCACCGCGCTCGTCCTGTCGGTAACGGGGTCTATCAGAATGAAGGAGCCGGTCGCGCGGTTCTTCCGATAGGGATCGAAGAACAGGGGCTTTGCGGTGGTGATGCGCACTTTCCCTATCTCGTTGAGGCGGAAGCCGCCGGACGGGCGCCGTTCCATCGTGTTCACGTCTACCTGCCAGCAGATTTCGCTCACGGTGGCGCGGGTCGTGTTCGTGCCGTGCTTCAGATAGAACTGTTTGTTCTGGTCCATCGGACAGTCGTCCATCCATACGAGCATCGTCTCGAAGCAACGCCCTACTTCGGGCACGTTGCCGGGATGCACCAGCATTTCGCCGCGCGAGACATCTATCTCGTCTTCCAGCACCAAGGTCACGCATTGGGGGCAGAAAGCCTCTTTCAGGTCTCCGCCGTACGTCACGATGCGCCTCACATGCGTCTTCCTGCGCGACGGCAGGGCGAGGATTTCGTCGCCTTCCCGCACCACGCCGGAGGCGATCTTCCCGCAGAACCCGCGGAAGGCGGAGTTGGGGCGCGACACATACTGCACGGGGTAACGGAAATCCGCCATGTTGCGGTCGGCATGGACGGGCACGGTCTCCAAGAAGTCCAGAAGGCTGACACCCTCATACCAAGGCGTGCGTTCCGACTTTTCCACCACGTTGTCGCCGTCCAAGGCGGAAAGAGGAAAACAGGTAACATCCTCTATCCCCAACTTGTCCGCCAGAGCCCCGTACTCCGCCACGGTGGCCTCGAACACGTCCCGGTCGAAGTCGACCAGGTCCATCTTGTTCACGGCCAGCGCGACATGCCTGATGCCGAGGAGGGAGACAAGGAAGGTGTGGCGGCGTGTCTGCGTGACGATTCCCTTGCGTGCGTCGACGAGTATGACGGCAAGGCTGGCCGTGGATCCGCCGGTAATCATGTTGCGTGTATATTGTTCGTGCCCCGGCGTGTCGGCGATGATGAACTTGCGCCGGTTGGTCGAGAAATAGCGGTAGGCCACGTCTATGGTGATGCCTTCTTCCCGTTCCGCTTTCAGTCCGTCGAGCAGCAGGGCGTAATCCATGCGTCCGCCCGCGTTCCCGGTGCGCCTGCTGTCGCGTTCCAGCGCCTGCAACTGATCCTCGTAGAGTTTCTTGCTGTCGAAGAGAAGCCGTCCTATCAAGGTGGACTTCCCGTCGTCGACCGAGCCGGCCGTCAGGAGGCGCAACAAATCTTTCTCCTCGTCCCGGTGCAGGAATTCCCTTATGTTCAATGTAGCCATGAGCCCTCCAGAATTAAAAGTACCCCTCGCGCTTTTTCTGTTCCATGGACGCGTCCTGGTCGAAGTCTATCACGCGTGTGGTGCGCTCGCTCTTGGTCGCGGTCATCATCTCCTCCACGATTTTCTCGATGGTGTCGGCGTCGCTCTCGACGGCACCGGTGAGCGGCCAGCAACCGAGGGTGCGGAATCGTATTTTCCTCTTCTCTATCTTGTGGCGGTATCTTTCGGGCAGGCGGTCGTCGTCGGGCATGATTAATTGCCCGTCGATGTTCACCACCGGGCGTTCCTTGGCATAATAGAGCGGGACGATGGGGATGTCTTCCAGACGGATGTACTGCCAGATGTCCAGCTCCGTCCAGTTGCTCAGGGGGAACACCCGGATGCTCTCCCCCTTGTGGATGCGGGCGTTATAAATGTCCCACAGCTCCGGGCGCTGGTTCTTGGGGTCCCACTGCTGGAACCGGTCGCGGAAGGAGAAGATGCGTTCCTTCGCGCGGCTCTTCTCCTCGTCGCGTCGCGCCCCTCCGAAGGCCGCGTCGAACTTGTGCTTGGCCAGGGCATCCAACAGAGCCTTGGTCTTCATCAAGTCCGTATGCACCTTGCTGCCGTGCGTGAAAGGCCCCACGCCCGCCCGGAACGCTTCCTCGTTGGACTCCACAATCAGGTTCCAGCCGTACTTCCTTGCGTACTCGTCGCGAAACTGTATCATTTCCTTGAATTTCCACTTGGAGTCGATGTGCATCAAGGGAAAGGGGACTTTTCCGGGGTAGAAGGCCTTTTCGGCCAGCCGGACCATCACGGACGAATCCTTTCCTATGGAGTAGAGCATCACGGGGTTCTCGAACTCGGCCGCCACCTCGCGGATGATGTGTACGGACTCGGCCTCCAACTCCTGCAAATGACTCAGTTTGTATTCAGACATGATGCCGCCGTTTATTTGTTGTCCAATATGAGTTCCAACACCTTGCCGACCGACTCTTCAAGCGTCAGGACGGAAGTGTCCAGCGTGAGGACGGGATGTTCCGGCACCTCGAAGGGGGCACTGATTCCCGTGAAGTCCTTGATTTCCCCGCGTCGCGCGCGGGCATACAGCCCTTTCACGTCGCGCCGCTCGCATACTTCCAGCGGCGTGGACACGTAGACTTCCCTGAAGTCGTCCGCCCCGATAATCTCGGAAGCGTTGCGGCGGGATTCGTTCGTGGGGCTGATGAAGGCGGAAAGCGTAACCACGCCCGTGTCCACGAACAGTTTCCCGATTTCGGCGATGCGGCGGATATTCTCTTTCCGGTCTTCGGGCGAGAAGCCCAGGTTCCTGTTGATGCCGCTGCGGATATTGTCGCCGTCCAGGACACGGCACAGGATGCCGCGCCTGTGCAGTTCCCGTTCCACGCCGAGCGCGATTGTGCTCTTCCCGGAGCCGGACAAGCCTGTGAACCAGACCATCACCCCGTGCTGTCCGAGAAGCCGTTCCTTGTCCGAACGGGTCATCATCTTGTCGTATATCGGATAGATGTTCGTCGCTTCTCCCATAAGCCGCTTTCTCCTCTTCGGGAATTACGGGACAAAGGTATTAAAAATACGGAAAATACAAGCACGAATTGCATGCAGACGCGATGTTATTTTCACGAAAACGACATTTTCACGGTTTCCGGTATCCTGCGCGTCGCGGCATTCCCTTGTGCGCGGGCGTTCTCCTCCGGAGGCACGGACGGGGCAGGAGCACGCCGTGCCCACGCGCGGTCGGACGGATTCATGTGCGGACGAGGGCAGGGAGGCGCGGCATGGCACGGCGGGTGCCGCGTTCACTTATATTCGTCCCAGCTCTTTATGGGCAAGTCGTCCATGCCGATGTGGCAGAAGGCGTGGATGTAGGCACTTGCGAGACGCGAGTTCGTTATCAGGGGGATGTTCAGATCCACCGCGGCCCGGCGTATCTTGTAGCCGTTGCTCAGCTCGCCCGGGGTCAAGTCCTTCGGGATATTCACCACCAAGTCTATCTTGCGGTCGTGCAGCATGGCAAGGGCTTGTGGCTCGCCCTTTTCGCTCGGCCAGTACACCAGTTCGTTTTCCACGCCGTTCGCCGTCAGGTAGCGGCTCGTCCCGCCGGTGGCGTAAAGGGCATATCCGTGTTCCTTCAACGTGCGGGCCGCGTCCAGCATCTCGGCTTTCTGCTTGGCGCCGCCCGTGGACAGGAGGATGTTCTTCTTCGGGATGCGATGCCCCACGGAGAGCATGGCGGCGAGCAAGGCTGTTCCGGTGTCGTCGCCGAGACAGCCGACTTCTCCGGTCGAGGCCATGTCCACCCCCAATACGGGGTCGGCCTTCTGCAGACGGCTGAAAGAGAACTGGCTGGCCTTGACACCCACGTAGTCGAAGTCGAACAGGCTCTTGTCCGGCTTCTGCACGGGCAGGCCGAGCATGACCTTCGTGGCCAGTTCTATCAGGTTTATCTTAAGCACCTTGCTCACGAAAGGGAAACTCCGCGAGGCGCGCAGGTTGCATTCTATGACCTTGATGTCGTTCTCCTTGGCGAGGAACTGGATGTTGAACGGGCCGCTGATTCGCAACTCCCGTGCGATTTGCCCGGAAATCTTCCTGATGCGTCGCACCGTCTCCACGTACAGCTTCTGCGCGGGGAACTGGATGGTGGCGTCGCCCGAATGCACGCCGGCGAACTCGACGTGCTCGCTGATGGCGTAGGCCACGATTTCGCCCTCGCGCGCCACGGCATCCATCTCGACCTCCTTGGCGTGTTGCAGGAACCTGCTGACGACGACGGGGTGGGTGGGGGACACTTGGGCGGCGAGCTTCAGGAAGCGTTCCAGTTCTTCGGCGTTGGAGCATACGTTCATGGCGGCACCGGAGAGCACGTAGGAGGGGCGCACGAGGACGGGGAAGCCCACCTTATTTATAAACGCGTTCACGTCGTCCATTGTAGTCAACGCACTCCACTCCGGCTGGTCCACACCGATGCGGTTCAGCATGGCCGAGAACTTCTCGCGGTCTTCGGCATTGTCGATGCTCTTGGCCGCGGTGCCGAGGATGGGCACGTGTTGCCCGTCAAGGGCGGCGGCGAGGTTGTTCGGGATTTGTCCGCCCGTGGAGACGATGACGCCTTTCGGGCATTCCAGGTCGAGGATGTCCATCACGCGCTCGAAAGTCAGCTCGTCGAAATAGAGGCGGTCGCACACGTCGTAATCGGTGGACACCGTTTCGGGATTATAGTTAATCATCACCGAGCGGAAACCCTCCTTGCGGATGGTGTCTAAGGCCTGCACGCCGCACCAGTCGAACTCGACGGAAGACCCGATGCGGTAGGCTCCCGATCCCAAGACCACGATGCTGCGCTTGTCGCGCTCGCAACGGATGTCATCGGCCACGCCGCCGTAAGTCATATACAAATAGTTCGTCTGCGCCGGGTACTCGGCGGCGAGCGTGTCTATCTGCTTCACCACCGGCACGATGCCCGCGGACTTGCGGCGGCGGCGCACGGCCAGCGAAGCCGAGTCGATGTCCATTTCCTTTTCCATGCCCAGGGCGCGTGCTATCTGGAAGTCCGTGAACCCCTGCACCTTCGCCCGTCGCAACAGCCCGTCGTCCAGCGCGTCGAGGCTTTTGCAGGCATGCAAGGCCTCGGACGTGTCCTTGATGTTCCGCAGTTTTTGCAGGAACCACTTGTCTATCTTCGTCAGCTCGTGAATCCGGTCTACCGAATAGCCTTCGGACATGGCCTCGGATATGATGAAGATGCGCCTGTCGGTCGGCTCGCGCAGGGCGTCGTCGAGGTCGTCCATCCGCAAGTCCCTGTTTTCCACGAACCCGTGCATCCCCTGCCCGATCATGCGCAATCCCTTCTGGACGGCTTCCTCGAAAGTGCGTCCTATGGCCATCACCTCTCCCACGGACTTCATGGAAGAGCCCAGCCCGCGGTCTACTCCGCGGAACTTGCCCAAGTCCCAGCGCGGAATCTTGCACACCACGTAATCCAGCGCGGGTTCGAAGAAGGCGGATGTCGTCTTCGTCACGGAGTTCTTCAGCTCGAAGAGCCCGTAACCCAGTCCCAGCTTGGCCGCCACGAAAGCGAGGGGATAGCCCGTGGCCTTGGAAGCGAGGGCGGAGGAGCGGCTCAGACGCGCGTTGACCTCGATGACGCGGTAGTCCTCCGAACGAGGGTCGAGGGCGAACTGCACGTTGCACTCGCCCACGATGCCGACATGGCGGACGATGCGGATGCTCAGGGCACGCAACTTGTGGTACTCCGAATTGGTGAGCGTCTGCGAGGGTGCGACGACGATGCTCTCGCCGGTGTGTATGCCGAGGGGGTCGAAGTTTTCCATGTTGCACACCGTGACGCAGTTGTCGTAACGGTCGCGCACCACTTCGTACTCGATTTCCTTCCAGCCTTTCAGGCTCTTCTCCACCAGCACCTGCGGGGAGAAGGAGAAAGCCTTCTCCGCGAGCCTGTCGAGCTCCTGCTCGTCGTCGCAGAAGCCGGAGCCCAAGCCGCCCAGGGCATAGGCGGCGCGGAGGATTACGGGATAGCCCAGACGTGCGGCGGCCTCGCGTGCCTCGCCGATGTCCGCGCAGGCGTGGCTTTTGATGGTCTTCACGCCGATTTCGTCGAGCCTCCTCACGAACAGCTCGCGGTCTTCCGTGTCGATGATAGCCTGGACGGGCGTGCCGAGGACGCGCACGCCGTATTTCTCCAATATTCCTTCCTTATATAATGCCACGCCGCAGTTGAGTGCGGTCTGCCCGCCGAACGCCAGCAGTATGCCCTGCGGGCGTTCTTTCCGGATGACCTTCTCGGCGAAGAACGGGGTCACGGGCAGGAAATAAGTCCGGTCGGCCACGCCCTCGCTCGTCTGCACGGTGGCGATGTTCGGGTTGACGAGCACCGTCTCTATCCCCTCCTCGCGCAACGCTTTCAGGGCCTGCGAGCCGGAGTAGTCGAACTCGCCCGCCTCGCCGATTTTCAGGGCTCCGGACCCCAACAGCAAGACTTTCCTTATTCCCTTATCTTCCATGGACCTCTTGTTTCCTGTTTGAGCAAACCGACAAAATCGTCGAACATGAACTCCGTGTCCACCGGGCCGCTGGCGGCTTCCGGATGGAACTGCACGCTGAACCACGGGTTCGCCTTGTGGCGTATGCCCTCGTTGGAGCCGTCGTTCATGTTGACGAACAGGGACTCCCAGTCCGCCCCGAGCGTTTCGGTGTCCACGGCGTATCCGTGGTTCTGGCTCGTTATGTAGCAGCACGGCGTGCCCACCCTCCTCACGGGCTGGTTGTGGCTGCGGTGCCCGTACTTCAACTTGTAAATCCGCGCCCCGGCCGCCTTGCCCAACAGCTGGTTGCCCATGCAGATGCCCATGCAGGGGCGCACTTCCGGCGCGGCAAGGAACTTGCGGATGTTCGCCACCGCCGCCCCGCACATGTCCGGGTTGCCGGGACCGTTGGCGAGGAAGAGGCCGTCGAACTCCAGGGTGTTGAAGTCGTAGTCCCAAGGCACGCGCACCACTTCCACGCCCCGTCGCATCAGGCATCGCAGGATGTTGTGCTTCACGCCGCAGTCCACCAGCACTACTTTCTTCCGTCCGCCGCCCTCGTTGTAGCGGATGACTTCCTTGCACGACACCTTGTCCACGAAGTTCACGTCCTCGTAGTCGGCTTCGGGCATGTCGTGCGCGTCGTCGTCGAACACGATCTTGCCCATCATCACTCCGTTGTAGCGCAGCACCTTCGTCAGCTCGCGCGTGTCCACTCCCGTGATGCCCGGCACCTGTTCCCGCTTCAGCCAGTCCGCCAGACTTTCCTTCGCGTTCCAATGACTGTAGTCCTGGCTGTAGTCGCTTACGATGACGGCCGCGGCGTGAATCCGGTCGCTTTCCATGAACGTGGCCAGGCCGTTTTCTTCCACGGCAAAGGGCGGCACGCCGTAGTTCCCGACGAGGGGGTAGGTCAGCACCACGAGCTGTCCGGCGTAGGACGGGTCGGTCAGGCTTTCCGGGTATCCCGTCATGGCGGTGTTGAAGACCACTTCGCCCGCCACGGGCTTTTCATGGCCGAACGACTTGCCGCGGAAGCGGTGTCCGCCGTCGAGGATAAGGGTCACGTTTCTCATTTCGGGGATACAGTCTTTGTCGTCTTATTCGTTTGCCTTGAACACATTCTCATAATAACTGACGAACGCCCGGTTCACCAACTTCACGCCGCCGGGTGTCGGGTAGTCGCCGCTGAAATACCAGTCGCCCGCATGTCCCGGACAAGCCTCATGAAGTCCCTCCAAGGTCTGGTATACGATTTCGACGGGAGTGTCGACTTCCGCCGGGCGCAGCATTTCCACCATCTTGCGCGAGATTTCCTCGTCCGCGAAGGGGGCATAGATGGCTTTCACGCCATTCTTCATCTCTTCTTCGGGCAATTCCAGCTGCGTCTTGCATTGTCCGTAGACCTCGTCGACGACGTGCCGCATGCCCCGCTCCTTCAGCAGTGCGACGGCGGCGCGGAAGGCGATGAACTCGTCCATGTTCGCCATGTCGATGCCGTAATAATCGGGGTATCTCACCTGAGGGGAAGAGGACACCAGCACGATTTTCTTCGGGTGGAGGCGGTCGAGGATGCGTATGATGCTCTCCTTGAGCGTAGTCCCGCGGACGATGCTGTCGTCGATGACGACGAGGTTGTCCTTGTGGGCTTGGAGACTTCCGTAAGTTACGTCGTACACGTGGGCGGCCAAGTCGTTGCGGCTGTTGCCCTCCGTGATGAACGTCCGCAGCTTGATGTCCTTCAAGGCCACCTTTTCGCTTCGCACTTTCCGGTTCAGGATGCGCTCCAGCTCTTCGTGCGTCGGCTTGCGCCCCAAGGCCTCTATCCGCGCCATCTTGCATTGGTCGAGGTAAGCGTTGAACGCGTCCAGCATCCCGTAGAACGCCACCTCCGCCGTGTTCGGTATGAAAGAGAACACCGTATGCTCCAAATCCCCGTCGACAGCTTTCAGTATGGCATCGCGCAGCTGTCTGCCTAATGCCTTGCGTTCCACGTATATGTCGCGGTCGCTTCCCCGGCTGAAATAGATTCTTTCGAACGCGCAAGCCCTCGTCTCTTTCGCTTCCATGATTTTCGAGAGTCGCGTCTCGCCGCTCCGGCGCACGCTGACGGCCTGCCCCGGAAGCAGTTCGCGTACCTGCTCCGCCTCAAGCCCGAAGGCGGTCTGTATGACGGGACGCTCCGAGGCCACCACGACCACCTCGTCGTCTTCGTACCAGAAGGCCGGGCGGATGCCCCACGGGTCGCGCAGGGCGAACATCTCGCCGCTCCCGGTGAGCCCGCACACCACGTAGCCGCCGTCCCACAGCGGGGCCGACGTGCGCAACACGTTGTTCACGTCAATGCGTTCCTCTATATAGTGCGTGATGTCCATTCCGGACAGTCCTAAGCCCACGGCTTCGGCGTAAAGCCTTTCGCTCTCGCGGTCGAGCCTGTGCCCCATTTGTTCCAGCATGATGTACGTGTCGGAATAGATGCGCGGGTGCTGCCCTTTCGACGTGAGGAGGGCGAACACCTCGTCCACGTTCGTCAGGTTGAAGTTGCCGCACAGCGCGAGGTTCTTCGCCCGCCAGTTGTTGCGCCGCAGGAAAGGGTGGACAAAGGAAAGGCCGCTCTTCCCGGTGGTGGAATACCGGAGGTGGCCCATGTAAATCTCGCCGGCGAAGGGAAGCCGCCGCTTGGCGTAAGTGGCATCCGCAAGCTGTTCCGCTCCCGAATCCCTGAACCGGGACTGCACGGAGGAAAAAATCTCGGTAAAGGCGTCCGGCCCCAAGGCGCGCTCACGGAACAGGTACTCTTCTCCGGGGCTCGCCTCCATCTTCACGCACGCCATCCCGGCTCCCTCCTGTCCGCGGTTGCGCTGCTTCTCCATCAGCAGGTAGAGCTTGTTCAAGCCGTACATCCAGGTGCCGTACTTTTCCTGGTAATATTCCAAGGGCTTCAACAGGCGTATCATGGCGACGCCGCATTCGTGTCTCAACTGCTCCATGACGATGGATTTGGTCAAACCTTACCGAGGCGCGAAGATACGAATAAGTGCGGACACTTGCAATTCATTTCGCCTTTTACGTCCAAAAAGGTGCTTCTTGTGGCAAAAGCCCGCGCCCGGTTTCTCCGCCAAGGCCTTGCCCGTGAGCGTCCCTGCCTCCCCCGGACAAGAGCCGTGAAGGAACGGGACTTCGGGAAGGCATTCCCTGCGGTTTTCCGTTAAAAATCATGAAATTCGCGGGGCGCGAGTTCGTCCGAAAGGATAATTCCGTATATTAGGGGACTTATGTAATCTGTAAAGGCAGGCCATGAAAAGATTCTTATCATTCGGGACGCTCCTCTGCGTCCTGCTCCGTCTGTGGGCGCAAGCTCCTTCCGGCTATTACGAGAAAGCGTCCGGCGCGAAGGGCAAGGAACTGAAAACCGCCCTCTGCCGCATCATCTCCGGCCACACGCAAAGAAGTTACGAAGACCTGTGGAACGACTTCACGAAGACCGACGCGCGGGACGACGGCAAGGTCTGGGACATGTATTCCTCCACCACCGACTTCACGTTCAAGAGCGACCAGTGCGGGAATTATAAGAATGAAGGCGACTGCTACAACCGCGAGCACTCGTTCCCCAAAAGCTGGTTCAACGACGGCTATCCGATGTACACCGACCTCTTCCACCTCTATCCCACGGACGGATGCGTGAACGGCCGAAGAGGCAACTACCCTTTCGGCGAAACCGACGGCGAGAGGTACAAGTCGGACGAGGGGTTCAGCAAACTCGGGCAAAGCACCGTCAGCGGCTACAGCGGCATCGTGTTCGAACCGGCGGACGAGTACAAGGGGGATTTCGCGCGGACTTACTTCTACATGATTACCTGCTATGAAGACCGCATTTCCGGATGGAAGAGCGACATGCTGGACGGCAAGAGTTACCCGGGCTTCGCCTCGTGGGCGCTCGGCATGCTCTTGCGCTGGGCGGAGGAAGACCCCGTCAGCGACAAGGAGACGGCACGCAACGACGCCGTCTACGGAATACAGCGCAACCGCAACCCCTACATCGACTTCCCGGGACTGGAACAATACGTCTGGGGCGACAAGACCGGCGTGGGGTTCGACCCGGACAACTACGAAAGCGGCGAGGTGACGCCCCCGGAACCGGATGACGTGGCGGAACCCGTCTTCACCCCGCCGTCCGGCAGCGTGGGCAGAGGGACGACGGTCACGATAAACACCGCCACGGCAGGTGCTTACATCGTCTACTCCCTGAACGGCGGAAGCCTGCGCACGGAAGAACCGCCCGTCCTTGTGGAAATCAACGAGCCGACATCCATCGTAGCCTACGCCATGAAAGACGACAAGACGAGCGGGGAGGTGACAGCCACCTACACCGTCGTCGACACGGGGACGGACGAGGACGTGCGGACTTTCCGCAAAGTCACGTCGGCGGAACAGCTCCAAGCCGGGCAATGTTATCTGATTGTATGCGAGGGCAAGTCCACCGCCATGGGAGCCGTCCAAAATGATTTCAGAAGTTCCTGCGGCATCGCCCCGGACGACGGCGAGATACGCACGAAGACGGACGGGGACGGGTTGCCTTACCAGGTGACCCTCGGCGGGACGGAAGGTGCCTACACCTTGTACGACACCGCCTCGCAGGTTTACCTGTCGCTGACTTCGAACAACAATAAGCTGAACGGATCGAGAAATGCGGAAAGCGACAACGCGCGGTGGACGATTGCCATAAACGGCGGGCGGGCTACCATCCGGAACAACGCCTATGCGAACCGCACCATCCAATACAATGCCTCATCCCCCCGCTTCGCCTGCTACAAGAGCGAGCAACAGGCGGTATCGCTCTACGTGAGCGCGGATCCGGCCAGCGGCATCGCGGATGCCGCCGTCGCGGG
>CAYXQT010000044.1:0-13464 GCA_964466445.1 uncultured Paraprevotella sp. | reverse complement strand
CCCAGCCGTTCTGGTAGTCGCCGCGGTTGGCGTCGATGGAGCCCAGCATCCCGGCGTCGACGGCGCAAGCCAGCTCATGCTCGAAAGTATGTCCCGCCAGCGTGGCGTGGTTCACCTCGATGTTCACCTTGAAGTCCTTGTCCAGGCCGTGCGCGCGCAGGAAGCCGATGACCGTCTCCGTGTCCGCGTCGTACTGGTGCTTGGTGGGTTCCATCGGCTTCGGCTCCACGAGGAACGTGCCCTTGAAGCCCTTGGCGCGGGCGTAGTCGCGCGCGGCTTTCAGCATCTGCGCCAAGTGTTCCTTCTCGCGCTTCATGTCGGTGTTGAGGAGGCTCATGTAGCCCTCGCGTCCGCCCCAGAACACGTAGTTGCTTCCGCCCAGCTCGATGGTGGCGTCGATGGCGTTCTTGATTTGCACGGCGGCACGCGCCACGACGTCGAAGTCCGGGTTGGTGGCCGCGCCGTTCATGTAGCGTTCGTGTCCGAAGACGTTGGCCGTTCCCCACAGGTTCTTGATGCCCGTCGCCTTCATCTTCTCCTTGATGTAGGCTACGATGGCTTTCATGTTTGCCTCATATTCCTCGATGGAGCCGCCCTCCGAGACGAGGTCCACGTCGTGGAAGCAGAAATACTCGATGCCGAGCTTCTCCATGATTTCGAAGCCCGCGTCCGCCTTCTGCTTGGCGACGGTCAGGGCATCGCCGCCCCGGTTCCACGGGAACGTCTTCGTGCCGCCGCCGAACTGGTCGCCGCCCTCGGCGCAGAGGGTGTGCCACCACGCCATGGCGAACTTCAGCCAGTCCTTCATCTTCTTGCCCATGACGACCTTTTCGGCATCATAATAGTGGTAAGCCAGCGGGTTCTTGCTCTCTTTTCCCTCGAACTTGATTTTCCCGATGCCCGGGAAGTACTCTTTCTGTGTCATGTCTTCTTTGTTTTTTTAGTGAGTGTTTATGAATGGTAAGTGTTGAGTCAGCGGATTTCTTCCATGCTGCGGAGCACGTCCCGCCAGCGGCGGTACGCCTCCTCGTAGGCCGGTTGCAGGGCGGTGTCCGGCTCGACGACCATAAGCCGCCGCAGGGAGGCGAACGCCTCGCCGTTGTCCTTGTATATGCCCGCGCCGATGCCCGCGCCTTTCGCCGCGCCCGCCGCGCCGTCGGTCTCGTAAAGCTCGATGACCGCGCCCGTCGAGGCGGCGAGGGCTTCGCGGAAGACGGGGTTGAGGAACATGTTGGCGCGTCCGGCGTGAATCTTGTCCACGCGCATCCCCATGCCTTTCATCACCTCGATGCCGTAACGGAAAGAGAACACGATGCCTTCCTGGGCGGCGCGTATCAGGTGGCTGCGGCCGTGGATGTTGAAGTTGATCCCGTGCACGGCGCAACCCGTCTCCCGGTCTTGCAGGACGCGCTCGGCCCCGTTGCCGAAGGGGATGACGCTCAGTCCCTCGCAGCCCGGCGGCACGCTTTCCGCCATGCGGTTCATCTCCTCGTAGCCGCACCCCTCAAGTGCCACGTTGCGGCGCATCCACGAGTTGAGGATGCCGGTGCCGTTGATGCAGAGCAGCACGCCGAGGCGCGTCTGTTCCGTGCCGGGGAACGCCGCGCGTCCGTATGTCCCCGCCGCGTGGTTGACGTGGGCGAAGGTGTTGACGCGCGAGAGCGGGTCGTAGTCCACCGTCCCGTTCACGCCGTAGACTACGCCCGACGTGCCCGCCGTGGAAGCGATTTCTCCGGGATTGAAGACATTGAGCGAGAGGGCGTTGTTCGGCTGGTCGCCGGCGCGGTAGGTCACGGGGATGCCCGCCTTGATGCCGAGTTCGCGCGCCGCGTCCTCCCTCACCCGCCCCTGTTCGCCGAAAGTGGGGCGTATTTCGGGGATGAGGCTCCCGTCGAAGCCGAAGTGTTCCATCAGTTCCTTGCAGACGCGGTTTTCCTTGAAGTCCCAGAACATGCCTTCCGAAAGGCCGGGAACCGTGGTGCAGGCCGTGCCCGTCAGCCGCAGGGCGATGTAGTCGCCGGGCAGCATGATTTTGTCCGTCTTCTCATACACCTCCGGCTCGTGTTCCTTCACCCACGCGAGCTTGGCGGCGGTGAAGTTGCCCGGCGAGTTGAGGAGGTGGGTCAGGCAGAACTCCGCGCCCAGCGTCTCCATGGCCTTCCGCCCATAGGGGACGGCACGCGAGTCGCACCAGATGATGGCGGGGCGCAGGACTTTCCGCTCCCGGTCCACGCAGACCAGGCCGTGCATCTGGTAACTGATGCCCACGGCGGCCATTCCTTCTTTCAGGGCGGCGGGCGTGCACCCGGCTTCGTCCGCCGCCGCGGCGAGGGCTTCCGCCGTGGCGTTTTTCAGGTAGTCCCACCACGATGCGGGTTCTTGTTCCGCCCATCCGGCCTTCGGGCAAAGGATGGGTGCTTCCCGTTTGGGGTAAAAGGCCGCGCCCAACGTCTTTCCGGTCTGCGCGTCCACCACGCAAGCCTTGACCGAGGAGCTGCCGATGTCGTATCCTATCAAATACATGACTGAAATGTTTTTGTTTTTTATGGTATCAATCTCGCCCGACGCGGCGGCCCGGCAAACCCGCCTTGCGCCACATCGTCTACGGATGCAAATATAAGCGGATTTCCCGTCCGGCGGTTCGCGCGGAGGTCGAAAAATCCCGCCCCGCGGCGCGGAAAGCCGTTTTTCTGATTTATGTCAGATTTATGAGCCCCGCGCGTTCGCGTTCGGACGAAAAAACGTATCTTCGTCATACGGATTGCAAAGAAGCGGAGCAGGACATGGAAAAGGGGCTGACAGCGGACAAGGTGCCGTCCTTCGCCACGTTGTCCGACGAGGAACGCCGGGCGTTGTCGGAAATCCTGACGGTGCGCGAGGTCGGGAAGAAACAGATGGTGGTGCGCGACGGGCAGGTGTGCCGGCACATGGTGTACGTGTGCAAGGGGCTCCTGCGCCAGTTCTACTTCAAGAACGGGCGCGAAATCACGGAGCACTTCACCTGCGAGGGGAACATCGCGTACTGCATCGAGAGCATCTTCAAGAGCCGGCCGTCGCGCCTGATGATGGAGACGCTGGAGAAGAGCGAGCTGTGCCTCATCCCTTACGCCGGGCTGGTGGAGCTGTCCCTTTCGCACCGCGGCATAGCGGCGTGGCTGCTCCACTTCCTTGAGGACAACCTGATTCTGCATCAGGTGAAGGCCGACTCCTGGCGTTTCGAGTCGGCGCGCGAACGCTACGAGCGCTTCCTGAAGGATTTCCCGTCGGTGGCGAACCGCGCCTCGGTGAACGACATCGCGTCTTACCTGCTGATGACTCCAGAATCGCTGAGCCGGGTGCGCTCGGCGGTGTCGAGCGCGGCGGGGAAGAAAGCCCAAAGGGCGGAGGAGGAATGAAGGAATACGTCCGGGGAACGCCGGCTTCCGCGAGCCGCCCTTGAACGGTCGCCCCGATGCCTGCCGCCCGCAACCGGGGGCGTGCGGCTTGACTTCGCCCAATCCAGGGCGGCGCAGGGGAAGAACTCATCAAGCGAACTTGGCTCCCCTCTCCCCTTGCACCGCATCTCTCCGCCGATTGTCGTTTTGTCAGAATGTCAGTTCCGCCCTTGCGTGGTTCGCTTGTTTGCGTCCTTGGCGGGGAGGGGCGGGGAATACGCGATTCTCGCGCCTTTTCAGAAAGACGGGATGTCAGCCGGAAGGGGTTTTCTCTTTCAGAAAGCGCGGAGGGCGGCGGTTTCCCGCGCCCGCGGATGTCTGACGAGTAAGCCCGGCAGGCGTTCGCCCTTGCAAAACGACACTTCGACCCAATGCCCTTTTTTCTTCCAAATAGAGAAAAAAGCGCGTTTTCCGCAGTCCGTTCCGCCGTTTTCGGGAGGAATTTCCGTCTGCCTACGGACGCGGAAATCGCCGCAAGCGCAGGAAAAAAATGTTTTCTCGGCAGAAACGGGATTTTTTCTCCGCAGGAAAACGCGCGTTTTTGCTTAACGGATGTTAACCGGATGCCCGAAACGTGAAAAAACGTATCCGAAAACACCTTTTTCCGCTCCTGTTTCGCGTTTTCCTGCGGCAGTCCGCGATGCACGGGACGGGCTTTTCCCTTTCTTTTTGCTCGCGAAAGGGAGGAATCGGGCGGCATATCGTCAAAAGGACGGGCGGGACGGGGCGGCTTCCACGTGAAATGACGGGAACGGCCCGTGAGGTTCCCTTTCGCTCCGGCAAGGCGGATTCTCTCGGATAGCCGCGAGTGAAAGGTCGGGTTCCACAAGCCCGGCGTGCCTTTCCTTTCGCGGAAAGGAGGGGAAGAGGGACGGGGAAGCCCCGTCTTTCCGCGCCGCCTACTTGATTATGGACGTTTGCGGATTGCGCACCCCCTTGGCTCCCGTCAGGAAGGCTTTGGCGCTTCCGAAACGCAGGTACATGTCCAGACGGACGGGCAGGTGGTTCTTGTCGTCGGTGATGTAGAACGTGACCACTTCCTTCTCTTTCCCGTCCTTGTACTCCACGAACGAGAACACGAGGCAGCGATACTTCGTCTTTTCATCTTTCATCTTGAGGGTCCTTTTCCCCCGGTAGATGAGCGTCTGCTCTTCCACCCTGCCGCCGTCCGCCATGGGGAATTTGATTTTCTGCCCCTCCTTGTAGCCGGAGGCGTCGAACGAGCGGGCGCGGAGCATCATGCTGAGCATGTCGTAGGGGCAAACGCCGCAATCCTGTTCGTTAGGGCGGATTTCGCCCTTGTGGGTCTTGAAGCGTTGCCTGATATGGGTCTTGCCGCCGGGATAGCTGTACCACGCCTCGTCCACCGTGTAGCGGTCGCCTTCCAGTGCTCCCTTGCGGTAATAATAAGGGACCAGCTCGTCGCTGACGATGCTGACCAAGGTGTCGCGCAGCACGAAGAGCTTGTCCGCCCTTTTGCTGCCCTTCGTGATGAGATGGCAGCGGTAGGCGTCCTTGCCTTGGTAGTTCGTGCCTTTGACGTTCATGGAGGCAGTCCCGACGGTCACCCAAATGAACTTCCAGTTGAAATACAGTCTGTACGACAAGTCCTCTCCCGCGGAGAACGCGTTGTTCTCGGCGGGGCACTGCGCGTCGGCCGGCAAGGCCGCGGTTACCAACGAAGAGAGCAGCAACCACAATATGGCGTTTCTTTTCATCGCTTTCCTGTTTTGACTTCGTCCCATGCGGGCGGCAGTCCGGAAGGGGTCAAGCAAGCCCGCCCTTCCCTCCTTGCGCCGCGTTTCATCTGTTCTTTTCCCTTTCCCTTTCGGCGTTGCGGTTCTTGGGCGTTTTCTCCGCGTCCGGTTTCTGCTTGGTGATGGCCTCCGGCTTCTGCCCGTTCACCGGGATGCCCCTCGCCTCCCAGTCCTGTTCGACCTCCCAGCGTGCCCTTAGCGACAAGGGCTTGGGGAAGTAGAACACTTCTTCCGGGCGGCGGCCGGCGGCATAGTCCCCGGTATTCCATTTCCCGTCGCCGTTCCGGTCTATGAAGAGGCGCAGGTAGTAGTCTCCCGGTTTCAGGTAGAAGAAGTCCGCCCGGCTGTTCACGGCCTTGGCGCTCCGCACCACCTCGTCACTGCCGCCCAGAAGCTGCACGATTGTCGCTGCCGTGTCCGGCAGGATGAGGTGGACGAACAGGGAACTGAACTCCTCCTCCGGGCTGACGTAGATTTCTTTCTTTATGGCTTCGCTGGTCTTTCCCATGATGCTTCTCACGGCATTGCTGTCCACCTCGAACTTGTATTTTTCCCCGGGAGTCCATTCCGCGTAGAGCATATAGCTGCGCATGTCTCCTTCCACGGGGAGGAAGAGGTAAGGCTCTTCAATCCACACGGTGTCCTTCTGCCTGTGGAAATGCAGGGCGGCGGTGTCTATCGGGATTACCGGCTCGTCGAACGTGAACTTGATGTTTTGCAAAGGCGCGATGGCACCCCCCGGCAGCATCTTGTAGGAGAGGTTTTCGTGCAGGAACGGGTTGGGCTTGGGCTCGTACTTCTCCTTCTGGCGCCGCCTGGCCTTCTTCTGCTGGTCTTCCCACTCCTCTATTTTCTTCTGAAGCTCTTTCACCTGCTGTCCGTGGGTAATCTTGGGAATCAAGTCGAGGGTGTCCGTGCGGTAGACCAACTGCCCCAGCGTGTCGGTGTCCAAGTAAGTCAGGCTGAGGGTGAGCGTGTCCTTGTAGGCAACCAGGGTGTCCGTAATCCAGTAGGTCAGCGTGTCGTTCCGCGCGGAACGTTCCACTATGATGTCTTCCGCGCCCTCGAAGTTCAGCCCTTTCAGGGTCGGCAGGGTGTCGGAAGGGCCGGTGAAATAGATGGAAAACCTTTCCGGGACGGGGCGTTCCGTCTTCAAAAGATGCAGGTCTGTATAGTCTTCCGTGAATGCCCGGAGGATGATGTCGTCCGGATAGAAGTGGGTGTAAGGTATGGTCTTGATGGTGTCGATGTGCGTGCTGTCTATCCAGACCGTGTCCTGTCGCGTGTCGGGAGCGCACGTCGGCTCGATGACGACGGTGTCGAAGGCAATCTTTTCGGCCTTCTGGCTGAAACGGAAATCCCCGTCCAGATCCTGCAGCCCGTAGATGCGGTATTTCCCGGGGGCGACGCCTTTGACGGTGAATCGCCCGCGGCTGTCGGTGCGGGACACGCGGGTGAAGAATTTCGTCGTGAAAGCGCTGTCGGACAAGTCGTCGTGAAGTCCCACCAGCATGCCTTTGACGGGTTCGAGGTTCTCCGCTTCCAGCAGTGTGCCGGAGACTTCCATCGTGTCGATTTCCGCGCCGGTGGAGAAAGCGTAGGTGAAGTTGCCCATGGGATTCCCCTCGTGGTTGTCCACGATGGCGTCGGAGAAGTCCACCGTGTAGGTCGTGTTCTCTTTCAGGCTGTCGTGCAGGGTGACGTGTATTTTCTTCCCGGACGTCCTGATGTCCGGCATTTCCTTCTGCGGCGGGGATACCACCACTTTCTCCGAAGCGTTTTCAAGCACGATGAACTCGTCGAACGCGATTGTCAGTTTCTTGTCCCGGTTGTTCACCGACATGTTGGCCGGCTGGCACTTGGTGACCTTGGGAGGGGTCTCGTCGTAGGGGCCTCCGTCCGGAGTCCCGATGCTGGCGCAGGCCGCCGGGAAGAGGGCGCAAACGACGGCGGCAAGGAGGTATGGTACAAATCTCTTCCGCATGTCACCCCTCCTTCGTGTCCTTGTATCCTTCCGGCCTTGCGGTGCCGTTCATGGACAGCATCTCGTCGATGTACTCGCGCGTGTTGCTCAGCCGCGGTATCTTGTGCTGTCCGCCCAATTTCCCTTTGGACTTCAGCCAGTCGTCGAAGAGGCCTCTGCGTGCCGGGACAACCTCCGGATGCTGCAGCGTGATGTCCTTGTGGCGTTTGGCCTCGTAGTCGGAGTTGAGTTCCTGTAACTTCAAATCCAAAACACGGGAGAAGTCCGCGAGGGATTCCGGCTCTTTCGCGAACTCTATCAGCCACTGGTGGCGGCACTTGCCGCAGGCATCCATGTAGACGGGAGCCGCCGTGTACTCCCGTATCTGCGCGCCGGAGGCTTCGCAAGCGGCTTTCAGCCCGTTTTCCGCGTTGTCCACAATCAGCTCCTCGCCGAAGGCGTTGATGAAAGACTTCGTGCGCCCGGTGATGATGAACTTGTAAGGGGACTTCGAGGTGAACTTCACCGTGTCGCCGATGGCATATCTCCACAGGCCGGCCGACGTACTGATGACCATTGCGTAATTCTTCCCGGTTTCCACGCCCCAGAGCGGCACGGTGTCCGGCTCCCCGCGCCCGAGTTCGTCCGTCGGGACGAACTCGTAGAAGACGCCGTAGTCGACCATCAGGAGCATGGAACGGTCGTGCAAATCCGCTTGCAGTCCGAAGAACCCCTCGCTGGCGTTGTAGGTTTCCATGTAGTGCATGCCGGGGCGGGTGATGAGTTGCCGGTATTGTTCGCGGTAGGGCGTGAAGGACACGCCGCCGTGGAAAAACACTTCGATGTCCGGCCACACGTCTTCCACGTGCTTCATGCCGGAAAGTTCCAGGACGCGGGCCAGCACGGACAGCATCCACGACGGCACGCCGCTCAGGTTCGTCACGTTCTCCCTGACGGCGGCCCGGGCTATCCTCTCGCGCTTCTCCTCAAAGTCTTCCAATAACGCGATTTCCTTGGACGGGATGCGGAAGTGATTGACAAACGGGTTGGCGTTCTCGATCAATATGGCGCTCAAGTCCCCCGCCGAACTGCGGGAGAAACCGTAACCGGGCGAATGGCTGCCTCCGAGTATCAACGCCTTGCCGTCGAACATCCTGCTTTGCGGGTTCAGACCCAGATACAGAGCCACGGCATCCGCCCCGCCCCGGTAATGCGTGTCTTGCAGGCATTCCCTGCTGACCGGGATGAATTTGCTTTTGTCGTTGGTGGTGCCGGACGATTTGGCGAACCACCGGACCCGCCCCCTCCACAGCACGTCTTTTTCTCCCCGCCTCATGCGGTCGATGTGCCCTTTGAGTTCTTCATAGGTGTTCACCGGGGAGGTCTTCGCAAAGGAGTCGTAGCCGCTGACTCGCGCGAACCCGTGCGCCTGCCCCCATTCCGTATGAAGGGCTTGGCGGACAAGCCTCTGAAGGACTTTTAATTGCAGTTCCTCCGCTTGGCTTTCGTACTTGGATATGCTTTTTCTTCTTCCCGAAAAGAAGCGGCTGACCAACTTCGTTTTATTCATTTCGTATTTCCGCAGGAGTCATTCTTCCGCAAAAATAATTCAAAGTTATCAGAATAACGACCTTTATACAGATTTTAATGGACTGCGTTTCGCCTTCTCCGTCTTGAACGCCCGTCTTTCACTATCTTCGGGCAGTCATTCCGAACTCGGCAGGTTCCGCGACGGAGACTTCCAGCACCGGTGAAGGGACTACCCTCAGGGCTTGCTGTCCGTCGTCTTGCACGGTCATTTCGGGAAAAGCCTCTTTCTGTCTTTTGTTGGACAGGATTTTGTCGACCAGTTCGGAAGATTTCCTCAACAGCGCCAATGTGTCTCTTGCGGCCCGTTGCTGGCTCTCCCTTTTGGAATAGCCCTTCCCTTTGCAGCATTCCACACCCTCAATCGTGATTTGAGTGGTAAAGACGGACGTGTTTTCGCCTTCCCGTTCCTGCCCCACCAAATCGAAGACGATTTCCACCCGCTCTTTTTGTCCCCATTCGATGAGCTTGCTTTTGAAATTGACTTCCTTATAGGCCAGTTTGTCGATATTAATCAGCCGGTTCATGATGCGTTTTTCGATGAAACGCAGGCAATAGGAATATCCCCGGTCGAGGTAAATCGCGCCGACCAAGGCTTCGAAAGCGTTGCCGCCCACGTGACTGTTGTGGGTAGAGGAATGCGTGGACGAGATGACGAGCTTGTCCAGGCCGATTTCCGCGGCCAGCCTGTTCAACGTCTCGCGTTGCACGATTTTGCTGCGGGTGGTGGTAAGGAATCCCTCGTGCTTGCCCTTGAAGTGGCGGAAGACGATATCCCCCACGACGGCGCCCAAGACGGCATCGCCCAGGAATTCCAGCCGCTCGTTGTTAATCAGGCTTCCTTGCCTCCTTATCGATGAAGACTTGTGGAGCAAAGCCTGTTCGTAGTAGCGGATGTGGCGGGGGTAAAATCCTAATATGTTATAAAAGGAAGAATAAAGTTCCTTGTCTTTTCTGAAAGGGAGCTTTATTCTTTCTATGAAATCTTTCGGATGCACGACTTATTCGGCGTATTTCTATTCGGCGTATTTCTTGAAGATTACACATGCGTTGTGCCCGCCGAAACCAAAGGTGTTGCTCAAAGCGGCACGCACGGTGCGCTTCCGGGCGACGTTGAAAGTGAAGTCCAAATCGTAGTCGATTTCCTCGTCCTTGTCGTCTTCCGCATGGTTGATAGTGGGAGGGACGACATCCTCTTTCACTGCCAACGCGCTTGCCATTGCCTCCACGACACCGGCGGCGCCGAGCAGATGCCCCGTCATGGACTTGGTGGAGCTGATATTCAACTCGTAGGCGTGCGGGCCGAAAACGTCCTTGATGGCCTTGGCCTCCGAAATGTCGCCGACATGGGTCGAAGTGCCGTGCACGTTGATGTAATCGATGTCTTCCGGCTTCATTCCGGCATCTTCGAGCGCTCTTTCCATGACCAGTTTCGCGCCCAAGCCTTCCGGGTGGGAAGCCGTGATGTGGTAGGCGTCGGCCGACATGCCCGCGCCCGCCATTTCAGCGTATATCGCGGCGCCGCGTGCCTTGGCATGCTCCAGTTCTTCCAGTATCAGGCATCCCGCTCCTTCACCCATGACGAACCCGTCGCGGCTTGCGCTGAACGGGCGCGAGGCGTGTGCGGGGTCGTCGTTCCGGGTGGAAAGGGCTTTCATGGCATTGAAGCCGCCGACGCCGGCCGGCCATATGGTCGCCTCCGCACCGCCCGCGAGAATCATGTCCGCCTTGCCCAGGCGGATAAGATTGAACGCGTCGGCCAAGGCGTTCGTGGAAGACGCGCACGCCGAAGTGGTCGTGTAGTTCGGGCCGTGGAAGCCGTACATGATGGAAATATGGCCGCTCGCGATGTCCGCAATCATCTTGGGGATGAAAAAAGGGCTGTATTTCGGTCCCAATTCCTTCCCGGTGAGGGCATACGCGCCGGCTTCCTCTTCAAAAGTGTGGAGGCCGCCGATTCCCACGCCGAAGACCACGCCTATGCGGTTCTTGTCCACCGCCTCCAAGTCCATGCCCGAATCGTCCACGGCCATTTTGGCGGCAGCCAAGGCGTATTGGGTGTACAAGTCCATCTTGCGCGCTTCTTTGCGGTCGATGTAGCCGTCCGCGTTGAAACCTTTCACTTCGCAAGCAAAGCGGGTCTTGAACAGGGAAGCGTCGAAATGCGTGATAGGCCCCGCGCCGCTTACTCCGTCAATCATGTTCTTCCACGTTTCCCGGGAAGTGTTCCCCAACGGAGTGACGGCACCCATGCCCGTTACCACAACTCTTCTTAAATCCATTACCTGCGTTTAGGGGGGATATTATTATTTTGAGTTGGATTCGATATAAGCGATAGCGTCGCCTACCGTCGCGATTTTCTCCGCCTGATCGTCAGGGATGTTGATGCCGAACTCCTTTTCAAATTCCATGATTAATTCTACCGTATCCAATGAATCAGCACCCAAATCGTTAGTGAAACTTGCCGTGGCTACTACTTCCGCCTCGTCAACACCCAACTTGTCAACGATGATAGCTTTTACTTTTGATTCAATTTCAGACATAATTGCAATTTTTTTGATTATTATTCGATGTATTTCCCTAAATCCAAGTGCAAAGAAACTCTTTTCCCCCCACTTATGCAAGCAATTAAACAAATAAATTGCCGTTTTTGCACAAAAGCGTATGCGGTGTGCGGTGTTTGCGTTCCTCCGCGACGCCTATTCCATTATGAACTCTCTTCTCAACGGGTAGTTGCCTCTCAATTCCTCGAACAAGGCAGGATGCGACTTGAGTTTCAGGCTGTCCGTGTGCGGATTATACAAGGCCAACGCCCGTTCCTTCCCCGTAAGGTGCCGGTCTGGCGGAGTTCCTTCGGGAAACTGCGGGACACGGATTTGAAAATCGGCCGGAAGGCGGAAATGGTCGCACAACGCCGTGAGCGCCATGCGGGTGGCGTTGGCCTTTCCGTCGGCGGAGTAACCCGCGATATGCGGCGTACCTATATATATAAGGTATAGGAGTTCCCGGTTGATGTCCGGCTCGTTCTCCCACGTGTCGATGATGGCATCCCGGATAACGCCGTCTTTCAAGGCCTGAAGCGTGTCCGCATTGTCCATGACTGCCCCGCGGCTCGTGTTGATGATGACGGGCCGCCTTTTCAGCGCATTGAAGAACGCCCTGTCCGCCAAGTGGAAAGTCGGGTAAGATCCTTTCGTGACTAACGGGGTGTGGAACGAGATGACATCGCATTCCTCTTGCAGCTCTTCCATCCTCGAAAAAAAGCCATGGGGCTTCCCCGCCTTGCGCAGGGCTTCTTCCTGCGGCGGGTCGTTGAGGAGAAGCCGCACTCCCAAGGGGCGGGCGGCTTCGATGACGGCGCGTCCCACATGCCCTACTCCCACCAATCCGACCGTGGTCTCCGGCAGGTCGTATCCTTTCTCTTTCTCAAGAAGCAAAAGGCACGAGCGGACGTACTGCCCCACGGAATTGGCGTTACAGCCGGGGCAGTTGGCCCACGCGATGCGGGCGCGTTTCAGGTATTCGATGTCGAGATGGTCGTAACCGACGGTGGCGGTGGCAATGAAAGAGACCTTGCTCCCTTTCAGGAGGGCTTCGTCGCAACGGGTCCGCGTCCTGACAATCAAGGCATCGGCATCGTGTACGTCGTCAGGGCTGATGGATGCCCCCGTCTTGTAAACGACATCGTCGGAGATTTGGGCGATGGCCTCGCGGATGAACGGGATTTTGTCGTCGACAACTATTTTCATGGCGCAAAGTTAATGAGTTTTTATCATAGGAATTATTGCCGTTTCAAAAAAGTTTGTTTAGCTTTGCAATATTGTTTAAAGGGAGGTGCTTTTTGCCGTGTCGTTAAAGCCGGACGCGGAATTCGGTATGGAGAAACAAGGATGGTGGACGGAGTTGATGTATCGCGTAGTGCTTGGCGCGAGCTATCTGCTATCCTTGCTTCCTTTCCGCGCGTTGTATTTCCTGTCGGACGTCCTTTACCTCGCGACGTACTACTGCATCCGCTACCGGCGCGGCGTGGTGAGGGACAACCTGACGAAGTCTTTCCCCGAAAAGCCCTTGGACGAAATCGTCCGGACGGAGCGGGCCTTCTACCGTTTCTTCTGCGACTGCTTCGTGGAGACCCTGAAACTGGTTTCCATCCCGAAAGAGGAGATGAGGCGGCGGATGGTATTCCACGGCGTGGACGGAGTGGAACGGGCGGTGAGCGAGGAGGGGCGCGACTTCATCGTCCTTTACCTCGGACATTATTGCAACTGGGAGTGGGTGGCCTCGCTCCCCTATTCCCTGTCGCTCCCCATCCGTTGCGGGCAGGTTTACCACCCCTTGTACAACAAGGTGATGGACAAGTTCTTCCTCAGGTTGAGAAACAGCTTCGGCGGAGAAAGCATACCGATGAAGAACGTGTTGCGGCGCGTGATGGAGCTGAAGCGCGAGGGGCAGCCCGCGATGATAGGCTTCATCTGCGACCAGCTTCCCAAGTGGAACAGCATACATTTCTTCGTGCCGTTCCTCCACCGCGAGACGGCCGTCTTCACGGGGACGGAGCGGATAGGGAAGCGGGTGGATGCCGCTTACTTTTTCATTGATGTCGCACGTCCGCGCCGGGGCTACTACGAATGCACGCTCCGGCGGATGAACCCGCCGGAGACGGGAGGGACGGACTACGACATGACCGCCATGTTCATGCAGATGTTGGAGCAGAAGATACGCG
>CAYXQT010000043.1:0-13664 GCA_964466445.1 uncultured Paraprevotella sp. | reverse complement strand
GGAGAGAATCGGGGCCGCGCTCCTGCACGGCATTGACGCCGCGTCCGAAGGCAGGCTCTGACCCCGCCCGCGCCCTGCGGGGACTTTTCCGGAAACGGGAGGCCGGGGCACTCTCGGAGACGACACCCCTTTCCCCGCTTCCCTCCTGCCCGTCCCCAGCAAGTTCACGAGACCTGCCGGGACCGCGCCGCCTTCCTGTTTTCCCGACAAGTCCGGCATACGCCCAGCACCCGCCCACGGTGTCGGCTCCGATGTCGCCCGTCGGCCCGCGCCTCATGGCAAGGAAGCCGGTGTGCCTGTAAGCGTGAGGGATGACGCAGACCCGGAAAGTGTCTTTCTTGCGCCCGCGCACCGTGAGGCCCTCCCCGCAGACCGTCGCCGGGCCTTCGTCCGCGCGGAAATACCACTTCACCGTGCCCAGCATCGGAAGCGTGGTGGAACGTGTAGGCATAACTCCCGCAGTCTTCGGCCTTTGTGGGGTGGGGCGGGGGAGGGAACCCTCCGGAACAGGCCGCCCCGGCCCCGGAAAGGAATCCCGCGGGCATCCCCGTCGTATCCCGTGGAGCTCTTTTCGGGTGGCTCGTCTCGTTTTTTGACGACATGTCAGCCCTTTCCCTTTTCCCGCGGGCAGGATGAAAGGCAAAAGCCCGTTCCAAGCGTTGCGGACTGCCGCCGGAAAACGCGGATCGGGAGCGGAAAAAGGCGCTCTCGGACACGTTTCTTCACGTTCCAGGCATCCGTCCGACTCCTTTCACCGGAACCGCCGTTTTCGTGCCAGGAAAAATTCCCGTCCTTGTCGACGGAACACTTTTTTCTCCGCAGGAAAATCCGGAAAAATGCGGTTCCCGGCGGTTTTCCTCCCGAAGACGGCAGGACACCCTGCGGGGAAGCCGCCTTTTTCCCTGTCCGGAAAGAAAACGGGTATGGAATCCCCCTCTCGTCTTGCAAGGCGGAACGCCCCTCGGCTTGCGCGTCCCTCGTTCCCAAGCGCGGGAATCGCGCATTTTCCGCGCCGCCCGCACCCAGCGTGCGGCTTCGCGTTCCCCGCGAGGCCGGAACCGGCGTTTTGACAAGACGACAGCCCTCCGGCGGAAACCGCGGCTGCCGGATTCTGACCGCCTCCCGACCTGTCATCCGCAAACGGCTCGCGGAATCGTTCCTCTGGGCTTCGCGTTCACCTTGGAAAGATGCTGCCCCGTGTCCGCATGGTCCTTTCGCCGCTCCCCCCCCGATGCCGCGGACGTGCCGGACCCTTCGCCGGCTTCGTTCCCGCCCGTCCGCACGCAAGCCCGCCCGCGTTCCATAATCCTGTGTCACGTCAATGCCCGTTTCCCCAAATGTCGGAGAAGCCCCCGCCGACGTTCGACATGCCTTCCAAATCGTCTTCCGCCTCGTCTTCGACCTTTATGCTGTCTCCCGAGGAAATTGTCAACAGCAACGGATGCCGCGTCCCATATTCAGCCGCTTCGCAAGTCGGCTTCGCGTATGTCTTCCTTTCCATGTTCCCTTCTCCCTTCCATGTCATTTCACAATCACTTTCCTCCCGTTCACCACGTACACGCCGCGCGGTAGGCCGAGCGTGGCCCCCGCCGCGTCCGTCTGATGGCGCACCTTGACCCCGCCCGGTGTCCACACGTCCGACAAGCCGCCGTCCGACGGCGTGGCGGATATGCCCGTACTGCCGTCCCCTATCGAAATCGTGCGTTCCTCCGCTCCTGCCGCCTCCACCTCCGGAACCTGTTCCATGTCGATATACGCGCGGTTGGCCCCGATGGAACAACGTTCGCCGCAACGTCGCACCTTGTTGTCCTTCGTAATCACGAACATGTCCTTGTCCACGGAGCATCCCGCGAAGGAACCCACCAGCCCGTTCGACGTTCCCGCCTCTCCGGCCTCCCCGCCGCTGTAGATGACCGCGAGCACGCTGTCCGTCGCCCTGAAGATATAGGGCGTCCCCGCTTCCAAGGCCCTCACGGCCTCCAACACTATCGAAGTCGCTTTCCCCGTCGACTTGTCCGTCACTTTCCCGGCGATGCTGAAGAACTCCGCCCCCGCCATGTCCCCCGCGGACACGGCATGCGGCAGGCAGACGGTGCCGTAGTGCCCCGAAGCCACGTCCCGGCGGTAACCGTCGGCAACAGGCATGGTTCCGGCAGCCGCATATTTGTGTTCTTCCGTCAAGTACAGGCCGAAATATTTCAACTCCGGGGAAAAGTACAATCCTATGTATCTTCGCCTGCCGTCCTTCCCGTCACATTGCCACATTCCGTCGGAATAGTCCCATTTGGCGGGACTGCCCGTTTTCAGCGACAGGTCCGGATTGCCGCTGCCGGGAGCCACATGCTTGCCTTCCACAGGATCCCTGATGGTTCCCGCGCCTTGGTCGACAATCCAGCCGTACAAGTCCTTTCTTTCCGCGACGACTTTCCCGTTAAGTACGGAGACCTCCGCCGCGTCTATCTTCTTGCCGTCGTGCAATGTCTTCATCATCGCATAATGCGCACCGTTCTTTTCGGCCACCAAGGCCACTTCCTCGGAAAGGTTGCCCTGATCGACCACGTTCACCGTGCAGGCGGCCTTCGCACCCGCGTGTCCGTCGTTTTCCTCCACCGTGGCCGTGACCGTCGCCGTCCCCGCCACCATTCCGGCCTTGACCTCGCCCGTTTCCGGGTCGACGCTCTCCACGGCGCCCCCGCCGCTGTCAGTCAGGGAATAGGTGACCGTCGCGGCGGGTTTGGAAACGGCCTTCACGGTCACGGTTCCCCCGGTGTTCACCGTGTAGCTGTCCTGTTCGAAGGCCAGCTCCGGTTGCGCCTTGCCCTTGGTGTACGTGGCTTCCGCCACCTCGCTGTCTCTCAACGTGCCGTCGGAGGCAATGACTTTCAGCGTGGTGCTTTCCTTTATCGTCAGCCCTCCGGCGGGGAAGCCCGCGCAGCTTGACGTCGGCGCGTCCCCGTTCGTCGTGTAGTACAGCCCGGCCCCCGCGGTGGCGCAAGTCGCAGTCACCGTAAGCGAATCCGCAAAGTGCGTGCCGTCGGCGGGACTGAGCACGGGCTTGGCGACTTGGCCCGCGCGGTCCGTCTCCCACACGATAATTATCTTGTTGATTTTCAAGGAAGCCTCGTAAGAGCGCAGTCCCACATATTTGTAATCGCCCTCCACGTCCAATGTCGTGGTACTGCCTTTGTTTATGCTGCCGAGAACTTTCATGTTAGGGTCATACAAGTCTCCCGCGGACTTATATGCCGAGTTTCTCCCATAAACGTCGATTCGCGTGCCCGTAAGTCCCTGCATCCATTCCACGCTTACGGACTTCACCCTTTTCCCTCCCGGTTTCGTCGTTACGATCCCCGAGGGTTTTTCAGCCCTGAACTGGATGGCGTCGCCCCCGTTGCAAAGGTTGCCCGCATACACGGCTCCCGAACTTCCCGGAATGCCGGAGAAATCGTGGTAACGTTGTTCGTCCGGGAAACCCAAATCTTCAACTACTATCTCGTCACTCACTTCTTGCTGCCCGTAGGCATCGGCGGAGGAAGCCGCGAGAAGCGACAGTGCTAAAAATCCCCCCCCCCACGATTTAACTTCTGGTAACATGTGTCTGATTTTTATGTGAATACTGGTTTTGAAAAAATTTTCCCTTGTCTCGCCCCCGCCCGCGCCCCTCAGAACAGTGCCGCCGCACGCGCCGCCAACCCCACGTAAGTCAGGTGGAGCACCGCCATCAGCACGTCTAAGTCCCCCGACGCGTACCCCGTGGAAGTGTACCGCCCGGAAACGAACGTCCTACCCCCCGACGACCTCCGCAGGAAGAAGGCGCACGCCACGTAGGCCGCCGCCCCGCACGCCGCCCCCCACGCCGCCCCGCAAAGCACGTCCCCCGGATAATGCACGCCTAAGTAGATGCGCGAATAGGAGCACAGCGACGCCCAGCACGACAGCGAGAGGGTCGTCCGCACGCTCCGGAACAGCGGCGCGAGGAAGGCCACGGCCGCGAAGGTGTTCGCCGCGTGGCCCGAGATGAAGCCGTAACGCCCGCCCCGGTAGCCCTCCACCACGTCCACCGCGTACATCAGCAACGGATCCTGCGACGGGCGGAAGCGCGCGAAGTAAGGCTTGCAGAACGAGGAGGAGAACTGGTCCGCCGCCACGATTGACAGGCACAGGAACAGCAGCACCGTCCACCACCCGCGCGCCCCGTTGTTCCTCACAAGCACGTACAGCAGAGCCGCCCCCGCCGGCACCCACGCCCACGTGCATGTTATCCCCTCCATCAGACGGTCCATGAACAACGAGTCGCTCCCGTTCAGACGCAGCAGGAGCTCCCGGTCCCACGCCGCCCACTCTGCCGTCCCCATCTCAGATTACCTCCATCGACCCCGACCGCATCCACCCCGACTTGCCGTCAGCCACGCGTATCTCCTTCCACTCCCTCATCGAGCCGTCCGTGATCTCCACCCGCGTGCCCTCGTGCAGCACGAACAGGTCCGTCCCCGACTCGTCCGGAGAGCTCTTCACCACTACTGAACTGCTCGTCACCACCGCGCCCCGCCGCGCGTTCAGCTCCTCCTCCTGCGTCCGCGCGAACACGTTGGCCAGCACCGATGCCGACAGCATCGCCAACGCCCCGAAGAAGCCGCACTTCCTCCACGATGTCCTGCCGCACAGGAAGAACAGCAGCGACGACGCGCACGCTCCCGCGAACAAGCACACGCCCGCGAGTCCCCAGCCGTCCGCGCCCGCCATGTCCGCCGCCTCCTCGTACCACGCCACGAAGAACATCTCCCTTTCCGGCGTGATCCTATCAATCGTCTTCTCCCGCGCCGCCTCTAAGTTGAAGCGGATGTCCGCGTCGCCCGGGTTCATCAGGGCGGCACGCTCGTAATTCAGGATGGCGAGGGCCGGACGGTCCGTCTTGTAGTAACAGTTGCCCAGATTGTAATATACGTCCGCGTGCTCACCCCTCTTCAGCAAGGACGTGTATGCCGCTATGGCCTCCTCGTACCTCCCCGCGGCATACGCGCTGTCCCCACGCGCCTTCTCCCCCGCATGGAGCGGGAGCATGCACGCCGCGCCCGCCCACGTCAAAACCAACTTCCTCCTCAGGTTCATTTCTTTCCTAACGTTTGATTTGATGCTACTTTCCTTTTGTCAATCACTCCTTCCCTTGCCGTTCAACGGAACTTTCCATCTTGTCGATGGCTTCTTCCTTGACGTTCAATGAAACTTTCCATCTTGTCGATGACTTCCGCCGCCGCCGCATATATCTTGTCCATCGCCCGCGACGGGTCGCCGGGCGCGTAACGCGCGAACTCGCACTCGTTCATCGTGTCTGCCAACTCCTGCACGAGCGAGGCATCAGCCCCCATCGAATGCAACTTCTCGCTGACGTTGTCTTTGTTCAGTTCCGCTGCCGGGAGGTTCAGCTTGTCTCCCGCGTAACCCCACAACGCCTTCAGTACCTCGTCGTAAAATTCGGCCGGCTTGTCGGCCTTCAGCAGCTCGGCCGCTTGTCTCAGACGCTTGGCCGCCGCCTTGCTCGCCTTCTTCTTGCGCGCCTTGGCCGCGTCGGCATTCTCGCCCGCCCGTTTGCGGAAGACCGACACGACGGCGACGAGCACCAGCAGGGGAATGGCATAGCTCCACCAGTATGCGGCCGTCCCGAAAAAAGACTCGCCCCTCTTCCGCAGGGACACCTCCCCTTGGTGGATGTACCGGATGTCCGATGCCAGCAACTCCACGTCCTCCTTGTTCGTGTGGCCGCCGCCCCCGCCTTTGCCTTTCGCCACGCTAAGGCCGAAGCTTTCCGTCTTCACGGTCTTGTAGGCTTTCGCCCCCGTGTCGAAATAACAGAACTCCACGCCGGGTATCGCATATTCCCCCGGATGGCGGGGCACGGCCAGGTAATCGAAGATCTTGTTCCCCACCACCCCTCCGCTTCCCGCTCTCGTCCGGTCCGTAATCTTGGCGTCGTATGTCTCGAAGTCTTTCGGGAATCTCACCACGGGAGTTTTCATCAGCTTCATGTTGCCGCTTCCGGATACCGTCACCCGCAACGTCAGCGCGTCGTTCGCCTTCACCTCGCTCGGGGTAAGGGAGGCACTGACGTTGAAGCTGCCCACCGCACCCGAGAAGTTTGACGGTCGCGGAGAAGGCAGGGGGTCTACCTCCAACGTCAGCGAAGGGGCCACGATGGTCTTCTTCACCTCCACCATGGCACTCCCCCCGTTGAAAAACGCGTCAATCGGATCGATGTTGCGGTTCTGCTGCACCACGATGCCCTCGAACTTGATGGAAGGAATCGTCATCTTTCCGCTTCGCTGCGGGAAAAGCACGTATTTCCTCCATACCACCGTGCCGTAAGTGCGGCCGTTGTGGCTCTCCATCTTCAGGCTTTTCTGCTGGGGAAGTTCTATTTCCTGAGTATGGAAGCCCTCCAAGTCCGGCATACCTCCGGCCAGTTGCGACAGGTTGACCAAGGAGTAGACTTTATAGGTCAGCACCACCGCCTCCTGTTCGTACAGGCGCTGCTTGTCGGCCGTAACCGTGATGAACAAGTCCTTCCCCGTAATCTTGGCTCCCGCGTCCTGCATCTGCATCCGTTCCTGACCCCTTCCCTTTTGCCCGCCCGGCTGCACGCCCCCGCCGCTGCCGGGTATGACTTTTATGCTCGCGGTATTGGACTGGTACTGCTTCCCGTTCACGGTAGCCGTCGCGGCGGGAATCGTATAGGTGCCGACTTTCAACGCGCTTAATATATAGGTATAGGTTATCGAGCTGCTCTGGGAAGTCTTCCCGTTGATTATCTGATAACTGGACTGTGAGGAGCGGCTCGGCCCCATGTCCACGCTAAACCCCTTCAATGCCGGCAGGCGGAAATCGTCGACATCTTGCGTGTTCACGGTGAAGCTCAGCCTGAACTGCTCGCCTTCTTCCACCACGTCCGGCGCCGCGACCCTTACCTGCACGTCCGCACGCGCCACTGCCGTCAGGCAGCACAACCACAGTAATATGACATCTCTCTTCATTCCCGCTCCCTTTGTCGCCTAAGTCGTCACCATTGTTTTTCCAGCTTTCTCCGTGAGGGTTCGGCCATGGCCTTCCTGATGCGCTCCTGCGTGCTCTTCTCGTCTTGCATGGCCGCCTTCAGCAGCTGCTCGGCATTCTCTTTCGCCATGTTTTCCTCATCCTGCCGCGTCTGCCTCTGCTGTTGTTCCTCACGGTCTTCCTTTTTGTCCTTGTTCTCCTTTTTGTCCTTTTCCCCGTTCTCGTCTTTTTCCTTGCTCTTGTCGTCCTTTTGCCGGTCCTGCTGCGGATTGTCCCTCAGCTGGTGCTGGCACAATACCAGATTGTAACGGGATTCGTTGTCCCCGGGGTTCCGCTTCAGGGCGTTCTTGTAGCACTCGATGGCACTCGCGAACTGCTTTTGGCTTTGCAGTATCACCCCCATGTTATGGTATATGGAGGCAAGCCTGCCCTTGTTCGTCTCCATTTTCGCGGCCTGCTCGTATGCCTCCATGGCTTCCTTGGGCTTTTGCTGTCTCAACAGCGCGTTCCCCAAGTTGAAGTACGCCTGCGTCAGACGGCTGTCGGTCTCAATGGCCTTGCGGTAATCCACTTCGGCCTTCGTGTACGTGCTGTCGCGATACAGCCGGTTCCCGCCCCTCAGGTAGTCCCGGCCCGCTTTCTTCTGCGCCCACGAGAGAGCCCCTGCCATGCAGAAGAACAAAGCCAACCCATATTTATATGTTCCGCGTAACATTTATTCTTCCCTTATTTGCGAAATAACCTTATCTTCTTGAACAACGGGTTCTTGCGTTCCACAATCAACACGTCCATGACGAGCGCGAGCAAGGCCAGCAACGCCACGCCCTGAAATTGCTCGTCGTATTCCGAATAGACCGTGCTTTCCATCTCCTTCTTGGCCAGCTTGTCCACCTCCACCGACAATTGCTCCTGTGCGGAAGAACTGTTGTCCACGTATATGTAGGCACCCTCCCCGGCGGCGGCGATTTCCCGGCACATCGGTTCGTTCAGCTTGGACACCACCACGTTCCCCGCGTTGTCCGTGACGTACTGCGAGCCCCCGGGCACGGGAATCGGTGCCCCTTGCGGGGACCCCACTCCCAACACGTAAACCTTTATGCCCTTTTTCGCCGCGGCCTCCGCCATCTCTACGACCCCTCCTTCGTTGTCCTCCCCGTCGGTAATCACGAAGACGGCCTTGCTCACGTCCCTGTCGGGCGTGAAGCTTTTCATGGCCAGGTCGACGGCCCGCTTGATGTCCGTCCCCTGAGTGGTTATCATGGACGGGCTTATCGTCTCCAAGAACATCTTGGCCGACACGTAGTCGCTTGTCATCGGCAACTGGGTGTAGGCTTCCCCCGCATAGACTATCAACCCTATCTTGTCGTCCGTCATGTTGTCCACGATGCTGCTTACCAACATCTTGGACTTCTCCAGACGGTTCGGCGCCACGTCCTCCGCCAGCATCGAGTTGGAGACATCCAGCGCTATGACGGCCTCTATCCCCTGACGCTTGCGGGTTTCCGTCCTCGTCCCGAATTGCGGACGCGCCAAGGTGAGAACCAGCAGCCCCAACGCCGCGAGCAGCAGCCACGCCTTCACCTCCCGGCGGACAGCCGAGACGTCCGGCGCCAAGCTCTTCAACAGGACGATATCGCCATAGCGACGCAGGCGTTTCCTGCGGAGATGCTCCGTGACGTAATGCACGACTGCCAACACGGGTATCGACAGGAGCAGGTACAAATATGAGGGCTCTTCAAAACGAAACATGACAAGGATGAATTATCAAGGTATCTTCTTCAATACGGTCATACGCAACAGGATCTCGCACAGCAGGGCCGCGGCGGCTATCCACGCGAACAACGCGTAAGCCTCATGCCGCTTGCTATATTGCCTCACGTTCATTTTCGTCTTCTCGAGCTTGTCGATTTCCTCGTACACCTCCTCCAGCTTCTTGTTGTCCGTGGCGCGGTAG
Source organism: uncultured Paraprevotella sp. (assembly GCA_964466445.1). GTDB lineage: Bacteria > Bacteroidota > Bacteroidia > Bacteroidales > Bacteroidaceae > Paraprevotella. The sequence goes on along the minus strand of CAYXQT010000043.1, from coordinate 4,666 downwards.
AACTCCCCGTCCGTCTTCCCCGCTATGGCGGCCAGCGTCTTGGTGTCGATCTCCACCGGGACTCTCAGGTAATGCACGCTGCCGCCCACTATCTCGGGGTAAGGAGCCATGCCGTTGGTGCCCACGCCGATGGTGTACACCCGTATCCCGAAGCTCTTGGCTATCTCCGCCGCCGTCAGGGGCGAGATGGCACCCGCGTTGTTCGTCCCGTCCGTCAGGAGGATGACCACCTTGCTCTTGGCCTTGCTGTCCTTCAGACGGGACACGGCGTTGGCAATCCCCATGCCCACGGCCGTCCCGTCCTCTATCATGCCCCGCAGCGCGATGTCCGCCCTTATCCCGTTGAAGAGGTTCGTCAGCACCGCATGGTCCGTGGTCATCGGGCATTGGGTGAACGCCTCGGCCGCGAAGATGGTCAGGCCGATGTTGTCGTCCGGCCTGCCCGCGATGAACTCGCAGGCCACCTGCTTGGCCGCCTCTAAGCGGTTCGGCTTCAGGTCTTCCGCCAGCATGCTCGTCGAGACATCCACCGCCAGCATGATGTCGATGCCCTCCGCCCGCTTGTTTTTCCAGCTGTTGCTGGTCTGCGGGCGTGCCAGGACGGCGACGACCGTCGCGAACGTGAGCAGGCGTAGGATGAAGGGCGCGTGAATCAGCCGGTTCCTGTAACTCTTGGGCGCATGACGGTACACCGTCGTGTCCGACACTGACAACGCGGGTTCCTTCCCCTTACTCTTCAGTACGTACCACAGGATGTAGGGTATCAGCAGAAGCAGGAGAAGAAAATATTCTATGTTCGCGAACGTCATAATCACTTGCAAGTTTTAAGCGGCCAGCCCCCATACCAGCCAAAGGATCCAACCCAACAGCACCCACGCGGCAAGCGTGAGCGACACCAGTGCCATGCGCATGCACGCCAGCGCCCGCCGGCTGCGCTTCTGCCCCGACGGCACCTCGTCCGCCTCCCGCACCGCGGCCCCCGCCCCTTCCGTCTTCGTCCGGTTGATGAACTCGACGGCGTTCACCAAGTTCGCGTCGTTCTCGTCAATCAGCGTGCTGTACTTGGCGAACTTCACCAAGTCGGCCGTCCGGAACAGCGTCCGCAACTCGTCCAAGCTTCCCGGCGTCCCCTCTTCCAGCAGCCGCCCGATAATCTCGGAAGAAGTCATCTCCATGGCGTTGAAGCCGTAGCGACTTTCCATGTACGTGCGCAGGATGCCTGTCAGGCGGGTGTAATACTCCTTCGAGTCCTCCTTCGCCCACACCCTCTCCGCCTTGATCCGACCAATCTCCTCCATCGCCTTCGCATGGGGCGGGATCCTCGGGATCCGCTTGGCTATCTTGACCACCGGCTTGTTGTCCCGGTAACGTATGTAAAGATAAGCCAGCCCTACGACCCATGCGAGCAAGAGCACCGACAGCCCGAATACCGGGCACCAATCCTCCCACGAGAAGGGCACGGGCATGATTCCCTTGGGGCCGTAGAACCGGTCCGCGTGGACTGTGTCGACCGGTATCGACGACACCCTCAGTGCCAGGTTCTCCGACTGGTACTCCTTCCCGTCCACCTCCACGACGAGAGGCGGCAGGTAATACAACGCCGAATCAAAGGAGGTCACGACGTAACTCTGGGAAACTAAGCGGCGCGTCCCCTCGTCCAACTGCTGCGTGTCCGCCTTGGACACTTCCACCACTTCCACCCCCGGTGTCAGCATGTCGCCCGCCCCTATCCGCGGCATCGTCAGCTTCGACCCGGTGTCCGTGCTGACCTCCAGCGTCACCCGCGTCTGTTCCCCCACCCATAGTTCCACTGAATCTATCCTCGCGTCTACCGTCACCTGTGCCTCCGCGGCTGTTCCTGCCGCCACCAGAAGCGGCAGGAACAGCCGCCGCAGGACGCCGTCATTCCCTCTTCTCATCTTCTGTTACGTTTGGCAAACAAAGTCATCAGCGAATGCACGTAATCCTCATCCGTCCGGATGGAGACCCAGTCCACGCCGCTCTTCGCGAACGTGTCCCGCAACAGCCTCCGGCGGTTCTCCCACCAGTCGTGATGCGCCTGCCGCACCCTCCGGCTCGACGTGTCCACCCATTGCTCGTGCCCCGTCTCCGCGTCGCGAACCTTCATCAGCCCCACGTCCGGCAGGTCCGCCATCCGGCGGTCGAAGACCTGCACCGCCGCCACGTCGTGCTTCCGGCCCGCCACCGTCAAGGCCGTGCTGTAGTCCTTCCCGTCTATGAAGTCGCTCAGCAGGAACGCCGTGCAGCGCCGCCTGATCGCGCGCGTGAGGTACTCCGCCGCCCCGCCGATGTCCGTCGACAGGCTCCGCGGGGCGAAGCCCAGAAGCTCGCGTATGATGCGCAGGACGTGCTTGCGACCCTTCTTCGGGGGGATGAACTTCTCTATCCTGTCCGAAAAGAAGATCACCCCCGCCTTGTCGTTGTTCTGGATGGCGGAGAAGGCCAGCGTCGTCGCTATCTCCGCCACCGTCTCGCGCTCCGCCCGCGACACCGTCCCGAAGTCTAAGCTCCCCGACACGTCGATCACGAGCATCACCGTCAGCTCCCGCTCCTCCTCGAACACCTTGACGAAAGGACGACCTAATCGCGCCGTCACGTTCCACTCTATATCCCGCACGTCGTCCCCGTACTCGTATTCCCTCACCTCCGAGAACGCCATCCCCCGACCCTTGAACGCCGAATGGTATTCGCCCGCGAAGATGCTCGCCGACAGCCCCCTCGCCTTGATCTCAATCCGGCGGACGCGCCTTATGATCTCTCTCCTGTCCATCTCACGTTCCGCTCCATGTCACGCACGTCATCCCCGTACTCGTATCCCCTCGACTCCGGGAACGCCCCCGCTCCTCGCTCGCCGGATGCCGTTCGCCCGCGAAGATGCCTGTCGGCACTGCAAGAGGTTTTGCCGAAGAATCCGCCGAAGAACCCGCCGGATGCCGTTCGCCCGCGAAGATGCCTGTCGGCACTGCAAGAGGTTTTGCCGAAGAATCCGCCGAAGAACCCGCCGGATGCCGTTCGCCCGCGAAGATGTCCGCCGACAGTCCCCTCGCCTTGATCCCGATCCGGCGGACACGCCTTATAATCTCTCTCCTGTCCATCCGAGACGGCGCCCCTACGGCACTTCCACCTTGTTCAGTATCCGGCTGATGATCTCCTCGCTGCCCACCTCGTCCGCCTCCGCCTCGTACGAGAGCCCGATGCGGTGGCGCAGCACGTCCGGGGCCACCGCACGCACGTCCTCAGGTATCACGTATCCCCTGCGCCTGATGAAGGCGTAGGCGCGGGCCGCCAAGGCCATGTTGATGGAGGCCCGCGGAGAGCCCCCGAAGTCCATGTAGCTTTCCAGCTCCTTCAGGCCGTATCGGCCCGGATAGCGCGTGGCGAAGACGATGTCCGCGATGTACTGCTCTATCTTCTCGTCCATGTACACTTCCCACACCACGTCGCGGGCCTCGATGATCTCGCGCGTGGACAGGACGGGGCGCACCGACCCCTCTTCCCTCCTCGTCCGGCGGCGGATGATTTCCTTCTCCTCTTCCATCTTGGGATAGTCGATCACCACTTTCAGCATGAAGCGGTCCACCTGCGCTTCCGGCAGCGGGTAGGTCCCCTCCTGCTCTATCGGGTTCTGCGTGGCCAGCACTAAGAAAGGCTCCGGCAGCCTGTAAGTCTCCCTGCCGATGGTGACCTGGCGTTCCTGCATCGCCTCCAGCAGGGCGCTCTGCACCTTCGCCGGGGCCCGGTTGATCTCGTCCGCCAGCACGAGGTTGGCGAAGACGGGTCCCCGACGCGCGACGAACGTCCCCTCCTTCTGGCTGTACATCATCGTCCCCACCACGTCGGCGGGAAGCAGGTCAGGCGTGAACTGCACCCGGCTGAAGTCTCCCTCGATCAGCGTCGCCAGTGTCCTTATGGCCAACGTCTTCGCTAAGCCGGGCACCCCTTCCAGCAGTACGTGCCCGTCGCTCAGCAGTCCTATCAAGAGAGATTCCACCAGATGCTTCTGCCCCACAATCACCTGATTCATGCCCGCCATCAGGTTCGCCACGAAAGCACTTTGTCTCTCTATTCGCTCGTTCAACTCGCGAATATCCATCGCCTCAGCCATATCTGTTTATTTGTTTTATGAATTATACTCTTGCTTTTTGTGACCCAAAATTAAGTCTTTTAGTACGCACTGACAATATTATATTATTAAAAAAAGTTTCCCGAATATCTATTTAAGAAACTTTTCATGGCTGTTAACGGCGTTTTAATCTTAACGGGGGCTTTTCGGTAACGTATTTTCAGGCACGAGGATTAGTGATTTCATTGCATACCGCCGACATAGAATCTTTCGGTTCGCGATACTCCAACACCAAAGCGCATGAAGTTTTCCCGCTCCTCCTCATACGATGTTCTTCTTCTGTACCTGCAATTCCGCATGCCCGCTTCTCACTTGAGGATGTTCTGCGGATATATTCAGTGTGCCTTCTGACTTCGTTTCTTCTTTACCTGCTTTTCCCGACACACGTCCCGGCACTTGCGTTTGTCGTATGAAACCGGAATCCCGCACCCGGGCATACTGCCTTTCCGGTATCGGAGTCTGAACCGTATTCTTCTTCAAGAGGGCAACATACATAACCGGTTGCCTTGCTTTCTTAGCCCG
>CAYXQT010000042.1:0-13838 GCA_964466445.1 uncultured Paraprevotella sp. | reverse complement strand
TGCGGAGAAAACACTTTTTTCGTCCGCAGGAAAATCCGGAAAAGTGCGGTTCCCGACGGAAATTCCTCCCGAAAACGGCGGGACGGACTGCGGAGAAGCCGTCTTTTTCCTCTATTTGAAAGGAAAACGGGCACGAAACCGAAGTGCCGTTTTGCAAGGGAGAATGCTCTCCGGGCTTGCGCGTCCTCCGTCCGCAAGCGCGGAGAATCGATTCCCGTCGTACAAAACGACAGCGGAAATCCCTTTCCGGCTGACATCCCGTCTTCGGGAAACGGCACGGGAATCGCGTATTTCCCGCGCCGCCCCGACAAGCGTGCGAATACGCGATTCCCGCGAGGGCGGAGCTGACATTCTGACAAAACGACAGTCCGGCGAAAGGCGGCTTGTCCGGGCGAGCCGCCCAAGGGCGACCTGCGGAGGCCTCCGATTACGGGCTGACACTCCCGGAGCCGCCGCGCTCCCCAAAAAAAGCGGGGAACTGCGGGCGCGTAATGAAATAAAAAAATTATATTTGCACACGGAGCGGAATATGAAAAAGTGGATTTCTCTTTTCGGGGTCGTGTTCGTGACGCTATGGCTTGCAGGCTGCAGCGCGGAAAGCAACGTGAAAAAGGGGGACAAGTTCTACGCCATAGGGGAATATTACGAGGCGGCCTCCCAATACCGCCGGGCTTACATGCGGACCAAGCCCAAGGACCGCGCCAAGCGGGGCGAACGGGCCTACAAGGCGGCCGACTGCTACCGGCGCATCAACTACGCCTCGCGGGCCGCCGGGTCGTACCAGAACGCGGCGCGGTACGGCTATCCGGACAGCATCGTCTATTTCTGGCTGGCGGAGACGCAGCGCAAAAGCGGAGACTACAAGAAGGCGGCGCAGAACTATGAAGCCTACCTCGCGTACAAGCCGGACGACGTGCTGGCACGTCACGGGTTGCAGGGCTGCGCCATGGCCTCCGTCTGGAAGCAGAAGCCCACGCTGTACACGGTAAGGAAAGAGCCGCTGCTCAACGCCCGCCGTTCGGACTACTGCCCGATGCTGGCGGGCGACGAGATGGACGTGCTCTACCTGACTTCCACGCGCCCGCAGGCCACGGGCAACGAGCTGAGCGGCATCACGGGGATGAAGTCCGGCGACATCTTCGCCTCCCGGAAGGACGACAAGGGGAAATGGCAGCCGCCGGAACAGCTGGAATCCGAAGTGAACAGCGAATACGACGAGGGGGCCTGCGCCTTCTCTCCGGACGGGAAGACGATGTATTTCACTCGTTGCACGTATGACCCCGAATACCCGCGGTATGCGCAGATATACACGTCGGAACGCGCGGATGCTGATTGGAGCACGCCCAAGTTGCTGGAAATCACGAAAGACACCCTGTCCTCCTTCGCCCACCCCGCCGTGTCGCCGGACGGCAGATGGCTGTATTTCGTCTCCGACATGCCGGGCGGCGCGGGAGGGCTCGACATCTGGCGCATCGCGATAGGAGATCACGGGCTCGGTGGCGTGGACAACCTCGGCGAGCCCGTCAACAGCGCGGGCAACGAGATGTTCCCCTCGTTCCGCCCGAACGGGGAGCTGTACTTCTCCTCCGACGGGCATGTCGGCATGGGCGGGCTGGATCTGTTCAAGGCCGAACAGGACAGCGCGGGCGCGTGGTCCGTGGAGAACCTGGGATACCCGATGAACTCGCAGGGCGACGACTTCGCCATGACCTTCGACGGACTGCACAACCGGGGGTTCTTCAGTACCAACCGGGGCGACGCGAGGGGATGGGACCACATCATGAGTTTCGAGTGCCCCGAAGTGTTGCTCACCGTCAAGGGCTGGGTCTACGAGAAAGACGGCTACGAACTGCCCGAAGGACTGGTCTACATGGTGGGCAACGACGGGACGAACCTGAAACTCAGCGTGAGGGGCGACGGCTCCTTCACGCAGGAAATCAAGCCGAACGTGGACTACGTGTTTCTGGGCACGTGCAAGGGCTTCCTGAACCACAAGGAGCAACTGCGTGTGGACACCAGCAGCGTGAGCAAGGAATACGTGCTCCAGTTCGAGCTGGCTTCCATCACCGTCCCCGTGCTGGTGGACAACGTGTTCTACGCCTTCGACAGCGCGGAACTCACGGACTCTTCCACCCTCGCGCTGGACTCCCTCGTCACGCTCATGGAAGACAACCCGAACGTCACGATAGAGCTGAGCTCGCACTGCGACTATCGCGGGGCGGACGAATACAACATCCGCCTGTCGCAACGGCGGGCGGAGTCGGTGGTGAAGTACCTGATAGCGCACGGCGTCGCCGCCGACCGCCTGACCCCTGTCGGGTACGGGGAGACGCGCCCGAAAGTCATCCGGAAAAGGCTGACGGAACGGTACACGTTCCTGCACGAGAACGACACGCTGACGGAAACATTCATCAGGAAACTGCCGGAAGAACAGCAGGAAATATGCAACGCCCTGAACCGCCGCACGGAATTCCACGTCCTCCGCACGACCTACGGCATGTTCGACACGCCGGAAGTCCCGAAGAACGCCGCAGACGCGGAAAAGGAGGATTCGACCTCCGCGCCCCGTCCGGAGGAAGACACGGGCGGGACGTGACAGCCGGAGCGCGTTTTGCCCTTGCGTTCTGGACAAGCGTCCGCAAAGGCATGCCGAAACGCCCTCATGTTCCCCTCGTACCGGATAAGAAAGTTCGCTGAGTCGTAACCGGTCGAAAAAGCCGGTTTCCGCAAGTCGTTCCCGAATAACCGTCCGGAAGCCGCAACCATCCGAAACAAGCCGCCTTCCCGTGTTGATTTTGAACATGGATTCAAGGCAGAAGCGCAACCTCCTCCCTCCGTCCATGAAGCGTGGCGGAAAGGCGGCGGAAGGGCTTGGATTTTTGCACTTCGATTTTGAATCTAAGGTTTTTTAGTGACGACTATTTATTCTTCTTAATCACAAGCGTATTCATAATATTGATTGCCGGACAATTATATGGATTATCAGTAAGGCATTGATGTTTACTATACTGCATCCCTTTCCTGTCAGATACAAACTATCAATAACTTTAATCATTGCAAAATTACTCCCTACTACATATTTTTTACGGAATTACCCACTTCAATCTTGCGGTTCCCGACTATCGGCTTACAACTTGCGGAAGCGTGCGATTGTAGCTTCTAATGACAATCCATGGCTCCGCAAATCAAACCACTTAACACACAATCTTAAAGCGGATAATTCCGTAATCTTATATTCAGACGACCAAGTATTCCCCGTCCGACAGTGCAAAAGTCGTTTTCTATGGACAGCAACCAAACGCTTACCCGTTTTCCTTGATGCGCTGTCCCATGGTCAGGAAAGCGACCGGGGCAGCCATGAAGATGGAAGAACACGTTCCGATTACCACGCCGAGTATCATGGCGAAAGCGAAGCTGCGTATGCTTTCCCCTCCGAGGAAGAAGATGCAAAGCAGTACGACTAACGTCGTGACCGAGGTGTTGATGGTACGCGTCAACGTCGTGTTCAGAGAGTCATTGAACAAACGCTGGCGTTCGCGCTGGGGATACAGGCGGAGGAACTCGCGGATGCGGTCGAACACCACCACCTTGTCGTTGATGGAATAGCCGATGGCCGTCAAGACCGCGCCGATGAAAGTCTGGTCAATCTCGAGGGAGAAGGGAACCCAACCCCAACAAATCGAATAGACACCGATGATGAGCAGAGTGTCCAGCGTCAAGGCCGTGACCGCGCCGACGGAGAAAGCCACATTGCGGAAGCGCAACAAGATGTAAAGGAAGATGGCTATCAAGGCCAGAATCACGGAGACGACGGCTCCATAGGTTATGTCCTCCGCCATCGACGGCCCCACCTTTTCCGAACTGATGATAGAACCTCCCGACCGTTCGTCGCGGTTGATGAACGTCTGCAAGTCCAAGTCCGGCGACAGCAACCCTCCGCCCTTGAGCGTCTCGAAGAGCGTCTTCTCTATTTCGGAGTCTACTTCCGTGCCTTCCTCGTCAATCCGGTAGTTGGTGGATATCCGCACCGTCTGATGATCCGTCCCCAGCGCGATGACTTGCATGTTGGCCTCGCCGAACTTGTTCTGCAACAACGTGCGGACAGCCTCCGGCTCCACTTGTTTCTCGAACATCACGACGAAGTTCCGCCCTCCGGTAAAGTCAATCCCCTTGCTCAATCCTCGGACGAACAAGGAAACGATGCTTATAAGCGACAATGCCCCGAAAATCGTGAACGATTTCTTGTAAGCACTCATGAACTTGTAATGGGTGTCGTGCAGGAACTTGCGCGAAAAGGATGTGACGAACGTCAAGTCCAGCCATTTGTCTTTCTTCAGGAAATGCTCGTAAACGATGCGGGTCAGGTAAACAGCCGTGAAGAACGACACCAAGATGCCGATAATCAACGTCGTGGCAAACCCGCGGATAGGCCCCGTCCCGAATTTATACAGGATGATGCCCGTGATGATGGAAGTCAAGTTGGAGTCGAAGATGGCGGAGAAGGCATTCGAGTAACCGTCGGAGAGAGCCGAGCGCACCGTCTTGCCGACCCTCAACTCTTCCTTGGTACGCTCGTAAATCAGCACGTTCGCGTCCACCGCCATGCCCAAGGAAAGCACCATGCCCGCGATGCCGGACATGGTCAGCGCGGCCTGGAACGACGTCAGCACGCCCAGGGTGAAGAAGAAGTTCAGTATCAAAGCCCCGTTGGCCACCATGCCCGGAACAAGGCCGTACATGCCGCACATGTAAATCATCAACAAGATAAAGGCAATGATGAACGAGGTGATGCCTTGGTTGATGGACTGCTGTCCCAAAGTGGGACCCACGATTTGTTCGGAAACGATATGCGCCGGAGCGGGCATCTTTCCGGTGTTCAGCACGTTGGCGAGGTCGCGCGTGTCCTCCACCGTGAACTGCCCCGTGATGGAAGAGACACCGCCCGTAATCTCGTTCTGCACCGTGGGTGCGCTGTAGACATAACCGTCGAGCACGATGGCCACGGCACGTTTCACATTCTTCTTGGTCAAGGCCGCCCAACGTCGCGCGCCGTCGGAGTTCATCGTCATGCTCACGCACGGCCGGCCGTTCTGCTGCTCGTAGTCATCCTTGGCTTCCGTCACGACATCGCCTTCTAACGGCGCGCGCCCGTTGCGTTCCGTAACCTTGATGGCGTACAGTTCGAAGATGTCGCCCATGGTTCCGCGCCCCATCGGCTTGACGCCCCAATAAAGCTTCAAGTCGCCCGGCAAGACTTCCTTTGCCGCGGCGGACGTGATATACTGGTTGACGGCAGCCGTGTCGCGCCAACCGGCGTAGCCCACTACGCAACCCGTGGGACTTTGGGCAAGCTGAAGCACCGAAATCAAAGGATGGTTCTTCTTGGTCTGTTCGTCTACTGCCGCGCCGGCATTCTCCGCCGATGTCTTGCCACCCCCCTTATTAAGGGCCGCGGCTATTTTTTCTTCAGCGTTCTTTGTGGAATCGGCGGCAACCTCCGCTTGTGTTGTCGTCGCGACCGTCGTGTCGGCCTTCAACGTGTCAGGCTCCGCGCTTGCGGCGTTCTCCGCTGCCAGTCGCGTGTCCAAAGAAATCATGAACGGCACGATTTCTTCCGTGTTGTAGGTTTCCCAGAACTCCAGGTTCGCACTGCCTTGCAACAGTTTGCGCACGCGCTCGGGCTCCTTCACGCCCGGCATTTCCACCATGATGCGCCCCATCTGCCCTTCCAGTGCCTGTATGTTCGGCTGCACCACGCCGAAACGGTCGATACGGGTACGGAGTACGTTGTAAGAATTGTCGATGGCCGACTGCACCTCCGTCCGCAGGACTTTCTCCACCTCGGAGTCGGTGCTTTGGGTCGTCACCTTTCCTTTCAGCTGTTGCGTGGCGAACAGTTCCGCGAGGTTCCCGTTCGGCACCAACGCCTTGTACTCTCTTATAAATAAGGTAATGAAATCGCTTTGGCTGTTCTTTGCCCCCTCCGTGGCTTTCGCTACCGCCTTGTTGAACGACGGGTCGTTCTTGTGGTCGGCCAAGGCCTTCACCACATCCGGAACGGACACCTCCAGAATGACATTCATGCCGCCCTTCAAGTCCAAGCCCAGACTGATTTCCATTTCGCGACAGTCTTTCAGCGAATAAGCGCCCAACCACACCGGATTGTTCATCACGGAGTCCAGATAATGCGCGCCTGCCTCCTCGCCCTGCGTTTTCGTTATCTTGTCGACTTTCTTCATTTGATAATTAGTTACAAACGAGAATGTCAGATAAAAGACGCACACAAGGGTCAACAGCAAAGCGAAAACCTTAACAAATCCTTTGTTCTGCATTTTGATTTATTATTAATGAGATGTTACTTCTTAATGGCTAATCAGACTACAAAGGCACAAATATAACGTTTTTTTCACGTTAACACCGCAAGTTGACAAGTTTATTTATTCCCTAATCCTCTTTTTTGCGTTTTTTCAAATACGTAATCATCGGATAATGGTCAGACCATGCGGCAGTCTTGTCCACGTGCGTCTCGTATGTCTGCCAATAGTCGGAAACGAAAATATGATCGATGCGGAAATAGAATCCTTTCTGATTATAAGACAAGCCTAACCCGTTGCCCGACTGGCGGAACGCGCTTTCCAACCGCGAAGACAGGCGATGGCAAGAATAGGATATGGGAGAGTCGTTCAAATCGCCGCAGACAATCACGGCCTTCCTCCCCGATTCTTCGACGTAGTTCAAGACCGAATCGACTTGCGGCCCGCGCAAACGGTTTGCTCCGGACATCTTCCGGGCCAACGCTCTGGAATCGCTTCCCACATGCCCGTTCTCGGGATCTTTAATGATTTCCCTATATTTCACCTTATCCTCCGGAGTCAGCTTGTAGGACTCCAAATGATTGTTCACTATCAACACGGTATCCTGCCCGTATGACAACTCTACGGCAAGACTGCCGTTGGTCGCGCTCTCGTAGGCTATCCGTTGTACGGATATTACAGGCAGACGGCTGTAAACCAGTTGAGGCTCGGCCTTTCCATCGTGCAGACGAAGAATATGATAACCCGCCTCCGCCATGACGCTGTCCACATGTTCAAGCCTAAGATTCTTCGATGCCATTCCTTCCTGAAGGCAGATGATGTCGGCCTCGGAGCCTGCAAGGTAATCCAGCAACGGAAACCTCCCTTCTGCGTCCTCCTCGCCCCGGCCAAAGAACTCCGTATTGTAAGTAAGCAATTTGAGCGTGCCTTCGGGCCGCTTCCTCGGCCAGTTCACCGGACAATAGTCATATATATAGGAAAAGGACACCAACATTCCGGCAAAAGGCAACCAGACGTAACGGATGGAAAAGACCAGCCAGAAAAGGATAAAAGCCACGTTAAGCAACAACAACAGCGGAAAACCCAGTCCGAACAAAGCCGCACGGGGATGAACCGCCGGATTCAGGCCGGAACTCAATCCGCAAGTCCACAGCATGAAAGCCGCCATCACGTTTGCACCTATCGACAGCCGTACCAATATACGTTTCAATGTATTCATCTTCACCGCTGGCTGGCATCGAACAACTTGCGTTTTTCCTCTTCCGTCAAACTCGCGTACCCGAACTTGCGTACCTTTTCCAAGATATGGTCTATCTCTTCTTCCTTCTCCCTTTTGCGGGCGTTGTATTCATAATCATCCTTTCGATCGCCCATGGACACATTCATCCTATGCTTACGGTAGGAAGAAAAACTGTCCCGCCTTCCGGCAAACCATCTCTTCAGCCGCCCGGTGGCGGATGTATGATTTCCGTAATATCCCCCGCCGCCGTTTCTCCGCCAGTACAAGATGAGCAACAGACCGAATACCATTCCTCCGAGATGGGCGAAGTGAGCCACCCCGTCGCCCGAGTTCCCCAAGGCGGAAAGCAGCTCGATGACGGCGTAGCCTATCACGAAGAACTTGGCCTTTATGGGTACGGGAAGCGGGAAGATGAACAGGCGTTCATCGGGAAACGACATGCCGAAGGCCAGCAATATGCCGTACACCGCGCCCGAAGCGCCGATGGTAGTCCAGCCGTTCAGATAGTCGCCCATGGAAATCGTGGCATAACCGATATTGACCGAGTCGTACGCCCACAAGCCCTGCCACAGATACTCCACGTACTGCACGCCCTCCTGCACCAGCCCCGCGCCCAGTCCGCATACGGCATAATAAAGCAGGAACCGCCGGCTGCCCCAATACGATTCCATCACCCGTCCGAACATCCACACGGCGAACATGTTGAAAAGGATATGCGTGACGCCGCCGTGCATGAACATGTACGTGAAGAACTGGTAGAAGCCGAAGTCGGGTGCCAGGAAGAAGTGCAGTCCCAGCAAATTGTCCAAGTCCACGCCATAGCGTCCTGCCGCCAGCTTGGCCAGGAAGAACAAAAGATTTATTATAATCAGATTCTTCGTTACGGGAGGCATGTTCATCATGTTCACACTCTATTTCCATTATATTAAGACCGCAAAAATACTAATTTTATTCCATTTCATCCAAAACAGCTCCCTAAGCTTGTGCTTTTTCATGAAAAGAAATATTTTTTTAATGAAAAAGTTTGTTTGAACGGCTATTTTACATACATTTGCGCGATTGGATACAAAACAAGCGAGTTATCATCTACTAAATTAATTCATCAAATGAACAAGACAGAACTCATCAACGCCATTGCCGAGAACGCAGGCTTGAACAAGGCAGACGCCAAGAAAGCTTTGAACGCGACCATCAACGCCATCTCCGAGGCATTGAAGAAAGGTGACAAAATCACGCTGGTAGGCTTCGGGACATTCTCCGTGAGCGAAAGGCCCACCCGCACGGGCATCAACCCCAGGACGAAGGAACAAATCACCATCGCCGCCAAGAAAATAGCCAAGTTCAAAGCCGGAGCGGAACTGGCCGACGCGCTTCAATGACCGGGACAGAATCCGTCATACGCGGAAAAAAGGGAGGAGCTGCATTCTGCTTCTCCCTCTTGTTATGTATATTTACAGACCGAACGACAAGGTAAGGACAAGGTCATGGAGATAGAAAGCAAAATCGTGTCAGCCGTGGTTCGCGGCATCAAAACCTTATACGGACAGGACATCGCCCCCGAAACGGTGCAGCTCCAGAAGACAAAAAAGGAGTTCGCCGGGCACCTGACGTTGGTCGTCTTCCCCTTTCTGAAGATGTCCCGAAAGAAACCCGAGGACACGGCCCGGGAGCTCGGCTGTTTCCTGAAGGACGAAATCCCCTCCGTCGTGGACGGTTTCAACGCCGTCAAAGGCTTCCTGAACCTCGTAATCACCCCGACCGGCTGGATTAGCCTGCTCGCCGACATACATCAAAACGCACGGTTCGGCCTGACAGAACCCGCCAGCCATTCGCCGCAGGTCATGATTGAGTACTCTTCCCCGAACACCAACAAGCCCTTGCATCTGGGTCATGTCCGCAACAACCTGTTGGGATGCGCCTTGGCCAACATCCTGGCCGCCAACGGCAACCGCGTAATCAAGACCAACATCGTAAACGACCGGGGCATACATATTTGCAAAAGCATGCTGGCCTGGCTGAAATACGGGAACGGGGACACGCCGGAAAGCACCGGCATCAAGGGCGACCACCTCGTCGGGGACTACTATGTGGCTTTCGACAGGCATTACAAGGAACAGATCAAGGAACTCATGGACGGGGGGATGAGCGAGGAAGAAGCCAAAAACGAAGCCCCGCTCATCAAGGAAGCCCGTGAGATGTTAGTGAAATGGGAAAACGGCGACCCGGAAATCCGTGCCCTTTGGCGCAGGATGAACGGGTGGGTTTACGCAGGATTCGATAGCACCTATAAGGCGCTCGGCGTAAGTTTCGACAAGATATATTACGAATCCGAGACCTATCTCGACGGGAAAGCGGCAGTTTTAGAAGGGCTCGGCAAAGGGCTGTTCTTCCGTAAAGAAGACGGGTCCGTATGGGCAGACCTGACGCCGGAGGGACTGGACGAGAAGCTCCTGCTCCGCTCGGACGGGACTTCCGTCTACATCACACAAGACATCGGGACGGCCAAACAGCGGTTCCGCGACTATCCCATAGACAAAATGATATACGTGGTGGGGAACGAGCAGAACTACCACTTCCAAGTGCTGTCCATCCTGCTGGACAAGCTCGGCTTCGATTGGGGCAAAAGCCTCTTGCATTACTCCTACGGCATGGTGGAACTGCCCGACGGGAAGATGAAAAGCCGCGAAGGGACGGTGGTCGACGCCGACGACCTGATAGCCCGGATGATAAGCGGCGCACGCGAGATGTCCGAAGACAAAATCAACAAACTGACGGGCTTAACGGAAGAAGAAGCCAACGAAATAGCACGGATCGTCGGCCTGGGTGCCCTGAAGTACTTCATATTGAAGGTGGACGCACGAAAGAACATGTTGTTCAACCCTGCTGAAAGCATAGACTTCAACGGGAACACGGGGCCGTTCATACAATACACTTGCGCACGCATCCGCTCCGTCCTGCGCAAGGCGGCCGAAGCAGGCATTCCCGTCCCCACGGAGCTGTCGGTCCAAACGGGCCTGAGCGAAAAGGAAATCAGCCTGATCCGGATGCTCGCGGGCTTCCCCGGCGTGGTAAGACAGGCGGGCGCCGACTACAGCCCCAGCGTCATTGCAAACTATTGCTACGACCTGGCGAAAGAGTACAACCAATTCTACCACGACTTCAGCATCCTGCACGAGGAAGACGGGCAGAAGAAAATCTTCCGCCTGGTACTGTCGGACGAAACCGGCAAAATCATACGCACGGGCATGGGCTTGTTAGGAATAGAAGTGCCTGAACGCATGTAAGACCGACGCCATGGCGAGAAAGAAGACGACCGCACCGGCGGTTTCCGGGAGCAAGGCGGCAGGCGTGCCCTCTTACCGGCGGGACACCGTATTGCCCCTCCCTCCGGAAGTCCCCTCCGAGGCCATAGCCGTGGACGCGTCGTGCAGCGGGAACCCGGGGCCGATGGAATACCGGGGAGTCTACCTCCGCACGGGCGAGACCGTTTTCCACTTCGGGCCCGTGTACGGCACCAACAACATCGGCGAGTTCCTGGCCATCGTGCACGCCTTGGCTCTGATGAAGCAGAAAAGCGTCCGCATGCCGGTTTTCTCGGACAGCCGGAACGCCATCGGCTGGGTCAGGCAGAAACGCTGCAAGACCAAGCTGGAACGCAGCCCGCGCACGGAAGTGCTCTATCAGCTGATAGGGCGGGCAGAGACTTGGCTGGAAACCCACGACGTGGACATCCCCATCCGCAAATGGGAGACGGGGCGGTGGGGCGAAGTCCCCGCCGACTTCGGCAGGAAATGACTCCGTCCGGACATCAAAAACGAGAAAACGATGAAAGAGCGCATCTCATACCTTGTCAAATTGTTCTTGACCTTCGTGATTTTCTTTGTGTCGCAGAAAATCGTGTTCGTCTGCTTGAACGAGCCCTTGCCGGCAAGCGGCCTGCTTCAGGTCGTCGCCCACGGGCTGGGACTGGACGCTTCCACGACGGGATATTTGCTCGTCTTCCCGTTCCTCGTCGTATGGCTCAGTGTCTGGATGCGCCGCATGAAGGTCAAGGCCGTGCTGCGCCCTTATTTCATCCTCATAGCCATCCTGCTCTCGCTGATCTGCGTGGCGGACACGTCCCTTTATACGTTCTGGAAATTCAAGCTCGACGCCACAATCTTCAATTACACCGACGCCCCCAGGCAGGCTGTGGCCAGCGTCTCCGCCGGCTACGTCATCATGCGCCTGCTCGGGATTGCGGCGTTCGCCGCTCTCTTGTCGTGGAGTTGCGTCCGTCTCACGCCCAAGACTTTCCCCACCCTGCCCGTCAACCTGAAGATGCTGCTCCACAATTTCACATACGCGCTGGCGGGCGGCCTCATCTTCTTGGCCATACGCGGAGGGATAGGGCGTTCCACCATGAATGTCGGCAACGCTTATTTCAGCGAGAACACCTACATGAACCATGCCGCCGTGAACCCGGCCTTCAATCTGATGTACTCCTGGAGCAAATCCGAGGACTTCGCCGGGAAATACAATTACCTGGACGAACACAAGCGGGCCGCCCGCTATGCGCGGCTCTACCCGGCCTCGACGGAAGACTGCACCCGGCATCTGCTGCGCGCCGCGCGTCCCGACATACTCATCATCGTCCTCGAAGGATTCGGGGGCGATTACGTGGAAGAACTGGGCGGGGCCCGGAACGTGTCGCCGAACATGAGCCGGCTCATCCGCGAAGGCGTCTTCTTCGACAACGTGTATGCCAACAGTTTCCGCACCGACCGCGGGCTGGTCAGCGCGCTGAGCGGACACGTCAGTTACCCCACCACCTCCGTGATGAAGCTCCCCGCCAAGTCGCGCTTTCTGCCCGGCATAGCCCGCACGTTGCGGAAGGCGGGCTATCAGACGGACTTCCTCTACGGCGGCGACATCGACTTCACCAACATGAGGAGTTACTTCACCTCCACGGGCTACCTGCGCCTCACCGCCGACACGGACTTCGGCTTGCAAGAACGCACCTCAAGCTCCTGGGGGGCGCACGACGAGTACACGTTCGACCGCCTGTATGAGATGATTGAAGCCCGGACGGACGGGCGGCCGTGGCACACCGGGTTCCTGACCCTCAGCAGTCACGAACCGTTTGAAGTCCCCTACGACAGGCTGGAAGACAAGCGGCAGAACTCTTTCGCCTATACCGACCATTGCCTCGGCCGGTTCATCGACCGGCTGAAACGGCTTCCCGCATGGAACAACCTGCTGGTCGTCTGCCTGCCCGACCACGGCAGCTCGCCCACGTTCAACGTCACTTCGCCCGCTTTCTACCACATCCCCATGCTCTGGCTGGGCGGCGCCATAAAAGAACCGGCCGTCATCCACACCCTGATGAACCAGAGCGACATGCCCGCCACGTTGCTCGGACAGCTCGGCCTGCCGCACCGGGACTTCAAGTACAGCCGCAACATCTTTTCGGCCTCCTACACCTACCCCTTCGCCTACTCTACGTTCAGCGACGGCTTCATGTTCAAGGACAGCACCGGCGTGACCATCTTCGACAACGCGGCCCGGAAACCGGTCTACAACGAGCCCGCTCCCGACGGAGAGCGTGAGGAAAAAGGCATGGCCATCCTGCAAACCTCATACGACCGACTGGGGGAATACTGACAAGCCCCCCAATGGGCAATGCCGCAAAACGACCGTCCCCCTCCCCCGGAAAGCCCGTTCCAGCGGGACATCGTCCCGAACTCACGTAGTCGTTCTCATTGGCTCTGCGGCTGTCTTTCCGGGATGCCCCGGAAATCAGAACGACACGGGAAACGTCTCCCCGCTGACAAAATGAAAGGTTTTCGCGGAAATTGAGAGGCATGAACGGCGGCTACGGAAAGGCATCCGGAGGCGTTTCCGCCCCGCCTCGGATACACTTTTTCACATTCCGGGCGTTTGCTTAACATCCTTTCACCGAAACCGCCCGTTTTCGTGCCGAGAAAAAATTCCGTCCCTGCGGAGAAAACACTTTTTTCGTCCGCAGGAAAATCCGGAAAAGTGCGGATTCCGGCGAAAAATCCTCCCGAAAACGGCGGGACGGACTGCGGAGAACGCGCTTTTTTCCCCTATTTGGAAGGGAAACGGACACGAAACTCCGGTGTCGTTTTGCAAAGGGAAACGCCCTTCGCGCTTGCGCGTCCCCCGTCCGCAAGCGCGGGAAACCGCTTTTTGCCGTACTTTTTGAAAACTGAAACCCCTTTCCGGCTGACACTCCGTCTTCCGCAAACAGCGCGGGAATCGCGTATTTTCCGCGCGTCCCG
>CAYXQT010000041.1:0-13945 GCA_964466445.1 uncultured Paraprevotella sp. | reverse complement strand
GAGCAGACGCGCCGTTTCAGGTTCTTGGCCTTCCCGACGTATATGATTTGCCCCTCGCCGTCCATATACTGGTAGCACCCCGGGCTGTCCGGCAGGTTCAGGACGATGCCTTTCAGGTAAGCGTCGAGGTTTTCTCTTTCTTCGGTCGTCATGGCGTTTGGACACATATAATAAGGAAGGGACGGCGTGCCGTGCCGCACCCTCCGGACGCGACTGCGGTTTCAGACGCGCAGGAGCGAGCTTATTTCAACGTTCTCGTCGAACACCTCGCGCCCGTTCAGTCCCTCTCCGGTGAGCTCGATGATGAAGTTGATGTAGACGTGCGCGGGATTGAACTTCTTCACCAGGTTGTAGGCGGCTTTCATCGAACCGCCCGTGGCGAGCAGGTCGTCGTGGATGAGCACGACTTCTTTCTCGGCAATGGCGTCCTTGTGTATTTCTATCGTGTCCTTGCCGTACTCTTTCATGTAACTTTCCTGCAAGGTCTCGGCGGGGAGTTTTCCGGGCTTCCGGCACATGACGAACCCCGCGCCCAATTTCACCGAAAGGGCGGCGCCGAGGACGAATCCGCGCGACTCTATGCCGACAACCTTAGTGATGCCTTTGTTCTTGTAGATCTCGTACAGTTCATTAAGCATGATCTTCATACACTTCGCGTTTTTGAAGAGCGTCGTCACGTCCTTGAACTGAACTCCGGGAATGGGGAAATCCGGAATGTTCCGCAGATTCTTAAGTAATGTTGGATTGTTCATGGCCAGCGTTTTATTTGTTGTCAAACCGTTTGTTGTTTCACGTGAAACGTAGGATATCGGGCTACCGTCTCAGGAGGACGAGCAGGATGCTGATGTCGTTCGGGGAGACGCCCGGGATGCGCCCCGCCTGCGCCAAGGTCTCGGGGTCGATTTTCTCTAATTTCTGTCGGGCTTCGGTCGACAGGGAACGGATGCTCTTATAGTCGAACCTCCCCTTTATCCTGATGTTCTCCAAGCGTTGCATCCTGTCGGCGATTACCCTTTCGCGTGCGATATACCCGTCGTACTTCACCAGTATTTCGGACGCTTCGATGATTTCGTCCCGGCGGTCGGTCAGGCCGTCGAGCATTTCTTTCAGCGGCGCGACGTATTCGGATATGTTCTTCAGCGTGATTTGCGGGCGGCTTATCAGCTCGGACAGCTTGCAGCCGTATGTGAGCGGCGTGGTGTCCAACGCCGCCAGACCCTGATTTATCAAGGACGGTTTCACGGAGAAGTCCTTGCAGAAGCTCACGATACGCGCGACGGCCTCCTTTTTGGAAAGCCAGCGGTCGTAGCGCTCGCGCGTGGCGAGTCCTGTTTGATAGGAACGTTCCGTCAGGCGCGCGTCCGCGTTGTCCTGACGGAGCAGGATGCGGTATTCCGCCCGTGAGGTGAACATCCGGTAAGGCTCGTCGACCCCTTTCGTCACCAAGTCGTCGATGAGCACTCCGATATAGGATTCGTCCCTGTTCATGACGAACGGTTCGCTCCCGGCGCATTTGAGGGCCGCGTTGATTCCCGCCACGATGCCTTGTCCGCCGGCTTCTTCGTAACCCGTGGTCCCGTTGACCTGTCCGGCCATGAACAAGCCCGGCAGCACTTTGGACTCCAGCGAGTGGTTCAGCTGCGTGGGGTCGAAGAAGTCGTACTCTATGGCATAGCCCGGGCGGTACACGGTCACGTCGCGGAAAGCGGGGATTTTTTTCAGGGCTTCTATCTGGACATCGAGCGGCAGGCTCGACGAGAAGCCGTTCAGATAATATTCTTGCGTGTCCTCGCCTTCCGGCTCCAAGAAAAGCGGATGCCGGGTGCGGTCGGGAAAAGTGACCAGTTTCGTCTCGATGCTCGGGCAGTAGCGCGGGCCGATACTTCTGATTTGTCCGTTGTAAAGGGGGGAATCCGGCAAACCCTTCCGTAGCACGTCGTGGACTTCCGGATTGGTGAAGCAAGTCCAGCATGGCAGTTGTTTCAGCTTCCGGTCGCGTTCCATGAAAGAGAACTTGAAGGAAGTATGTTCCCCTTCCTGCTTTTCCATCTCGTCGAAATGCACGCTCCTGCCGTCGACGCGCACGGGCGTCCCCGTCTTCATCCGCCCGTAGCTGATGCCGTGTTCGGCGATGGATTCGGTCAAACGGTACGAAGGAGGCTCTGAGATTCTGCCGCCGGGCAACCGGGTGCGTCCCACGTGTATCAATCCGTTCAGGAACGTCCCGGCCGTCAGGATGACGCAACGCGCGCGGATGGTCACGTCGAAATACGTTTTCACGCCAGCCGCCTTGCCGTTGTCCACGATGATTTCCTTCACCTGATCCTGCCAGATATGCAAGTTCGGCGTATTCTCCAAGATTTCGCGCCACGTCTGGATGAACTTCGCGCGGTCGCACTGGGCGCGCGGGCTCCACATGGCCGGCCCTTTCGAGCGGTTGAGCATGCGGAATTGGATTGCGGTGCGGTCGGTCACGATTCCCATGAAGCCGCCCAAGGCATCCACCTCGCGGACGATTTGCCCTTTGGCGATTCCCCCCACGGCCGGATTGCAGCTCATCTGCGCGATCTTGTTCATGTCCATCGTGACAAGGCAGGTCTGCGCGCCCATGTTGGCGGAAGCCGCCGCGGCCTCGCACCCGGCGTGTCCGCCGCCTATCACTATCACGTCGTAGTCGAACTTCATCTCCCTCACCTTTGCGGTTACAAAAGTAGTGATTTTAAGGAATATAATTGGGGTATTTCTTTGCTTTGTTCAAGATTTAGCGTATTTTTGCAGAAAAGATACACGGAAGGCGGAGTGGCGCGGATTCTTTAAGTTATTCATTTATAATTAAACTCAACTGTTTATGTGGTTATGTGATTCATCTATCGGTAGGAAAGTGGTGATGTCCGTCACGGGAGTCGCCCTTGTCCTGTTCCTGACGTTCCACGCGTCGATGAACGTCGTGGCACTGTTCTCCGCGGAAGGCTACAACACGATTTGCAAATTCCTCGGCGCCAACTGGTACGCCGTGGCCGCGACTTTGGCGTTGGCCGCCCTGGTAGCGATACATATCGTCTACGCTTTCTGGCTGACGTTGCAGAACCGGAAGGCTCGCGGCAGCAACCGCTACGCCGTGACGGACAAGCCCGAAAAGGTGGAATGGGCTTCGCAGAACATGCTCGTGCTGGGCATCATCGTGGCACTGGGCCTGCTCCTGCACCTGTACAACTTCTGGTACAACATGATGTTCGCGGAGCTGACGGGCGATTACTTCGTGGGCGGACTGAGCGCGACCGACGGTTACGGTTACATCCAGAAAACGTTCAGCTGTCCCGTCTACACCGTCCTGTACGTCATCTGGCTGGCGGCTCTGTGGTTCCACCTCACGCACGGCTTCTGGAGTGCCATGCAGACGCTGGGCTGGAACGGCAAGGTGTGGTTCTGCCGCTGGAAGTGCATCGGCAACATCTACTCCACCATCCTCATCCTGATGTTCCTGGCGGTGGCTCTGTATTTCTCTTTCTGCGGAAGTTGCGACGGGAGTGTTTGTGGTTAAACGGATTTATCAACCTTTATAAATGAGAATTATGTCAAAGATAATCGATTCCAAGATACCGGAAGGGCCGGTGGCCGAGAAGTGGACAAATTACAAGGCGCACCAGAAACTGGTGAACCCCGCCAACAAGCGCCGTTTGGACGTTATCGTCGTGGGCACCGGTCTGGCGGGCGCTTCCGCCGCCGCCTCCCTCGGGGAGATGGGTTTCAGGGTGCTTAACTTCTGCATCCAGGATTCCCCCCGGCGCGCGCACTCCATCGCCGCGCAGGGTGGCATCAACGCCGCGAAGAACTACCAGAACGACGGCGACTCCGTCTACCGCCTGTTCTACGACACGGTGAAAGGAGGCGACTACCGCGCCCGCGAAGCCAACGTGTACCGCTTGGCCGAGGTTTCCAACAGCATCATCGACCAATGCGTGGCGCAAGGCGTGCCTTTCGCCCGCGAGTACGGAGGCATGCTGGCCAACCGCTCGTTCGGCGGCGCGCAGGTGTCCCGCACTTTCTACGCCAAGGGGCAGACGGGACAGCAGCTGTTGCTCGGGGCCTATTCCGCCCTGAGTTGTCAGGTGAGTGCCGGGACGGTGAAGCTCTACACGCGCTACGAGATGATGGACTTGGTGATGGTGGACGGGCGCGCCCGCGGCATCATCGCCCGCAACTTGGTGACGGGCAAGCTGGAACGTTTCGCCGCGCACGCCGTGGTCATCGCCACGGGAGGTTACGGCAACACCTACTTCCTCTCCACCAACGCCATGGGGTGCAACTGCTCGGCCGCCATGCAGTGCTACCGCAAGGGCGCTTACTTCGCCAACCCTGCCTACGTGCAGATACACCCGACCTGCATCCCCGTCCACGGAGACAAGCAGTCGAAGCTGACCTTGATGTCCGAGTCGTTGCGCAACGACGGGCGCATCTGGGTGCCGAGGAAGCTGGAAGATGCCAAGGCTCTGCAAGCGGGGACGAAGAAAGGCAGCGACATCCCGGAGGAAGACCGCGACTATTACCTGGAACGCCGCTATCCGGCTTTCGGCAACCTGGTGCCGCGCGACGTGGCCTCGCGTGCCGCAAAGGAACGCTGCGACAAGGGATTCGGCGTGAACAACACGGGGCTGGCCGTCTTCCTCGACTTCTCCGAGAGCATCGAGCGGCTGGGCATCGACGTGGTGCTGCAACGTTACGGCAACCTCTTCGACATGTATGAGGAAATCACCGACGTGAACCCCGGCAAGCTCGCCAACGAAATCAACGGCGTGAAATACTACAACCCGATGATGATTTACCCCGCCATCCATTACACGATGGGCGGCATCTGGGTGGACTACGAGTTGCAGACTTCCATCAAGGGACTGTTCGCCATCGGCGAGTGCAACTTCTCCGACCACGGCGCGAACCGCCTGGGCGCGTCCGCCCTGATGCAGGGCTTGGCCGACGGCTACTTCGTCCTGCCCTACACCATACAGAACTACCTGGCCGACCAAATCACCGTCCCGCGCTTCTCCACCGATTCGCCGGAATTCGACGAGGCCGAGAAGGCCGTCCGCGCGCGCATCGACCACCTCATGGGCATCAAGGGAAAGGAATCCGTCGACTCCATACACAAGAAACTGGGCCACGTCATGTGGGAATACGTCGGCATGGGGCGCACGGAAGAAGGCTTGAAGAAGGCGCTCAAGCTGCTGAAGGAAATCCGCAAGGAGTTCGAGACCGACCTGTTCATCCCCGGCACGACGGAAGGCGTGAACACGGAGCTTGAGAAAGCCCTGCGGCTGAACGACTTCATCACGATGGGCGAGCTTATCGCCTACGACGCGCTCAACCGCAACGAGTCGTGCGGCGGGCACTTCCGCGAGGAGTACCAGACGGAAGAGGGCGAGGCCAAGCGCGACGACGAGAACTACTTCTACGTGTCCTGCTGGGAGTACCAAGGCTCCGACGACACCGCGCCCGTGCTGTACAAGGAACCGCTCGTCTACGAGGCCATCAAGGTGCAGACCCGCAACTACAAGAGCTAACAAACCATCCGTTCAACGATTATAAAGATTAAGACAATGGAGAAAAACATATCATTCAAGCTAAGGTACTGGCGCCAGAACGGGCCGAAAGATGCCGGACACTTCGACGAACGCGAGATGAAGGACATCCCCGGCGATACTTCCTTCCTCGAAATGCTGGACATCCTGAACGAGCAACTCGTGGCGGAAGGCAAGGAACCGTTCGTGTTCGACCACGACTGCCGCGAGGGCATCTGCGGAATGTGTTCCCTTTACATAAACGGAACGCCGCACGGCAAGACCGAGCGCGGGGCCACCACCTGCCAGCTCTACATGCGCCGCTTCAACGACGGCGACACGATTACCGTGGAGCCGTGGCGTTCCGCGGGCTTCCCCGTCATCAAGGACTGCATGGTGGACCGCACGGCGTTCGACAAAATCATGCAGGCGGGCGGATACGTGACCGTGCGCACGGGGCAGCCGCAGGACGCCAACGCCATACTCATTCCGAAGCAGGATGCCGACGAAGCGATGGACTGCGCCAGCTGTATCGGCTGCGGCGCGTGCGTGGCGGCCTGCAAGAACGGCTCCGCCATGCTCTTCGTCTCCTCGAAGGTGAGCCAGCTGGCCTTGTTGCCGCAGGGGCGTCCCGAGGCGGCGCGGCGTGCCAAGGCGATGATTGCCAAGATGGACGAGCTCGGCTTCGGCAACTGCACCAACACCCGCGCCTGCGAGGCCGTCTGCCCGAAGTGCGAGAGCATCGCCAACATCGCCCGCCTGAACCGCGAGTTCATCAAGGCGAAGTTAGACGACTGACGCTTGGATTTTTCCTCGGGCACGTATGCGTGGAATGTAAAGCACGTCCCCCTTTCCGGGGACGTGCTTTGTTTTACAGAATCATCCGACAAATATCGGGATATTTCAGGCAGTACAAGAGTCGCGCATAAAGCATCGTCGGGATGCCATTCGGCGGGCTGACGATGAATCGGAGGAAGCCGGAGCGAGTGGCGAGGGCTATGTGCCGTACAGCTATTCCAATGGCGACACCCGCAAGGAATCTCATACGCGTCCGCGCGACCCGCCGTCTGATTCCGCCGACAGATGGACTGACAGGCGGAAACCACGAGCCGCAACGCCATTTGAGGAATATCCCGATGTCAAGACGGCATACTTTCGGGTGGTTACAAGTAAAGGCAAACCCTCCAAGCGTCCGCGATTTTCCGCAACCGGACGGCCATGTCCGGCGGGATGCCGCCGCCAAAGGCGGGTGCTTGTTTCCATTGGTTTGAACTTCCTATGACGTAAGCCGGTACATTCCCCCGCTCATGAGCTTGACCACGCCTTTCATTTCCAGATTGAAGAGAAAGGCGCTGAGCTTGTGCACGGGGATGTTCGCAGTCACGGCCAGCGTATTGATTTGCATGGATTCCGATTGGCGCAGGCAGTCCACAATGCGCTGTTCCTCTTCACACAAGTCGGGGAAGAACTCGCCTTGGACTTCCTTGCCTTTCCCCTCTCCCGATGGACGGGCCTGCCAACCCATGGCCTCCATGAAATCCTGCGCGTCTTGCAACAGGGAGGCTTTGCTGTCCCGTATCAGGCGGTTGCATCCTTGCGAATAAGGGTCGTTCACGCGGCCCGGAAAGGCGAACACGTCCCGGTGGTAGCTCATGGCGATGTCCGCGGTAATCAGCGCGCCGCCCTTTTCTGCCGATTCCACCACGATGGTGGCGTCGGCCACGCCCGCCACGATGCGGTTCCGGCGCACGAAATTCACTTTGTCCACGCTTGTGCGGCTCATGAATTCCGTGAGCAGTCCGCCTTGCGACGTCATCTTCGCGGCCGTGTCCCGGTGCAGACGGGGATATATCTGATCCAATCCGTGCGCCAGTATGCCCACGGTGTCCAATCCGTTGTCCAACGCCGCGCGGTGGCTGTGGA
This sequence comes from uncultured Paraprevotella sp., assembly GCA_964466445.1. GTDB lineage: Bacteria > Bacteroidota > Bacteroidia > Bacteroidales > Bacteroidaceae > Paraprevotella. The sequence continues at coordinate 6,470 of CAYXQT010000041.1, read as the reverse complement.
TGTCTATCCCGTAAGCCAGCCCGCTCACCACCAACACGTCCGGACAGAGGCGGGACAGATCGGCCGCGAAACGGCGGCAAATGTCTTTCCCGTACTCCGTGCAGTGGCGCGTGCCTACCATGTTGACGACATGCGCCCGGTTCAGGTCGGCGTTTCCTTTATAATATAGGAGTAGGGGAGCGTCGTCACATTCCCGCAGGCGCGAGGGGTAATCCGTGTCGTGGTAGCACAGGCACCGGATGTGGTGCCGCCGGGCAAATTCCAGTTCTTCTTCCGCCCGGCCCGTCTGCGCCTCCATCTCCTGCAACGCGGCGGACAGTTTGGCCGAAGCCTCGGGATAAAAATCGCGGATATGGCGGCGATGCTCGAACACCGCAGAGGCACTTCCCAATTCCTCTATCAGGCGACGTTGGATGGCCGTATTGACATGCGGCACGCGCGTCAACGCCATGGTATGGATGATTTCTTGTTCGGTCATGCGTCAGGGACAGGATAAAAACAAGGGGCGGTCAGTCTTCCGGCTTCGGCACGATGTCGTCCAGTTCGGGGCAAGTGCCTAACCGTCCTTCTACTAAGCACACGGTGTCGACCCGGCTTTTCAGGCAACATTTCATGTCCGGCAAGCGGAAAATATCCTGATAGAATATGTATTTGACACCTTCTTTCTCCACGCGCAGCCTGCTGACAAAGCGGTCTCCGCTTCTCAGGGGAGATTTGAAAGCCATGCTCAGCCGCGCCACCACCGCGTCCCTGCCTCGGGCGTGCAAGCTGGCAAAGTCGACGCCCCGCGCGTGCAGGAACTCGTGGCGGGTGTGTTCTATGTAATGTTGGTAGTTGGCATTGTTCACGATGCCTTGCAGGTCGCATTCATAGTCGCGCACTTTCATCTCCAGTTCAAAGACATAGTCCGTTTTCATCTCATGCAGGAATGTTTTTTTGTTTCAGGAATTCATAGCCGAAGCGGCAGTGCAGGCAATACTTCCTGTCGCAATACTCCTTTTTCAGTTGTATGAGCGCTTGCGAGTCCGACGCGCTGTCCGCTTTGATGCCGCATTCGGTCCATTGCCGCGTGATATAGTTGTCTTCCGCCTTGACAGGCTCCAAGAATTGCAACGCCCGTTCGCAATATCCATCGTTGCCGTGAGTCCGACCGTAGGCGTACAGCAGGGGGACGACCGTGTTGATGGCGATGAGGTTCAGCGAGCCCGCCGTCAGGGTCTTGGCGTTCTTGGGGCTCGGGCATCCGAAAGTGTAGTGCGATTCCCAGTAAGGAGTGGCGTGCGTGGAGAGCATGCCATGCAGTTCCTCCAGTGTCCGGGCTTCCAACAGCCGTGAGAAGCCGGCCTTTTGGTCATAATACAGTTGGGCGAGCTGTGCGATGCGCACGTGCGGGAAGTTCTGCGGCCTCAGGCGCAGGAATTTCCATGCCGCCGCGTCCATCGGCGCGAGGGCGAACTTGTGCGCCAAGTAGTCATATTCCCGTTTCAACCGGGGATAATAATTGTCGTCGATGGCCTCGTCCCGGTACTTCTTCGGGATGGTGTCGAAGTCCAGCAACCCCGCCTGCCCCATGAAGACGGCTTCTATCTGGAACAGGTCGTCGCGGTGGTGTGCCACGGCTTGCAACGGGATGTGCTGCGCCCACGCCTCGAAAGCGTCGCCGTTGATGCCGAAGCCGAAATTGCGCGAGAGGGTGATGAAATAAGCCCGTTCCCAGTCGCCTTGCAGCTTCTCCACGCGGGCGGCCACGGTCTGCGCCCGTTGTTCCAGCCGCTCGTAAAGCAGGGCGTTCATCCAACTGTGTACCGTGAACGGGTCGATTTGAGGGATGATGCGGTGGCATCTGGGATAGTCCGTCGTCCGGCACAGCTCCTCGTAGTTCTCGCGGAGGTAGGCGGGAACTTCCATTATCAGTTGCGGAAGCGTCTTCCCGTCCTGCGTGACGACGGGTCGGTCGGCATTTCCCGTCACATGCAGGATGACGTTGTTATAGTGCGCGTCTTCGTGATGCCCGTGAGCATACCAGTCCGCGGCCTGCCCGTGAATCTCGACGTTGCCTACCCAAGTCGTGCCGTCCAGCTTGACCTTGGCGTTGAAGAAGTCGGGGCCGGCGTTCCGGTTGAGCGTTCCGGGATCGATGACTTCCACCGCCCGGCCGTCCGTGGTTTGCAACGGTTTGAGCGGAAACAGCCTGTATTTCCAGATGTAATATAAAAGCTTTTCCATGATGCCGGGCTGAAAAAGTTTATTTTTACTAACAAAAGTAATGAAATTCGGGTCAAATCCCTATCTTTGCGAGGGAAAATATCGGCATGTCGCCTGAAAAGTATGAAAATCGCGTTAATCGGCTACGGCAAGATGGGTCACATGATAGAGCAAATCGCCTTGGAACGTGGCCATGAGATAGTAAGCATCATCGACATCGACAACCGCGGGGATTTCGATTCCGGGGCTTTCCGGAGCGCGGACGCGGCCGTCGAGTTCACCACGCCACAAGCGGCATACGGCAACATCATGCGGTCTTTCGCCGCCGGAGTGAAGGTGGTGTCGGGCAGCACGGGATGGATTCCCGAACATGGCGAAGAGGTGCGCCGCCTGTGCCGCGAGGAGGGGCGGACGCTCTTCTGGAGCAGCAACTTCAGCCTCGGCATGGCCGTCTTCGGGGCGGTGAACCGCTATCTGGCGCGCATCATGTCCGGTTTCCCGGCTTACGGCGTGAGGATGGAGGAGGTGCATCACGTGCACAAGGCGGACGCGCCGAGCGGAACCGCCATCACGCTGGCGGAAGACCTCATCCGTGCCATAGGCCGCAAGGACAAATGGGTGAAAGGGACTTTCACGGCTCCGGACGGGACGGTGAGCGGCACGGAGACGTGCGCGGCGGACGAGTTGCGCATCGACAGCATACGCCGCGGCGAGGTGCCGGGCATCCATTCCGTGGTTTATGACAGCGAGGCGGACAGCATCACGATAACCCATGACGCGCATAACCGGAAAGGCTTCGCGCTGGGTGCCGTGCTGGCCGCCGAATATACGGCCGCGCATGAGGGATTGCTCACAATGAATGATTTGTTCCGGTTTTGAACCACACTTGCAAGAAAAGACATGAAAAAAACTAATCGGAAGCCCACACGGGCACAATGGATAAGGATGGCCGTCGTGACAGCCCTCTACCTCGCTTTCCTCGTATGGATTAAGAGCTGGTGGGGATTGTTGGTCGTGCCGTTCATCTACGACGCTTACATCACGAGGCTCATCCCGTGGACGTGGTGGAAGACAGCCCGGAAACCCGTGCGCGCGGTGATGAGCTGGGTGGATGCCATCGTGTTCGCCCTCGTCGCCGTCTATTTCGTCAACATCTACTTCTTCCAGAACTACACCATACCGTCGTCGTCGCTCGAGAAGTCGCTGTTGGTGGGCGACTACCTCTTCGTGAGCAAGATGAGCTACGGGCCGCGCAAGCCGCAGACACCGCTTTCCATGCCGCTCACGCAGCACACGATGCCGCTCGTGGGATGCAAGTCGTACATCGAATGGCCTCAGTGGGACTACGAGCGCGTGCCGGGCGGACGCGTCCGGCTGAACGACATCGTGGTGTTCAATTACCCGGCGGGCGACACGGTGATGGTGAATCCCGAATACCAGAACATGGACTTCTATTCCCTTGCCTATGGGTACGGCGGACAACAATACATGCAACTGCATGGCAGTTATCCGTTTCTGGATTCGCTCACCCGACAGCAGCAACGCGACTTCTTCGCGGAGATTTATGCCATGGGGCGGCTGTATATCGACCGGAACCCCCAAGTGTTCGGCGGGGTGATGTCGCGTCCGGTAGATCGGCGGGAGAATTATGTCAAGCGTTGCGTGGGCTTGCCCGGGCAGACGCTCCAAATCAAGAACCACGTGGTCTACTTGGACGGCAAGCCGAACAAGGAACCGGACAACGTGCAATACGACTACTTCGTGTGGCTGAAACGGGACATCCCGGACGAACTGGTACGGGAGTTGGGCATCAGCGAGGAAGATTTGGCTTCATTGTCCGGAACAGGAACCATGCCGCTGACACGATACGCTTACGAGCGTCTGCGGGCATGCACGGACATCGTGGACAGCATCGTCTACGACAACTTGAATTCTTTGAACGACCTCCTGTATCCCCTCAACGCCCGGACGGGCTGGACGCGCGACGACTACGGTCCCGTGTGGATACCCGCCAAGGGGAAGTCTGTCAAGCTGACGATGGACAACATCGCCGTCTACGAACGCCCGATACGGGTGTACGAGCACAACGACCTTGAGGTGAGGGACGGGAAGATATTCATCAACGGAAAACAGGCGGACAGCTATACGTTCAAGATGGATTACTATTGGATGCAGGGCGACAACCGACACAACTCGGCGGACTCGCGCTACTGGGGCTTCGTGCCCGAAGACCATATCGTGGGCAAGCCCATACTCATCTGGCTTTCGTTGGATAAAGACCGGAAGATGTTCGACGGTCGCGTGCGCTGGAACCGCCTGTTCCGTTGGGTGGATGACATCAAATAGGCGAAGTATATTGAAGAAGGGCGGACGGCTATGTGCCGTATTGTTGGCCGCCGCCGTCGGGGTCGCCGCGGTCAGATGGTGTTGGGTGTTTCTCGTAGAGATACCGGAAGGAGGTGAATGTCCCGTTTTTATGGCGGGCGACCGTGTGGCGGTAGACCGTACGGCATACGGGTTGCGTCTTTCGCCCGCACGTTGGTGGGGCTATGTGCGTTGGGGCGCAAGCCCCGTGCCGCGGGACGAATGGGTGGCTTTCAATGACCCTTCTGCCGGCGGACAGGATGGGCGTTACGCAGACGAGCGCGATGTCTTTGTGGGGGTTTGTTATGCCGTTCCGGGAGACAGCCTGTGGATAGATTCGTTGGGGGAAGTCTGTCGGAACCGTCCCCGTGACCGTCGCCCTTGCAGGGTGGTGGAACTTCCCCGCCGGAACGCTTACGTGGCGTTTACTCCCGACAATATGCAGTGGTACTGCCGTATGATCAATCTTCACGAAGGAGTGCGTGCCTCAGTCGTTGCCGGTTCGCTTCATGTGTCAGGACATTTCGTGTCGGGTTTTCGTTTCGGTCACGACTATTATTGGATGTCGTCGGCCAATGAACGTAACCACGCCGATTCACGCACGTTCGGTTTTGTACCCGACACCTACATTATCGGGCGGTTGAGCCGTATCCTTTATTCATGGGATGACACGTCGCCTTGGTATGCCCGGCTTCGTACCCGCCGCACGATGATGAAAGTGGGGCGGGAAAGCACGTGCAATCCGGGAGGAAGACGGAGTGCGTCCGTCCGGAACCGAGCCCGTTGACGATGAACCGTATTTGTTTGCTTTCTTCCGCTTATCTGGCACCGGTGCAATACTACACCAAGCTTTACGCTTACGACGAAGTGTACGTCGAGGCTCATGAGTATTACGTGAAGCAAACCTACCGTAACCGTTGCCTCATCGCTTCACCCTCCGGCGTGCAGGCGTTGACTGTGCCGGTGGTGAAGCCGGACGCAGACAAGTGCCCCGTGAAGGACATCCGTATTTCAGACCATGGGAATTGGCGCCACCTGCATTGGAATGCTTTGGAGACTGCCTATCGCAACAGCCCTTTCTTCGAGTATTATGCCGATGACTTCCTCCCGTTCTATACGCGGAAATGGGACTTCCTCTTTGATTTTAACGAAGCGACACGCGCTAAGGTATGCGAACTTATGTGCCTGCAACCGAAAGTGACGCGGACGGCTTCTTATGGACTTACGGGAGCTGGGGGCAGGTCGGATGTCTGCGTCGCCGACTTTCGTGACCTGATAAGTCCTAAGGTGACGGCTACGTCCGATGTTACTTTTGTTCCTCATGAATATTATCAGGTCTTTCGGGAAAGACACGGCTTCTTGCCCAATTTGAGTGTGGTTGATCTTTTGTTTAACATGGGTGCCGAATCACTTCTTGTGTTGCGTGATTCGATAAGGGGAGATGCTTGTCGGTTGTTACGGAATTGATGATGCGGGCACGGAGTCTTTCCCGATGAGAACAAGATGATTATCCATTAAAGATACGCGAGTTCGGGATAAGAAAGTACATGAAAGATTGGCAATCACGCAAATGTCTTGTGTTTTCATGTTTGAAAAAACAACAGTTTACAAAAGTACAAGCGATGATTACCGAAGACAAAGTCATTGCATTTTTTGTGTCATGGACGGATTTGTGAAGAATTGCACGTCGGACTGCGGAAAAAATACAATAAATCTCTGTAATTTTAGCCTCTGTGAACATAGCGATAATCGCTTAAATGTTTGATTTTTCACTATAAATTTAATGCTTTTATCGCTATGTTCCTAATATCCAGCAGATTATTTTGAACCTTATATCGAACTCACGTTATTAAAGATGAATCGTTTTCAGCAGATTCTCATAAATTCGGCATCTTCCTTCA
>CAYXQT010000040.1:0-14170 GCA_964466445.1 uncultured Paraprevotella sp. | reverse complement strand
TCATGCCGCGGAAGCCGTCGCGGTAAAACCTCCAAATCCCGATGATGCCCTGCCTGACCATGGCCGATATTATGGTATGATGAGACAAAGTTAAGCAAAAAACAATTGCGGACGGGTGCCGAGGCCTGATTTTTTTGCTGACTTCGGTTGAAAATAATATTGAAGCCGTCGTATCTGTTTTTTTGTATGTCTGTCATAATGGAACGCCGCGTTTCGCCGGATGCGGCAGGGACGGTTCACGGACCCCGCCTTGAAAAATCCTTTCCGCCGTTTGCATTGCGGCTAAATATAATTACATTTGCAAAAACAAAATGATGAGTACTACGGAAAAACTGATAGAACGCTTTTGCAGGTTTCCCGATGACTTCTCTTTTGAGGAGGCCGTAAGGCTTCTTTCAGCCTTCGGGTATCGCGAACACGGCAAAGGAATGGCATCCGGCTCCCGCGTGAGGTTCAAGAACAAGTGGAGGGGAGAATATGTCGACATTCACAGGTCTCGTCCGGGCAGCCTCGTGAAAGAAAGGATGATGAGGGCGATATACCGGCATTTGAGGGACAACGGCTTGATGAAATGAAAGGATGGGGTTATGGGCTGTTTGGAATACAAGGGTTATAAGGGTTCGGTGGAATACAGCAAGGCCGACAACCGCTTTTTCGGAAAGGTGCTTGGGATGAGGTGGGATTTGATACTTTACGAAGGCAGTACCGTCGACGAGCTCCGCTCCGACTTCGAGGCGGGGATAGAGAGTTATCTCGCGGGTTGCCGGGCCGACGGGGTGGAGCCGCGCAAGCCGTACAGCGGCTCGTTGAACGTCCACGTCTCCCCGGAGATCCACAGCCGGATTGCCGCGCTGGCGCAGGAAGCCGGGACTACGGTCAGCGGCTATGTCAGGCAGACTTTGGAGGAGCACGTCAAGTCGGCGCGTTTCCGGTGAGGAATCCTCCGCCTTTTCGGGCAACTCCTGGGAAATCGCGTAGGGAGGCCGCGCCGCAGGCTTCCGGACGAGGGCGCGAGGGCGTTCCCGCGCGGGAACGCGGGGAAACGGGGCGAAAAGTTGCATTTTCATGCGGAAAGAGGCCTTTTACGGGACAAAAGCGGAAAAAATCGCTTTTTCCCTTTGATTTTATCAAATTCCGCCTTATCTTTGCGCGGAAGTCCGGGGCGTAGGCGCGTCCGCGGAGGTTTGAGAGGAACGCAAAAGGAGAGAGATTATCTGTTATATAATTGTTCAATTAAAATTTCAGTATTATGGAAAAAAAGATGTCTTACTTGAAACGGGGGGGGGAATTTTTAACCAAGCTCTTCCTCTTCCTGATGTTCTTCTACTTGTCCGCGCCGGGGGCGCGGGCGGCTCAGGGCGACACGGCGGATGACCCTGTTCTTATCGAAGTCGGAGAAGATGGAACTTACACGTCTGAAGCGTTCGATATTATTAATGGGAAGAGGATATATTACAGGTTCGTGGCTCCTGCCGCCGGTACGTTTAAAATGCCGGCGGGTACCATGCTTCATTGGACCAGTAATGGCGGACAATTCAATAGCTATAGCGTGTACATGGAGGCCGGAGAGAAGCTTGACTTCTATTGGGATCCGAGTGATGTGAGTAAAGATCCGTTTACTTTCACTTTCACGCGCGACACTGAAGACACTGGTCCTATCGAACTGACGAGCTTCTCCCCTGCGGAGGGAAGTACCTTAGACATCCTACTGGAAGCGATTATAATTCTCAACTTCAACCAGCCTATACAGATTGATAAGAATGTGTTCGATGTGGATTACGAGGGAGGCAATTTCATTACCGGTGGAAGAGTTGAGGGAAACGACAACATGAAGGTGGTAGTCGATTTGGCTGCGATGCTCAAGCGCAAATTGAATAACGGGGGGATTAAGGAGGGCAGTGAAATAAAGTTCATCATACCGGGTACCACCATCAAGGATTTAGCCGGCAAAAAATTCTTCAAGGGCGATACCCTTACCTACAAAATCGGCGGTCTGCCTGGGAACTTGCTTTCCGCCTCTCTCGGAAGCACCGAGCTTGCACTGGATGCAACGCCGACGGGGGACTTCCTGTCCTATTACCGCCCCAACGACCCCGAAGGGCTGATGACGTTCAAGTTCGACAAGCCGATGGGCGAGGGCATCAAGGCCGCGCTGTGCATCGGGGAGGTGGATTTCCCTGCAAGCTATTACCGCGAAGAAATGCCCGTGACGGTGAAGGACAGCACGGTGACGATTGACTTCCGCGACAAGCGCCGCGTACCGGAAGAACTGTTGTCATTAAGGACAGGCCCGTCTGTGGATTTGACACCTTATGAAATATACAACGTGCAGCTGGATAACGTGAAGGACATCTACGGAACGCGCATCCAGAACACGACGCAACAAGGCAAGGCGGGCGGCTCGTTCGACTTCAACTGCAACCTGAAGAGGGTGCCCGATGCCGTCACGGCGCACGAGTACAAACCTGATGAAGGCGCGTCGCTGACCGGCGTGCCGGAAATAACGCTTTGGATGCAGGATCCCGACGCCTTCACGTTCGATGCCGTGAAGTTCGAATGCAGGGTAATCAACGCGGACACCGTCATGAAAGAGAACGTCTACGTGAACTACGACCAGCTCAAGATAGAGCCGTCCGAGGATGGAGGGGCGACGTACACGATACCCGTGCCTTTCAAGCAGGGGTTGATACCCGACTCGGCGGTCGTCGTGTCCCTGAACGGGCTGAAAGCCGACGACGGAAAAGACTACGAGAAGGATTTCACGGTGACGTACACCTCGGAGGGGTACATAGGGGCTGTCAATCCCGAGGACGTGCCCAAGTTGGCGACGGTGATACCCGCCGACGGCTCCGCGCTCGCCTCCTTGGGCGAGGGCACGGACAACCCCGTCGTGGCGATGTCCACCACCAACAACGCCCTCGTGGGCTTCGTGCAGTTCGACGTCACCGACAAGAACCCCGAGGACTCCGCCCGGGCGGTGGTACGCGCACTCACCGACATGCAGAGGAAGACGGAGGGCGACAGCGTGTGGTTCGAGACCGTATTGGCGGGCACGACCATCCTGTATGAGGGGCATACCTACGAAATCGCGTTCCGCGCCTTCGGCTCGGAGGAGGAAGCCAACAACGGCGCCGATCCGTACAGCGTCATGACGGCGACCTATACGGGAACCACGCGGGCATTCCGGTTCAGCGACGTGAAGTTCCTCGACATCGTGCCGGCGGATTCCAGCACGCTTGAGAGTCCCTCGGAGAACGAGTTCACGCTGACGTTCAGCGGCCCCGTGATCCTGAACGACGAGAACTCCTTCGTGGTACGCGGGAAGGCGCACCAGTATTGGGAGACTTTCCCGTTCGAGAGCATCACGCCGAGCAAGGGCGACACGGTATGGACGGTGAAAGTCGACATGGACAGCCTGCTGGCGATTATGCCGGGCGGCATGATGTCGTCCGTGACGCTGGGCTTCGCGCCGACGGACACGAAAGGCTTTCTGGTGGAGGGTAACACCGGCGAAAAGGAAACGAGCTACCTGAGGTTCGAGTACCTCACCCCGTTCGGCATCCCCGACTTCACGACGGAACCGGCAAGCGGCTCCGACGTGGACACCTTGGAAGTCGTCAGGGCATTCTATGAGGGCGGCATCGCACCTTCCTACAACGTGCCGAACGACAGCGTCGTCGTCTACGACAGCGAGGGCAACGCGGTGGCCACGCTCGCCGACGCGGTGCCTTACATCCCCGAAGATGAGTTGGAAAACTTTGACTACCTGCCCGTGGAAGTGGTGCTGACCCTGAACACGGCAATCACGGAAAGCGGCACGTACCGCCTGCACATCCCGGAGGGCTTCTTCATCCTGGGCAGCGACACGGCCAACGTGAACAGCAAGGCGGCGGAACTCGTCTACAACGTCGTCAGCCATGGCGGGCAGTCCCTGACCGTGGAGCCGGCCGACGGCTCGGCGGTGGCTTCCCTGCACGAGTTCGTCTTCACGTGCGGAGAGGGGATAGGCGCGAACCCCGACGGGACTGAACCCATCGAGCTGAAGGACGGGAATGGCGAGACGGTGGCTTCCGCCACGTCCCTCAACACCGACTTCGTGTTCGCCGAGGACGACCCGGAGGGCATGCCCGTGGGCTCGAAAGTAACCTTGGACAAGGAAGTGACGGCGGGCGGCACGTACACGCTGCACGTTCCCGCGGGCTTCTTCCTGACGGGCGAGAACGGCGACGTCCTCTCGGAGGAGATGACGCTGACCTACACGGTGAATCCCACGCACATCGGCGGCGTGGCGGCGGACGGCGCGGAAGGCGTGACGGTCTACACCGTGGACGGCAGGCTCGTCCTCAAGTCGGACGACGCGTCCGGTCTGAAAGGCCTGAAGAAGGGCGTGTACATCGTCAACGGCAAGAAGACGTTGGTGAAATGACATGGGCTGTCCCGCCGCGGCGCGGGAAAGCCTCATGAACGGCAAGGGAGGGGAGAGACGGAAGTCCGCCCCTCCCTTTTTCCGTTTTCGTGCCCGTCTTTCTCCACCCGTCCGCAAGGGACGGACGGGGAAAGGCACGCGGCGCGGGTGTCGGACACATTCTTAGACAACTATTCGAAATTGATTTCGGAATTATTCATTATAAGATTGCGGTTCCCGGCTTCGGCTTACGACTTGCAGAAATGTGCGATTGTAGCTTCTAATGGCAGTCCATGGCTTCGCAAGTTACAAATTACTTGACGCACAAGTTAAAAGCGGATAATTCATATAAGCGATAAAAATCATGAGACAGCCTTCAAAAAGTTCATATCCTCCTTTAATAAAACACTTAAATTGATTATCTTTGTAGCGCGAAGAGATGAGGCATCCAAGTAGAATTTCACTATATTACCTATAATAAATTAGTATAATTATGGTTTATTCGCACGAAGTAGAAAACATGTGTTGTGTTGCCAAAGGCCCGAACCACGGGCCGGCTCCCATTCCAGAAGAAGGGAAATGGGTACAGGCAAAGGAAATCAAGGACATCTCGGGCTTGACTCACGGCATCGGATGGTGTGCCCCCCAGCAGGGCGCGTGCAAGCTGACGCTGAACGTAAAGGAAGGCATCATTCAGGAATGTCTGGTGGAGACCATCGGCTGTTCTGGCATGACCCACTCGGCCGCCATGGCTTCCGAAATTCTCCCTGGCAAGACGATTTTGGAAGCCCTGAACACTGACTTGGTCTGCGATGCCATCAACACGGCCATGCGCGAACTGTTCCTCCAGATTGTTTACGGTCGCACGCAGTCGGCTTTCTCCGAAGGCGGCTTGATGGTCGGCGCCGGGCTGGAAGACTTGGGCAAGGGGCTACGTAGCCAGACGGGCACACTGTACGGTACTTTGGCCAAAGGTACGCGTTACTTGGAGTTAACCGAAGGTTACATCACCAAGATGTTCCTCGACAAGGACGACCAAGTGTGCGGCTACGAGTTCGTGCACATGGGCAAGTTCATGGAGGCCGTCAAGAAAGGCGTACCGGCAGACGAGGCTTTGAAATCCGTGACCGGAACCTACGGCCGCACGAAACCGGAACAGGGAATTGTTAAATCTATTGACCCACGTAAAGAATAATAAGGAGGAACCGGATTATGATTAGAGAAGTGAAATTTGAAAGTCAAGACCGTCGCATCAAGCAGATATTGGCCGCCCTGAACGAAAACGGCATCAAGGACATCGAAGAAGCGAACAAAATTTGCGAAGAAGCCGGATTGGATCCTTACAAGACTTGCGAAGAAACTCAGATGATTTGCTTCGAGAACGCGAAGTGGGCTTACGTGGTGGGTTCCGCCATCGCTTTGAAGAAAGGGTGCAAGAATGCCGCCGATGCCGCAGAAGCCATAGGAATCGGCTTGCAGGCGTTCTGCATACCGGGCTCCGTGGCCGACGACCGCAAGGTGGGTGTGGGGCACGGCAACTTGGCCGCCCGTCTGCTCCGCGAAGAAACCCAATGTTTCGCTTTTCTGGCCGGCCACGAGTCTTTCGCAGCCGCCGAGGGTGCCATCAAAATCGCCGAAATGGCGAACAAGGTGCGCAAGAATCCGTTGCGGTGTATCCTGAACGGTCTGGGCAAGGATGCCGCCATGATTATTTCGCGCATCAACGGTTTCACCTACGTGCAGACGAAGTTCGACTACTACAGGGGCGAACTGAAAGTGGTGAAGGAAACGCCTTACTCAGACGGTCCGCGTGCCAAGGTGAAATGCTACGGCGCGGACGACGTGCGCGAAGGCGTGGCCATCTTGTGGAAAGAGAACGTGGATGTGTCCATCACGGGAAACTCTACCAACCCGACGCGCTTCCAGCATCCGGTAGCCGGCACGTACAAGAAAGAGCGTGTATTGGCGGGCAAGCCCTACTTCTCGGTGGCTTCCGGCGGCGGCACGGGACGCACCTTGCACCCGGACAACATGGCGGCCGGCCCGGCTTCCTACGGCATGACGGACACGCTCGGTCGTATGCACTCCGATGCCCAGTTCGCAGGTTCCTCGTCCGTTCCCGCCCACGTGGAGATGATGGGCTTCCTCGGCATCGGCAACAACCCGATGGTGGGTTGCACCGTGGCGTGCGCCGTGAACGTGGCCTTGGCTCTGAGTAAATAATCCAAAGTACTCAATTGAGTACTTGCCGATTTCTCACATCGTCGTATGCACTGTTAGCATACGACGATTTTCTAATCTCTTGTCAGTTTTGAGTTGTGTACCGGACGGTGGCGCGAGTGCACGGGATTGACTTTGTTCCCAAAGGAGTTCGTTGATGCATTCGATGATGTACCTCTTGCGGGGAATTGTCTTGTCCCGGATTGGCATGAGCCTGTTCCTCATGTTCGCTTTCAACCCGTGCACGAGGTGTATGCCCCGGTCGAAGAGTTCCTCGAAGAGTGCCCGCCTGATGTACCCCCTGTCGGCGAAGACCTTGCCATGAAGTTCTTTGCTGAACACGTCCCACACCCTCGCGTCCCTGTCGTCCACGTTGGCTCTCGTAAGGCAGAAAGTCATGATTTCCCCACAGTCGTTGCAAGGCAGGTGGAGCTTGAAGCCGTGATTTAGATTCAAAATCGAAGTGCAAAAATCCAAGCCTTCCCTCCGCCAAGAGCAACTGGCAATACAAAAAAAGGAAAAGAGGGGACGAACGCCCTCTGAAATTACTAATTCTGTGTTACCATGCACTACCGTCAAGGAAGCACCTGCGGAACAAAGCCCGCGGGATGACCATGGTGCGGCGCAGGCGCACCACGGAGAACAGCCGCAAGGACAGTGTGGTTGTGCGGGAGGCGTTGGAGCATGTGAGGTGGGACGAATAGTCGCCGAAGCAGGTCGCGGGGTATATGAAGAAAGAAGGCAGGTCGAACCGCACGGCCAAGGCGGGGAACATCTCCGGACGCACAAGCATCCATGACAGGCCGGAGGAGACGGACGGCGGACGCTCTGGCGAATAGGAGACGGACACGACGGCGGGCAGGAGCGGCAGGGGTGCGATACTCACCCTTCACGCAACGGCCCGCCGTTTCATTCTCATGGAGAAGCCCGGATACGGCAGAGAGGCCGCACACGCGGCGAGAACCGCAATCAGGCTGTCGTTGCCGTACAGGGGAAACGGGGGACTTTGACGACGGACAACGACAGCGAGTTCCCCGCGCACGGGAAAATCACGAAAACAGGGAATGAGAGAGCGGGACACCAATCATTTGTCCGGATATTATTTGGCGCTTTTCGGGCCATGCGCTAACTTTGCAACGCGAAACGTCTCATTAAACGTGTAGATATGCCACAGAAATTAGTCCAGTCCCAAGCCCTGCAACAGGTCCAGACGCTGTCCCCGCAACAGGTGTTACAGGTGCGGTTGCTGGAAATGCCCGTCTCGGTGCTGGAACAGCGCGTGAAAAACGAGCTGATAGACAACGGCGCGTTGGAAGAGTGTCTGGGAAGTTTCGAGGATGCCGACGCTTCTTCCCCGGAAGAGGCCTACGCCGGGGAGGACGCCGGGACGGACGGGGACGAGACCGCCGGGCTGGAAGGCGGCCTGCCCTCCGACGAATACCGTCCGGCTGACGTGCGGCAGGCGATGGACGACTACCGCAGTCCGGACGACGTGCCGGACTATCTGCTGCAGGAGCGGGGAGGGAGGAACCGCCCGGAGACGATGAACTACGGCGACACGACATCCTTCTACGAGCAGATGACGGAGCAGATGAACGAATGCGACCTCACGCCGCGCGAAAAGGAGCTGATGACTTACCTCATCGGTTCGTTGGAGAGCGACGGGTTGCTGAAAAAGAAACTTTCCACGTTGGCGGACGAACTGGAAATCTATGCGGGGATGCAGACCACGGAGGCGGAGCTGGAGAAGGTGCTGGCGCGGCTGCAGACCTTCGACCCTCCCGGCATCGGCGCGCGCGACTTGCGGGAGTGCCTTTTGTTGCAACTCCGCCGGGACGGAAGCCGCAGGAGCCTGCGGAAGCGGCAGGAATACGAGATTATCGACAAGATGTTCGACGAGTTCACCCACAAGCGATGGGACAGGATTGCCGCGCGCCTGCACCTGACGGAAGCGGAATGCGAGCGTTTGCAGAGGGACTTGAAGAAGCTCAACCCGCGTCCGGGGAGCGCCATGGGCGAAGTGGTGGGGCACAACTACCAGCAGGTCGTGCCGGACTTCGCGGTGGAGGCCGACGACAACGGGGAAATCACCCTCTCTCTCAACAAGGGCGACGTGCCGGAACTGCGCATCAGCCCCTCGTTCCTGGAAACCCTCCGCCAGGTGGACGCCGGACGCGCGAAGATGAGCCGCCCCGAACGGGAGGCGTTGCAATATACCCGCCGGAAGATAGAGAAGGCGCAGGGGTTCATCGAGGCCGTGAAACAGCGCAGGCACACGCTGACCGCCGTCATGCAGGCCATCATCGACTTGCAACGCCCTTTCTTCCTGGAAGGGGACGAGACGCTGTTGCGCCCGATGATATTGAAGGATGTCGCCGGGCGCACCGGACTGGACATCTCCACCGTGTCCCGCGCCGCCAACAGCAAATATGTGGAGACCCGCTACGGGACTTACCCGCTCAAATGGTTCTTCAGCGACGGCTTCGTGACAAACGACGGGCAGGAGATAGCGACCCGCAAGATTCTGGCCGCCCTGAAAGAACTGGTCGAGGCGGAAGACAAGAAGAGGCCGCTGAGCGACGAGGCGTTGAAGGCGATGCTGAACGGGAAGGGCTTCCCCGTGGCGCGGCGCACGGTGGCCAAATACCGGGAACAGCTGGGCATTCCCGTAGCGCGGTTGAGGAAATGAGGCACAGGGGACTCTTCGTGGCGGCCCGTCTGCTGTCGTTCGTGTTCAGGCCGTATTACATGCCCACCGTGGGCTTCGTGGCGTTGTTCACCTTCACGTACCTGCGCGTGCTGCCGCTGTTTTACAAATTGACGATGGTGGCGATGGTGTACGTCTTCACCGTACTGCTGCCCCGCCTGTGCATCTACGTCTACCGCAAGCTGAACGGATGGGCGCCGGTGCAGTTGCGCCTGCGCGAACGCCGCGCCATACCTTATATATTGTTCATCCTGTCGTACATCGCGTGCCTCCAGTTGATGTTCCGCCTGCACATGTCGCGCTGCATGTACGGCATCATAGTGTCGGCCATGCTGATACAGACGGTGTGCGTCGTGGTGAACGTGTGGTGGAAAATCAGCATGCACTCCGCCGGGGCGGGCGGGATAATCGGCGCGTTGCTGGCCTACTCGGAGCTGTTCATGTTCAACCCCGTTTGGTGGCTGTGCGCCACCATACTGATTTCGGGCGTCGTGGGGACGGCGCGTATGTTGCTCCGCCAGCACAGTCTGGCGCAAGTGGTGGCGGGCACGCTCGTGGGCGTGGCCTGCGGCTTCGCCGGCATCGCATTGTTATGACATCAAGAAAATCCAGATAAGTCATGAAACCAGTCGTAAGCATCATCATGGGCAGTACGTCCGACCTCCCCGTGATGGAGAAGGCGGCGGAGTTCCTCGAAGAGATGCAAATCCCCTTCGAGATGAACGCCCTCTCGGCTCACCGGACACCGTCGGAGGTGGAGGCTTTCGCGCGGGATGCCGCCGGGCGCGGCCTGAAAGTAATCATCGCCGGGGCGGGGATGGCGGCCGCCCTGCCGGGAGTGATAGCCGCCAACACGACCCTGCCCGTCGTCGGCGTGCCCGTCAAGGGGCTCCTGGACGGCTTGGACGCCCTGCTCTCCATCGTCCAGATGCCGCCGGGCATCTCCGTGGCCACCGTGGGGGTGGGAGGGGCGCAGAACGCGGCCATACTGGCGGCGCAGATGCTGGCGCTTGCCGACGCGGGTCTCGCCTCGCGCCTGGCGGAGTACAAGGAAAGCCTGAAGAAGAAGATAATGAAGGCCAACTCGGAACTGGCCGGCGTGAAGTATAAGTTCAAATGCAATTGACGGCAGGGAGGATGGACTTGTTCGGTTACAGGCGCAGGGAGACCGGCGAGGTGCGGGTCGGCGGCACGCCGCTGGGCGGAAAGAACCCTATCCGGTTGCAGAGCATGACGGACGTGCCCACGACGGACACGGGGGCGTGCGTGGCGCAGGTGTTGCGCATCGCCGGGGCGGGAGGCGACTACGTGCGCCTGACGACGCAGGGCGTGCGCGAGGCCGGGAACCTCCGGGACATCAACGCCGGGGTGCGTGCGGCGGGATGCGCGGTGCCTTTGGTGGCGGACGTGCATTTCAACCCGAAGGTGGCGGACGTGGCCGCCCTGTACGCCGAGAAGGTGCGCATCAATCCGGGAAACTACGTGGACGCGGCACGCACGTTCAAGCATATCGAATACACGGACGAGGAGTACGCGCGGGAGCTGGAAAAGATAGAGGAGCGTTTCGTCCCCTTCCTGCGCGTTTGCCGCGAGAATCACACGGCCATCCGCATCGGCGTGAACCACGGCTCGCTCTCCGACCGCATCATGAGCCGCTACGGCGACACTCCCGAAGGCATCGTGGAGAGTTGCATGGAGTTCCTGCGCATCTGCGTGAAGGAGGATTTCGGCGACGTGGTGGTCTCCGTCAAGGCCAGCGACACGGGAGTGATGGTGCGCGGCGTGCGGCTGCTCGTCGACGCCATGGAGCGCGAGGGAATGCGTTTCCCCTTGCATTTGGGCGTGACCGAGGCGGGCGACGGCGAGGACGGGCGCATCAAGAGCGCGGTGGGCATCGGCGCCCTGCTGGCGGACGGCATCGGCGACACGGTGCGCGTGTCGTTGAGCGAGGCCCCCGAGGCCGAAATCCCGGTGGCACGCAAGCTGGTGGACTACGTCCTCCGCCGGGACGGCGCCATGCCGGTACCGGCGGTCGCGGCGGAAGATTTCGATTACCTGCGCCCCGCGCGGCGGAAGACGCGACCCGTGCGCAACATCGGGGGCGACCATGTGCCGGTCGTGGTGGCCGACCGCATGGGCGCGGCGGACTCGGGCGCGGCGGGGGGCTTCAAGGCACGTCCCGGTTTCCGTCCCGACTACGTTTATTGCGGACGCGCCCTGCCCCCGGCGGACGGGCGCGAGGGCGAATACATCGTCGACGCGGACGTGTGGACGGGCGAGCCCGGCACGTATCCGGCTTTCCCTTACGACATGCTGCCGCTCGTGAGCCTCTGCGCCGCCGACCTGAAGTTCCTTTTCCTCTCATACGGGACTTTGGGCGAGGAAGCCCGCGCCTGCCTGAGATACCACCCGGAAATAGTGGTGATTTCGCAAAGCGGAGGGCGCGACCGGTTAGGCGAGCACCGCGCCTTGGCGCACGAGCTGATGCGCGAGGGCTTGCGCAACCCCGTCGTCTTCTTCTGCCAGTACGCCCACGGACGGGAAGAGAAAGAGGATTTCCAGATAGAGAGCGCGGCGGACATGGGGGCGTTGCTCTTCGACGGCCTCTGCGACGGCCTGTACCTGCATAACGACGGCACGCTGGACTGTCGCGACGTCGACGCCACGGCGTTCGGCATCCTCCAGGCCGCACGCCTGCGCACCACCAAGACGGAGTACGTCTCTTGTCCGGGATGCGGGCGCACGCTCTACGACCTGCAAGACACGCTGGCCCGCGTCAAGGCGGCCACGGGACACCTGAAAGGACTGAAAATCGCCGTCATGGGCTGCATCGTGAACGGCCCCGGCGAGATGGCGGATGCCGACTACGGGTACGTGGGGGCGGCGCGCGGCAAGGTCAGCCTCTACAAGAAGAAAGTTTGCGTGGAGCGCAACATCCCGGCGGAAGAGGCGGTGGAGAGACTGCTCCGGCTCATCCGCGAGAACGGCGACGACCCGGAATATTCATCATGAGACAACCCCAAAACACTTCGACTATGGAACAGAGACTGTTTGTCTATAACACCCTTTCCCGCAAGAAGGAAGAGTTCAGGCCCCTCACGCCGGGGCGCGTCGGAATGTACGTCTGCGGCCCGACGGTCTACGGCGACGCGCACTTGGGCCACGCCCGTTCCGCCGTCACCTTCGACCTGCTCTACCGTTACCTCAGGCACATCGGCTACAAGGTGCGCTACGTGCGGAACATCACGGACGTGGGACACCTGGAGCACGACGCCGACGAGGGAGAGGACAAAATAGCCAAGAAGGCCCGGCTGGAGGAGCTGGAGCCGATGGAAGTGGCGCAGTACTACGCCAACCGCTTCCACGCCGCCATGGACGCGCTCAACGTATTGCCCCCCGGCATCGAGCCGCTCGCCTCCGGGCATATCATCGAGCAGATCGAGCTGGTCAGGGAGATACTGGACAACGGATACGCCTACGTCAGCGGGGGAAGCGTCTACTTCGACGTGGAGAAGTATGACAGGACGCACCGTTACGGCAGGCTCTCGGGGCGCAACTTGGAGGATGTCGTCAACAACTCGCGCGAACTGGACGGCGTGGGGGAGAAGCGCAACCAGGTGGACTTCGCACTGTGGAAGCGCGCCCAGCCACAGCACATCATGCGCTGGCCGAGCCCGTGGGGCGACGGATTCCCCGGATGGCACTGCGAGTGCACGGCCATGGGGCGCAAGTACCTCGGCGACCGCTTCGACATACACGGAGGAGGCATGGACCTGATTTTCCCCCACCACGAATGCGAGATAGCGCAGGCCGTGGCGAGCCGCGGCGGCGAGACGGTGAACTACTGGATGCACAACAACATGGTGACCGTCAACGGGCAGAAGATGGGCAAGAGCCTCGGCAACTTCATCACGCTGCCGCAGTTCTTCAGCGGGGAGCACCCCGCCCTGACGCAGGCTTACACTCCGATGACCATCCGCTTCTTCATCCTCCAGGCTCATTACCGCGGCACGCTGGACTTCAGCAACGAAGCCTTGCAGGCGGGCGAGAAAGGGCTGGCGCGGCTGTTGGAGGGAATGGCCAACCTGAAGCGCATCCTCCCCGCGAGCGGCGGCGTGGGGGCGGACTACGCCGACGAACTGCGCCGCAAGTGCTACGAGGCGATGAACGACGACTTGAACACGCCCGTCGTCATCAGCCACCTCTTCGAGGCATGCCGCCTCGTCAACACCGTGGCGGACGGAAAGGCCGCGATGTCCGGCGACGCGCTGGAGGCCCTGTCCGACGTGTTCCGCACCTTCGCCTTCGACATCCTCGGACTGAAGGAGGAGACGGGGGGCGGGAGCGGACGCGAGGAGGCTTTCGGCAAGGTGGTGGACATGCTCCTGGAACAGCGTCTGGCGGCAAAGGCACGGAAGGACTGGACCGCCGCCGACAAGATACGCGACGAACTGGCCGCCTTGGGATTCGAGGTGAAGGACACGAAAGACGGCTTCATCTGGAAACTGAACAGGTAACGGGACGGGCGGCGGCGGATTCCGAACACCCGCCGCGGCTTTCCGGACGCTTCCGCCGTGCCGCCGTCCCTTTGCATGGGAGAAAGGCGCGTGCAAGCCGTCGCGCAATGCGGGGCTTGCACGTGCCTTTTGACGATATGACAGCCGTCTCCCGCCTTCCGCGAGCAAAATGAAAGGGAAAAGGCGGTTTCAAGCGTTGCGGACTGCCGTCAAAAGACGCGAATCAGAAGAGAAAGAGGCCGTTTCCGGATACGTTTTTTCACGTTTCGGGCATGTTTTTCACATCCGTTAAGTAGAACCGCCCGTTTTTCTGCCGAGAAA
>CAYXQT010000039.1:0-14224 GCA_964466445.1 uncultured Paraprevotella sp. | reverse complement strand
CTTATCCGAGCCGCCGCCCGCTTTGGAAGAAGTAAAAGGTGGAGCAGGGGAGGGGAGAGCCGTTCTCGCTCGGGCTTATCCGGACTGCCGCCCGCTTTGGAAGAAGTAAAATAAAAGTAAGAAGATGAAAAGGACATGTTTGGACGGATGGGCGGTTGCCGCCCTTTGCGTGGCGTTGACGTGCGCGGCTTGTGGCGGCGAGGGGAAGAAAATGCCGCCTGTCCCGTCGAAGGGCTTGCCCGGAGAACTGTTGTTGATAGTGGACGCTTCGCTTTGGAAGACGGATGCCCGCGACACGTTGGAGTCCGTTTTCAAGGGAAGTGTCCCCGGCTTGCCGCAGTATGAACCCATGTTCCGCGTGACGCGCATCTTCCCCGAAAACTATTCGGGACAGTTCTCCACGATGCGCAACATCGTCGAAGTGCGCGAGGACACACGGGTCGGCGGCGCGGAGATGGGCGTGGCTTACGACGTGAAGGCCGTCCCGCAGACTTACGTCAGCATCAAGGCGCGGGACGCGGCTTCGCTCAACCGCTTCCTGGCGTGCAACGGGGAGAGGATAACCGACCTCTTCCTCGCTTCAGAGTTGCAGTGGGAAGCGGCGCGGATAAGGAAGAAGTACAGCAAGGCGGTGGACAAGGCCTCGCGCGAACTTTTCGGGTGGACGGTGAAAGTGCCGGAAGACATCGTCAAGGTGAAGAAGGCGGAACAGTTCGTCTGGGCTTCGTCCGACCGCCTTTCTCAGGACATGAACTACGTGTGCTACAGCCTGCCACTGGCCGACAGCAGCTTGTTCTCGACGGAGCGGTGGGCAGACCTCCGCGATTCCGTCATGAGGCGGAACATACTGGGAGCAGTGCCCGGAAGTTGGATGACCACCACGCGCGAGAAAGGCGTGCCGCTGGCGACGCAGCGTCCGGTGCGGTTGCCCGACGGCCGGCGGGCTTACGAGGCACGCGGCCTTTGGGAGATGAGCAGGGGAGGGCTTGGCGGCCCTTTCGTCTCGTTGGCTTATCCCGATTCGGTGCGGGGGCGTCTGTTGGTGGCGGAGGGGTTCATCTATTCTCCCGACACGAACAAGCGCGACCTCGTGCGCCGCATGGAAGCCGCCTTGCGCACGCTGGTGCCGGCGGGACCTTGAAAAAAGACGGGCTCTTCCTTGGGGAATGGGGCGATTTTCTTACCTTTGTCCTAATAATGAAAGTACGGATATGTCTGTGAGAAGAATCATCCTTGCCGTTTGCGAGATGATGATGGCCGCGGCCGCGGTGGCGCAGCCCCGCCTTGCCATAGAGCCCGGCGTGGCCAACATGGGAGAGATTATGTTCCAGTTGCCTTCGAAGGTGAACTTCACGCTGCGCAACACCGGAAACGCCCCGCTGAGCGTCAAGGATGTCATTCCCTCGTGCGGCTGCACGACGGTGGAGTGGACGCGCGAGCCGATAGCGCCCGGAGCGGAAGGGACGGTTGCGGCCGTGTACGACGCCAGGATGCTGGGCGTTTTCCAAAAAGACTTGATGGTGTTCACGAACGCCTCGGACGAGCCGGTTTACCTGCACATGCAGGGGCGTGTCGTCTCCGGGCTGTCCGACTATTCGGGTTCTTTCCCCGTCGACTTGGGCAATGTGCGGATGAACGTCGACAACATAGAGTTCGACGACGTGAACCGCGGCGACCGTCCGGTGGCCGAACTGCAGATTGTCAACGTGGAACGGAAGAGCTACCGGCCTTACCTGATGCACCTGCCCCCGTACCTCTCGGCGCAGTATTTCCCCGAAACGCTGAGCGGCGGGCGCATCGGCAAAATCATGCTCACGTTAGACAGCGAGAAGCTGCCCCGGATGGGACTGACGCAGACTTCCATTTACCTGGCACGCAAGGAGGGGGACAAGGTGTCGGACGAGAACGAAATCACGGTTTCTTCCGTGCTGTTGCCCGACTTCTCGTCGCTTTCGGCGAAAGACGAGGAACTGGCGCCGCGCATGGAACTTTCCGCCGACACGCTGGATTTGGGCGAAATAGGGAAAAAGAAAAAGAAGACGATGACCGTGCTCGTCGGAAACTCGGGAAGGCGGACGCTCGAAATCCGCGCCATACAAGTGTTCAACAAAGCCCTGACCGTGAGTTTGAGCGACCGCAACATCGGGCCGGGCGAGACGGCGAAACTGAAAGTCACGGTATTGGCCAAGTATCTGGACAAGGTGAAGAACAGCCCGCGCGTGCTGTTGATAACGAACGATCCGGCGCGGCCGAAAGAAATCATAACCGTAAACGTGAGACGGTAAATGGCAAGTACAGACGAGAACGATGGAACATCCTGAAAACAGCCCGGAATACAAGGGGCTGACCGTGAACAGCGGCGTTGCCCGGCCCTCAATCGTGAACCCGTACCTGAAGCGCGGGCGGTATAGGCAACGGCAGATGTCGGCGGGCGATTATGTGGAAGGCATACTCAAAGGCGACGTGACGGTGCTTGGACGGGCGGTGACGCTGGTGGAAAGCACGAACCCCGTCCATCAGGCCGTGGCGCAAGAGGTGATAGAAAAGTGCCTGCCTCATGCCGGGCGTTCCGTCCGCGTGGGCATCAGCGGCGTGCCCGGCGCGGGGAAAAGCACGAGCATCGACGCGTTCGGCATACATGTGTTGCGGGAGCACGGGGGCAAGTTGGCCGTGCTGGCTATCGACCCCAGCAGCGAGCGGAGCAAGGGAAGCATCCTGGGCGACAAGACCCGCATGGAGAAGCTGGCCGTACATCCCGACTCCTTTATCCGCCCAAGCCCGGCGGCGGGGTCGCTTGGCGGAGTGGCTCGCAAGACGCGCGAGACGATTGTCCTGTGCGAAGCCGCGGGGTTCGACAAGATCTTCGTGGAGACGGTGGGCGTGGGGCAGA
This sequence comes from uncultured Paraprevotella sp., assembly GCA_964466445.1. GTDB lineage: Bacteria > Bacteroidota > Bacteroidia > Bacteroidales > Bacteroidaceae > Paraprevotella. The sequence goes on along the minus strand of CAYXQT010000039.1, from coordinate 11,334 downwards.
GCGAAACGGCGTGCCATTCCATGGTGGATTTCTTTTTGCTCATCCAGTTGGCGGGCACGGGAGACGAGTTGCAGGGCATCAAGCGCGGCATCATGGAGATGGCCGACGGCATCGTCATCAACAAGTGCGACGGGGAGAACGTGGACAAATGCGCGTTGGCGGCCACGCAGTTCCGCAACGCGCTGCACCTTTTCCCCGCTCCGGAAAGCGGGTGGACACCGCAGGTGCTGACGTATTCCGGCTTCTTCAACTTGGGCGTGAAGGAGATCTGGGACATGGTGTACCGTTATGTGGACTTCGTGAAGAAGAACGGGTATTTCGGACGGCGGCGCAACGAACAGTCCAGGTACTGGATGTATGAGACCATCAACGAGCAGTTGCGCAACAGTTTTTACCGGAACGAACGAATCGCGTCCCGTCTGGCCGAAGCCGAAGCCATGGTGTTGTCGGGACGGCAGACCTCTTTCGTGGCGGCCAAACGTCTGCTCGACGGATATTTTGCCGACATGCGCGGGAGAAAAGTCGGAGAATAAGGACGTTCCCGGCCTTGTATCCGGTTTCTTACTTTCACGGGATTTGCCTTTATGGGAGGTTGGGCAATCGCAAGGTGCGCGGCGCTTGCCTTTCGGTCACCACGTCCGGATTCGGATGCAAAAGCAAAAGAGGGGTCATTCTTCGCGGGCGGCATGCAGTATCAGCGTGGTGGCGCCGATGGTGATTATGCCGCCGTCTTCTATCCTCACGCGGTCATGGTCCGTCAGTATGTCGTTCATGTAGAAAGTGCCCGTGTTGCTCGGCGCGTCGCGCAGGGTGTACGCCAAGTGCCCGAGCTTGTCCCGCTTCACGTTGATGATGCAGTGCTTGGTGTCCATGCTGGGGTCTACCGTCTCGATGGGGGTCGAGATGGAAGTCCCCCTCACGTACCGCCCGATGACGTTGTCACCCGGTTTCAGCGGGATTACCTGCTTGTAGTGGAACACGTTCTCCACCACGACGATGCTTCCGTATGCGGCGTGCCTGCCCGCGGCGGCATTCTCTTCCTTGCGCCCCGCCCGCACCTTGGATGTCCCGAGGCGTATGCCGAATTGCTTGTGGCATTCCGGACATTCGAATACGAGCGACTGCCCGTCCTTATATCGGGTTTCGTCGAAAGTGATGTAATTGTCGCATTTGGGACAGCGCACTCGTTTCATGGGTCGTGTTACCTTACTTGATATGGTAGACCCATGCGGACTGGAATTTTTCCGACAGGCGTCTCAAAACGTGTAACCTGCCATACGCCTCCTGTTCGGACGCATATTCCGGGAAAATGACCCGTACCATATTCCTTTTCTTGTACACTTGCGCTTCCTTGTAACCCTCTTTGTGCAGTCGTTCCACGTAACTGTTCGCGTTCTTCTCCGAGATGGCGCTGGCCAGCACGATGCAGTATCCGCCCTCCGCCGCGGCCGGGGTGTCCGCCTTTTGCGTCGCTTCCGGCTTGCCGGCCGGGGACTCCGGCTTTTCCGCGTCCGTCGCCTTGTCCGTGCCGGAAGTCGTTTCCGGCTTGTCGAATACGGCGGGCATGGTCTGCCGTTCCGCAGGTATCCGCATCAACCGTGCGAATTCGGCCCGGTTGTCGGATGTGAACCCCGTGTTCTTGGCATCGGGAGAGATCAGGAAGAAGAGGAGAACCACGGCGGCCACGGCGGCGATGTCCTGCAGCCACGACTTTTTCAGGCGTATCGTGATTACGCCCCGTGTCCCGCGCTCCTCCGCCGCTTCGCCAGCCCCGGACGTTTCCGCGGACGCAGGCCGCGGGGCTTCCGCGTCGGGCGCGGCTTCGTTCGCGTTTTCCGTCCGCAAGGGCTCGAACAGCAGCGCGTCCAGACCGTAATAGGCGGGACAGACCGTGCCGGCCTGACAGGGCGAGAATTCCATGCCGTTCCCCTCGCCGAGCGTCAGCACCCCGATGCTGCCCATGTCGTAAGTACCCGTCTCCCACAATTCCTGTTGCAGGTCGCGGATTTGCTCCCCCAGCATGGCTCTCGCCTCGCCTTCGGAGCAATGATAGGCCTCCATGTATGAACGCATCAGCAGTCCGTCGTCGGCTTTCAGGCGTTCGTTGAACCCCACCGTGCGGATGGGCGGCAAGAACAGGTTTTCCTCTTCGACATACTTGGCCGGGATGTCGCGCGTCACGAAGCCTCCTATTTGCGGGACAACCACGCAGTCGTGGTCGAACAACAATATCTCGATATGTTTCACCAATTCTTTCACACCACAAATTTACGGTTTTCCCGCGGACATTGCCAACTTTTGCGGCAAAACTTATCAAATATTTCGGCTTGCGTTGCCGAAAGCCCTATTTTTTCATTACTTTTGTCCGCGTTTAAAACAATGAAGATATGGACATAGCGATTGTGGGAAGCGGCTACGTCGGTCTGGTGACCGGCGCGTGCTTTGCCGAGATTGGGGTCAATGTAACCTGCGTCGACGTGGATCGGGAAAAGATAGAGAAGCTCAAGCGGGGCGAGATTCCCATATACGAGCCCGGCCTGAAGGAGTTGGTGCTGAAAAACCAAAAGGCGGGACGGCTCGACTTCACTACTGCCCTGGAAGACATCCTCGACAAGGTGCAGGTGGTTTTCAGTGCCGTCGGGACGCCGCCCGACGAGGACGGCAGCGCGGACTTGAAGTATGTCCTGCAAGTAGCGCGGACTATCGGCAAACACATGACCGACTACAAGCTGGTCGTCACCAAGAGCACCGTCCCCGTGGGTACGGCGCGGAAGGTGAGCCGCGCCATCCGCGAGGAACTGGACAAGCGCGGGCTCGACATCGCTTTCGACGTGGCCTCCAATCCGGAGTTCCTGAAAGAGGGCAACGCCATCAGCGACTTCATGAGCCCGGACCGGGTGGTCGTCGGCGTGGACTCGGAAAAGGCCAAGGCGCTCATGAGCAAGCTCTACAAGCCTTTCCTCATCAACAACTTCCGCGTGATATTCATGGACATCCCGTCCGCCGAGATGACGAAATACGCGGCTAACTCCATGCTCGCCACGCGCATATCCTTCATGAACGACATCGCCAACCTCTGCGAAAGGGTGGGGGCGGACGTCAACATGGTGCGCAGCGGCATCGGGGCCGACACGCGCATCGGGCGCAAGTTCCTCTACGCCGGGTGCGGCTACGGCGGCTCCTGTTTCCCCAAGGACGTGAAGGCTCTCATCAAGACGGCCGAGCAGAACGGTTGCGAGATGGGCGTGTTGAAAGCCGTGGAGGCCGTGAACGAACGACAGAAGTCCATACTCTTCCGCAAGCTGGACGCGGCGTGGAAGCACGAGCTGGCGGGCAAGACCGTGGCGGTTTGGGGCTTGGCGTTCAAGCCCGAGACGGACGACATGCGCGAAGCCCCGTCGCTCGTCGTCATCGGAAAACTGATAGAGGCGGGGTGCACGGTGCGCGTCTACGACCCCGAGGCCATGGACGAATGCCGCCGCCGCTTGGGCGATGCCGTGGTCTACGCACGCGACATGTACGAGGCGGCTCTCGATGCCGACGCGCTGCTCTTGGTGACCGAATGGAAGGAATTCCGCCTCCCCGCCTGGGGCGTGCTGAGGAAGACCATGAGCGGACGGCTCGTCATCGACGGCCGCAACGTGTACGACGCGGAAGAAGTCGGCGAGGCGGGCTTCGAATACCATTGCATCGGGAGATGACGGGATGACGGGATGGCGGCGGACACACCATATTATAATATATGGTTTCCTCTGGGCGGTGGCGGCTTGGACGGCGGGTTGCGGCGATGACAGCCGCGCCGGCGGGCGGGACGCGCTCCGGAGGGAAGACCGCGAAGCCAAAAGGGATCTCCAAGGCATCTGGATCGACCGGGAGACGGAGACCGTGGCGTTCCGTGCCAAAGGCGACACCATATTCTATCCCGACACCGCCAACGCCCCCGTGCGCTTCTTCGTCTGCGACGACACGCTGTTCCTGGCCGGAGGCGGGGACACGGTGGCTTACCCCATAGACAGGCGGGGCGGCGGCCTTTTCCATTTCCATTCGGCCACAGGCGACATCGTGAGGCTCGTCCGCTCGGAAAACCCCGACGACAGCATCTATTTCAGCGGTAGACAGGCGGCCACGCTCACCTACAGCGAGGTAGTGAAGAAGGACACGGTGGTGTTCTGCGACGGGGAGCGTTACCACTGCTACGTCTACGTCAACCCCTCGCACTTGAAAGTCAGCAAGACGAGCTACACCGACGAGGGCATCGCCGTGAAGAATGTATACTACGACAACGTGATACACATTTGCGTGTACAAGGGCAAGGTCTGCCTTTTCTCGCGCGACTACACGCGGAAAAGTTTCGAGGGGCTTGTGCCGGAGGGTTTCTTGAGCCAAGCCATCCTTTCGAACATGGTGTTCTCCGGCATCGACCGCGCCGGGTTCCGCTTCGATGCCACGGTGTGCATCCCCGACGGCGCGAGCTGCTACATGGTGCGCATCCGCGTGGGGTACGACGGTAAGCCGACGATGGAACTCATCGAGTATTGAGACAAAGGGACACTCGTCGCGCGTTTCGGGCGGTCTCCGCCGGTTTCTTTTCCTTGGTTAAATTGTGTCAAAAGGGGGGTAACGGCAAAAAACGTTATCTTTGTAGGGCAAAACGTCCGGGGCGGGTAGGCGGGGCATCGCCGCTTGTCCGGGAAACGCGCATGAAAACTATGATACGCAAGTACTTCATCTTTCTTTTGTTGTCGGGTTGCGCTTTGGCCGCCCGCCCGCAGGACGCGCGGACCGTGTCCGGGAGGATTGTCGACGAGGTTTCCCGTCCGGTGGCTGAAGCCGTTGTGGTCATGCAGACACCCGATTCCGCTTTCGTCGCGGCCGCCGTGTCGGATGCCGAAGGCCGTTTCGCCCTGCCAGCCTGTCCGGAACGGTGGCGTCTGGTCGTGCAGCACCTTTCCTACCGCCCGCAAGTCGCGGAGGGGACGGGCGCGGACGCGGGAACCGTCGTGTTGCAGTCCGGAGAACGCTCCGTTGGCGAAGTGGTGGTGGAGGCCGGACGACCCGCGGTAAAAGTGGAAGACGGGCGGTTGACCTACGACTTGGAGCAGGTCGCACGGGACAAGGTCGTGAACGACACCTACGAAGCCTTGCAGAGACTGCCCGGCGTACAGGAGGAAGAGGGCAGGCTGACTCTGGCAGGAGCGGGCGAGGTCACGGTCATCCTGAACGGAAAGCCCTCCACGATGGACGCGGGACAGCTGGAAACCCTCCTGCGGAACACGCCGGTCAGCCGCGTGGAGAAGGTGGAGGTCATGTACAGCACTCCGCCCCAGTACCATGTGAGGGGAGCTTCCCTGAACGTCGTGCTCAAACGTCCCGACGACTACTCTTCCCAAGGCGAAGTCAGCGCGGAATATGTCAACAAATACTACAGCGAGGGCGGTGTCACGGGGAACTACCGTTTCACCACCCCGAAACTGGCGTTGGATGTCATGTACGGCTTCGGGAGGAAACACACGTTGCAATACTACGACATGTATTCGCGCCATACTCTGGACGGGGAAGTGCATTCCATCGAAGAGAACGAGCAGATGCGCGGCAAGAATTATGCGCACGACATGCGCATGGCCGGGGAATACCGCTTCGGCAAGGACAACGGAATCGACCTCTCCTACACGGGGAGCTTCGTGCCGGAGATGCGTTCGAACGCGCGGACGACGGGAAATTTCCAAACCACCGGCTTGGACGGGTGTTTAGAAAGGCGCATGCACAACGTCGCCCTGCACTTCCGCGCGGGGTTCGGGCTGGATGTCGGCGCGGACTACACGCGCTATACGAACGATGACAACCGGCAAATGATTGCCGACTATGCCGCCGGCGGACGCGACAGGTTCTCACTGTCCGGCGGGCAGAGGATTGACCGCTACAACGTGCATGCCGACCGGGAACGCAAGCTGTCCGGAGGATGGGAATTGGGATACGGCGCGTCCTACTCCCATACCCGCAACAGCGACTTCCAGACTTACAGCGAAGTGGAAGGCGGCCTCGCCACGCCCTCCACGGACTCCGAACTGAAAGAGCGGACGGTCGACTTCTACCTTTCGCTGGGGAAGCGTTACGCGGGCGGGATGTCGTGGTCGGCGTCCGCCACGGGAGAATATTATTCCATCGGCAGCTACCGCAAATGGGCTTTCTTCCCGCAGGCCTCGCTCACTTACATGAAGAGCCCGCGGCACATCCTCCAGCTCTCGTTCTCCACCCAAAAGGTTTATCCTGCGTATTGGGAAATGAAGCCCTCCGTCGGCTACCTCAACGGATATTCCGAAATATGGCGTTCGCCCGGACTGCGTCCGCAGACGGACTACAATGTGAATGCCAATTACGTCGTGGAGCAGAAGTACGTCTTCGGCGCGTTCTTCATCAGGATGAAAGATGAGTTCATGCAGACGGCCTACCAGTCCACGGAACGGTTGGCGTTGATTTACAAGACGACGAACTGGAACTATGCGCAGTACGCGGGAATCATGGCCTCCGTGCCTTTCACGGTCGGGATGTGGTGGGAATCCAGTCTTACGGTGACGGGACAGCACGCGCGCCACCGTTGCGACGACTTCTTCGACATCCCCTTCGACCGGAAAAAGTGGTTCTCCCTGTTCCGTTGGGACAATACGTTCAAGGTGAACAGGCATCTTGTCTTCGAGTTGCGGGGCTTCGTGCAGACGCCCGCCATACAAGGCACGTTCGACCTGAAAACGGCCGGTTCGGCGGATGCCGGAGTCAAATGGACATTCGCGGGGGACAAGGCCGAGCTTTCCGCCCGGTGCGACGACATCTTCAATACGGGCAGGCCGGAAAGCGACCTGCGCTATCGCGGTCAAGACCTGAGAATGGAAAACGCCTTCTATCTGAGGACGTTCACCCTGAACTTCCGTTTCCGCTTCGGTGGTTACAAGGAGAAGAAAGTCAAGGCTGTGGACACCTCCCGCTTCGGACATTGACCGGCGTTCCCGGCTGTGCGCCCCTCGGAAAGCCGGAGCAGTCTGCCGGACGCGTGCCGCGCGGCGGGATTTCCGTCTGGACCGGAAGGAGAAGAGTTTGGAGGGGAAGACCCTCGTTCCTCCGCAGGTCGATTCCGTTTTGACAAGCCTCTGTCATCCAAATGTTTAAGAGTCCGTGCCTTTTTGACGGGCGGGAAAGACGCGCGGCGCGGCGGTCGCAAGCGAAAATGACGGCAGGGAAGAAAGGGAAAAGAACGGGACGGAAATTTGGTCATTGTGATAAAATTGCTTAACTTTCACCCGGATTTCACAAACAATAACGGAAAAATGAAAAAATTCTTGCAAGAATTCAAGCAGTTCGCCATGAAAGGCAACGTGGCGGACATGGCGGTCGGCATCATCATCGGCGGCGCTTTCGGGAAAATCGTGTCGTCGATAGTGGCGGATGTCATCATGCCGCCCATCGGCCTGCTCGTCGGCGGAGTGAACTTCACCGACCTGAAGATTACCCTGAAGGACGCGGTCATGGAAGGCGGGGCGGAGGTGGCTCCGGCCGTGACGCTGAATTACGGCAACTTCATCCAGACGATGCTGGACTTCGTCATCGTGGCTTTCGCCGTCTTCCTGCTCGTGAAGGGAATGAACGCCCTCAGCAGGAAGAAGAAAGAGGAGCCGGCACCTCCCGCCGAGCCGCCCGCCGACATCCAGCTGCTCACGGAAATCCGCGACTTGCTGAAGAAAGAGAAATAAGCGCCGCCGCCCGTCCGCCCCGGCCTTGGGGAACAGACGGGCGGGTCTCCCCGCAAGCGTCCCGACGCTGTTTGTCTCTTCCGCCGGAAAGGAAAGGGTCATGCGTGTCCGCCTGCGTCCGGGCGATGATTGCCCGGCGGACGCGGGCGGTTTTGGGTGATGTCCTTTCGCGCCCTGCCGCGTGGCGTTTTTTTGTCGGGCATCCGTTTCCTTTCCATTTGTCCTTTTGCGCAAGCCTTTCGTCCGCGGAGGCGTTTCCCGCCGTTGACGCTTCCTTTCACGGGGTTGCGGCGAGGTCGCAGTTCCGTGCCGGGCAAGTTCGCGGCTTTGCCGTCTCCTGTCGGTTAGTAGCCGAACGATATGGTGGAATTGGCCGTGCCTGCCTCGCCGATGCCTCCCGTGGACGGTATGACGCTCTGCATGACAAGCGAACGTATGCTGCTTACGGAGCCGTCATCGTTGTAGTCCACGCCTTCAAGGACACAGGCATGGGATTCTTCTTTCTGTTCTTCGTTGTAATAACAAGTGTGCTTTAATGCGACGGGGATGTTCTTGCTTGGCTTGCCTAACCAACCGGCATAATAGAATCCTGCGGGAAAGATTCCCAGGTCGTCTATGCTGAGTCCCGTCAAGTCCGCGTAGAAGTCCCATACGCCGGGGTTGGGATAGCGGCCTTCATCGTATTCGTATTCATAATAGTCAATGAGTTCCTCTCCCGTGTAGCTCGACACTTTCATCAAGTTTCCGTTTTTCCAAGTGTAATTTACTGTTTCGGTGAAAGAATCTTCATCGTCCGCGTCCTGGCATCGTATGCGGACACAATGCCCCTCGGTGTCGTATTCCACCTTTATCTGTCCGGTTTCGTCATTGGTCATCCCCTCGAATGTATATTTGGACTTCATATCGCATGAAGCGATGAAACCTTTGTCGTTCAGCTTGATGTTCTTGTATTCCATTTCGCCTCTGTCGTCTTTCTCGCCCGCCCCCAAAGGGTTTTCGTTGAAAGAATACAGGTCGCCGTCGTCGTTCATCCCGGTCATGCGCCCGTTCTCGTATGAAAAAATGACGGTTGTCATGTCGGGACTGTCGCAAAGGTAACGGATTGACTTCACGGGGAATCTGATGCCCGCATCCTTTGCGGACGGCCATTTTTGTCTGTCGCACCCGACGAGGCACAGTGCCAGAAGGCAGGACACGCCCGCCGCACAGGACTTCATTCTCTGCAAGTTCCGGACGGATGCCGGACGCGTGCGGTTCTCTCTTTCTGTTTTCATCTTCTTTCTTCGTGTGGGTTCATTCCGTTTTTCAATGTTTCCCCGGAGGCAGGACAGCAGAACCCCTTATCTGTCCGCTCCGGGCTTCTTGCGCCGCGAAGATGACATCCTGGCAAATCATCCCGGTTGACGATGTTTAACCCGACAAGTAACCCGCCGCAAGTCGGCACTGCGAAGCGGGACGGGAGAATGCGGAAAGACGGTGCGGGCGGCGGGCGTTCCGGCGGGGCCGGCCTCCTCCTCCGCGCCCTTACCGCGCGTTCTTCCCTTGCGCGGTTCTCTCCGCCATCCTCTTGTGCAAGCCCCTCCGCCCGCGGCGGCTTCCGTCCGCGACGCTCTTCTCCACGGGGCCGTAACCCGCGGCGGGCTCGTAGCTTATGCCGCTTGCGTTGCCGTAGGCGAAGCGGACGCTGTCATTGGAAATCCTACCATCCTCGCCATGAACATGACTCGAACTTATGCCTGCCACGGAGCCGTCCCCGTTGTAGTCCACGTCCTTGACGGCATGGGCGTAGGAGATGCCGTCTTTCTCCGTGCATGTGAGGGGGATGTCCTTGGTGGGCTTGCCCAACAGGCCCGCATACCGGAACGCCACGGGGAGGAAGTCGCCCCCGCCGTCCGCGCCGTCCGGGGAGAAGAAATTCCACACGCCGGGGTTCGGGTAACGGTCTTCGGAATACGTGTAGGCGGCTTCATACGTCATGTCGTCACCTTCGTATCCCCTTATGCTCGTGAGGTTCCCGCCTTGCCATGTGAGTTCTTCGTGATATTCGTAAGTCCCGGAGGGATTGCCGCCGTCCGTGCCCGAGTATCTGTCCGTTACGCGCACCATGTGCCCCTCGCTGTCGTATTCTATTTCTATCGAGGAACGAGCCAATGCGACATGTTCTTCTCCCTGATTCCTGACCCTGACCTCGTAGTCGCACGAGGTGACGAATCCCATGGGATTCAACCGGATGTCCTTGAAACTTTCCTCCTGGCCGACATTCCCGTCCCACTTCCCTTTCACCGTCAACGGGCTTTCACCGAAGACGTAGCGGATGCCGTCCTCGCCATACGCTCCGGTCATGCGCCCGTTCTCGTAAGAAAAGGCGGCGGAAGGCGAACGGCTGCCGCCGTCGTAGATTGCCGCCACGGGGAACCGGATGCCCGCGCCCGCCACGGGCGGCATCACGTCGGTCGCATTTTCGCCGGTCGTGCCGCCGCCGTCTTCTTCGTCGTCCCCGCACGCCGCGGCAAGGCACGCCGCCGCCAGGCAGGACGCGCCCGCCGCACAGTACTTCATCCTTTGCAGACTTCGGGCGAACGCCGGACGTCTGCGGTTCTTTCTTTCCGTTTTCATTTTTCTCGGGTGGGTCGTTCGTTTTTCCAATGCCGCCCGCGGACGGGCAACGGCTTCCTTTGCCTGTCCTGCCACGGCCTTCTTGCACCGCAAAGATAACGCTTTGACAAAATCCCCTCCCTTGATTAATAATGTTTAACTTTGAAAAAAGTGACCCTCCGGCATGAACCGCCTCGCAGGAGAAAAAAATATCCCGGAAGTTATTCCCCGTGCCTCTTGCAGTTGTACGGGAACGAGGAAATGACATCGGATTCCGGGACATGACGGGACGGCTGTTCCCTTTCAAATTAAGCGGCCTTTCTGACCGGAAACTTCGCAATCCGAAACGACTTGCGGAAGCCGGCTTGTTTCCTGGTCGGCTATCTTGTCAAAAAGAGGATGTCCCGTGCCGGGAGCAACGCGACGAGACTGTCCGCCCGTTCTTTCGTCGGGGAGCGGGGCGGCGGTACGGCGGGAACGCCCGGAGGCTTGCGGCAGGTGTCCGGAAGTGGGCCGGTAACCAGTCCGGGACAATCCGCCTCGCCGGAGGAAAATCGCGGGGCATTCCCGGCTTCTCTTGCAGAGGGTTACAATGAAACGGGGCCGACCCGCATTGCAGGCCGACCCTGATTCATATTTATTAAAGAAAAGTACGGAGTTCTATGCACCCGCTTCGAAAGTGACGTAGAACGTCCGCTCGGCACACGTCCTCCCGTCTTCCGACAAAATCGTCACCTTTATCTCGTGCGGCTTTCCGTCCATGAACTTGGCCACGTTAGTGAAGCGGATGACATAGGAGTTCTGCATGGCACCCGTCACGGGCAGAGTGTTGAGCGTCACCCCGCTGAAGTCGGACGGCGCATACAATATCGTACCCCCAGTGTATTCGGAAAGCCGCCACGGATACTCTTCACCCAACTTGCTCTCTTGGTAATTGTAATTGTCACTGTACACGGTGTGTATGGTGCCTTTGGAGGTGCTCCATTGAGTCTGGTCG
>CAYXQT010000038.1:0-14543 GCA_964466445.1 uncultured Paraprevotella sp. | reverse complement strand
GGTTGCGCGACGCTTCCGTCCGCACGAAAAGACCGATGCCTGCCGCGGAAAAGCCAAAAACGGCAAATCCGACTGCGGAGAACCCGTCTTTTTCTCTATTTGGAAGGATTTCGAATACGGAATCCCGGTGACGTTTTGTCAGGCGGAACGCCCGTCCGGCTTGCGCGTCCTCCGTCCACAAGCACGGGAAACCGCCGCTCGCCGTACTTTCTGAAAGCGGAACCCCCTTTTGGGCTGACATTCCGCCTTCCGGAAACGGCGCGAGAATCGCATATTTTCCGCGCCTCCCCGACAAGCGTGCGAATACGCGATTCCCGTGAGCCCGCAACTTACGTTTTGACAAAATGCACAAGCTGTTATTCCCAAACGGCATAGCATGCAAAAGATGTACCGCGAACGTATATAAATAGAAGAGCCGCCTTTCGGAACGCCGCATTCCCTCCCGCCCCTCTCGCGGCTGGAATACGGTGAAGGGCGGCTCGGAATGTCAGCCGATGTCATGCCGCCCCGGACTATCCCAAGGGAGGCAGACCTCTGAACGCATCTTTTACCGTCACATACAAAGGCAAGCCTTCCAAGTTGGGCGACGCGGCATGGGTGGGAAGCGGCAATCGGATTACTCCATATTCTTTTCTGCATCCCATGAATATCAGTCTCCGCCTCATTTGGGGTGTGCCGTAATCCGCCGCGCAAAGAATGCCGGAATCCACGTTGTAACCTAAATCTCCCATCTCCTTTAGAATGGCTTTGTAAAGGGTTCCCTTGCCTATGGACTGCAAGTTGGCCACGTTCTCCATGACGAAGAATTTCGGGTTCAACTCTTTCAGGAACTTAAGGAATCGGAATATCAGGACTCCTCGTTCGTCTTCCAAAGCCTTCTGCTTTCCCGCCTGCGAAAAGGCCTGACATGGCGGCCCCCCAAAGACGATGTCGGGACTTTCGGTCAGCTTGGAATGCTCTCTCCAGAACCCGACCGGGCTTTCTATGTCCGTAATGTCCGATTGTACCACATTGGTGTCAATATCCTTGTATCCCCGCAAGGAGTTGCATGCATCCCCCCAACAGTCCGTCGCCACCTTGACATCGATTGACAGCTCCGGGGTGGACGAAAAGCGGGCTCCCAAATCCAGACCTCCCGCCCCGCAGAACAAGGACAAGGCGGTGAGGCGGTGATTGGCGGAGATTTCGTTCTCCGCCGCGAAGTCCGCGATTTGCCTGAAAAGCTCCTTGGCCAGCGGAACGGGGACAGCATTCCCCACCTGCAGTTGCGTACCGGTCAACGATCCGCAAAATGAAAAGTCGTCCGGGAAACCTTGCAAGCGTGCGGCTTCGCGCACCGTGACAAAGCGGTTCTCATACGGATGGACGAACTTGTTGAATATGTATCCGGTAACGGTCAGCGAGGGCTTGGAGGGGTCGAGCCTAATCATCCGCAAATTCGGTCCTCCGCGCCTGTCGGGGTCTTCTTTGACGTAGAACCTGAAACTCTCATGCCAAAGTTCTTCCGGCAAGTCCTGCATCTTTTGGCCTATTTTCAGATGGTTGATACGCCTTTGAACCGTCTCCCCCGCTTTCCTCGCTATATGATTGGATATCATATTCGTTCAAATATGAAAAGGTTTCTGAGGCTGTCGTCCCTTATGTCCGAAGACGTAAAAGAAATGATACCGTCAAAAAGGTTGTACAACGGAGTGCCGGGCGGGACGTTGCCCCATCCCGACACTTGGCGTGTCTTGTCGATTGTCCAAATGATGTCCTTGATGCTTTCCAAGTATTCATCATGATGCCTGACAGCATGGAGGTTCGAGATTAACGCCGTCTTGATGCCTGGATAAACGGGCTTGTACTCAGCACCCAATTTAAGGACTTGGTAAATTCCTTTCTTGATGTCGTCCGTCCTATCCATGCCCACGCTGGTCTTGGCATCCGAGACTGTCTCGTATCCGCCGGAACGTCTTGCAGGCCAACCCTCCGGACGAGGCACGGGCATTCCACAAGCATTTGTCAGCCAAAAAACGGGATTGTTCTTGTCTTTCGTGGAATACGCCTTGTACGCTTCTTCCCAAAACGAGAAGTAATAAGAAAGAAAGCCGTCATCCGCCCGGTACAATTTCGCCATGGCAACAAAGAAAGGATCGCTGTCGTTCCAATCTATCGGCAATATGAACCGACGTTCGCTCAAGGCGGAAGTGGCAGGGAAGAACAACGTCATTACAGAACTGCGTATAAACGGATTATCGCATAACGTATGTTGCGATGAAACGAGTGTCCCCTCAGCCTCCTCCGTCAAGGCATCGCAGCAGACGGCCAACGGAATCGTAATCAATGGAGCTGCCTTTACCTCCGCCAAGACCGTCAGTCCGGATGACGGCTCGTGGATTATGATATCTATCGGTTCGGATGCCTTATGAATTTCGACGCGGCGGCCTTGTCGCCCGGACACTTCTGTCAGCATTTGACAAAGCAACTCGGTAGTAATCGTGCCTATTTGTCCGGATTCAGGCTTATTTGACTTTGTGAAAGTGAAATTCTTCATTCCTATGCATCGCGGACAAACGTTGGTATAAGGATATAACATCAACGGGGAGCCGTTGTCGCAATATGTCCATCCCTTGTTCGCGAGGCGTGCATAGTATTGACATGAAACGAATAAATCAAACAACGCGGCCAAACGCAACCCCCTGTCCGTTGAACCCGGCATATTATATGCCCTCCCGACGAACTCACCGATAATTTTTTCCACGTTGCTCGAAAGACCTTTCGGACGCATTAACTGCAAAACCGGTGTCAAATCTGCCATGTCACAAGCAGAACTCCCAAGCAGGGTTGACGGGCGACCGAACCCTTTTGGCGGCTGCGAGGAAGTCCTTTGATATGAAGATTCCTATTCATCAGGCGGCCTTTGTCAACATTTAACGCCTCCAAGAGACAAAGTTAACAAAAAATCTTCCATTCTTGATGACGCTCACGCATTCTTTCTGCAACCGTCCGAAAAAGAACCTCCTTGCCTCTTCCCGTTCATCACCGATACTGTCAATCGTTCCCGTATAGGAAACGTATTCCGTCCTCGTCTACTACACCATCGTGAAGGAAGTGTTGGGGAAGAAATGGCTCACCAACGAATGGCTGCGCCTCGGCACAAGCCGGCTGGCCAACCTCCTGCTGGGCGAGGTGACGGGCCGGGACGTGAAGTTCTTCTGACACCGCCTCCCGGCGGGGAACTGCGCGACCCCGCCCCGTGAGTCCTTGGCGGACGTCATTTGTTGAACAGCTCGAAAGAGAACTTGTACCCGAAGCCAATCCGGTCGAATTCTTCTACGGAAAGGAACAGTCCCATGTCGAACACGAAAGTGCCTATGCCGTAGCCCAGTTCGAAGTAAGACCCCAGGCGGTCTGTGGTGAGCATGTTCAGGTACAGGCGTTCGTTCTGTATGTGGTTGGTGTATTTGATGAGGTGGCGCATCACGAGGAACGGCGCTTCGTAGGCGACATGCCCCCGGACGTAATAAGGCGACGCGTTGTACCATTGTCCGCCCAAGGCTTGGAATACGCCTCCGATTTCATCGTTCCACCCTTCGGGGAGGTTGTTTTTGCGGAAGTTTGCGAAGTCCACGAAGTAAGTCTCGTCCCGGTTGGTGAACAGTCCCGCCCCGACGCGGTAGTACAGGTTGGAGAGCAATCCCGTGCGTATGTGGTGTTGCATGTCGAATTCGACGCGCTCGTAGGCGCCCGTGCTTTTGAATATGTTCCTGAGGCCTCGCTCGTAGTCCGCGATGAAAGTCGGGAAGCGGGATTTCAGGTACACTTTCTTCCTCCCGTTCATGTAATAATACTGTCCGGGAGTCCATTCCAGCCGGACGCGCGGCGCGAAGCTGTTATACTGCGGGCGTATGGCGGTCTGCAAGCCTTCTACCGCGTTTTCCGGAAGTCCCGCCGCCCCGAAGCGACCCTCGGGGCGGCGGGACGGCGTGCGGTGGTGGAACATGAACCCCATCCCCAAGGTCAGGCCGTTTGCGATTTCCACGTGGTTGCTCACTTCGAAGTTCAAGTCCTTGAAGATGTCGAGGTTCAGCTTGTCGAAGTCCACGATGCTGTCCGACGGGATTTTCTTAAGCTCGTCGATGATGTGGCTGTTCCCGATGCGGTTTCCGTTCCCGACGTTGATTCTTATCGTTCCCATGTGTTCCGGCCAATACAGGTATTCGGTGTTCACGCTCCAATAAAACTCCTTGTGGGTGAAGTTGTAGCCCAGGCGCGTCCTGACGTAAACGGACTGGCTGTTCCTGAACGTGGTGTTGAATTTCAGGTCTTGCCGGTAGGATACGCCGTTCGACTTGCTGTAACTGAACATCAAGGGGTTGATGAAGGGGGAGTTCCGTAGCGTGGAGTTGTCGCCCAGCCTCCATTTGGTGTCCACCAGGAAAAAGTCGCCCACCGAGCCCCAGATGTTCCTCTTTATGGGGCCGGGCCTTTCCTCCCGCGCGAGTTCCGCGGAGTCTTTCTGCGCCCTGTATCTTTTATATATGTACAAGTCGGAGTTGTCCAGGGGGACGGGCCGCAAGGAGTCGAAGCGGATTGGATCCTTGGCGTAGGCCCGACGGTCGCATTGCAGGGAGAAGGATGCCGAGAGGTTGTAGTTCGGACGTGAAACGCTGTCCGGCGGCGTGTTGCGGCGGTGCCGTATCTCCTTGTATGTCAAGCTGGATTCGTAATAACCCTCCATGACGTTGAAGGCGAAGGCGAAAGAGACTTTGATGTCGTTCTTCACCGGCAGGTATTCCGTGTCTGTGCCGATGCCGCCCATGACGATGCGGCAGTCGAAGAGAAGCAAGTCGGCCTGCCCCTTGAATGAAATCTCGCGCACGCTCCACAAGCCGTCCGTCACCGTCATTCTTCCGTTCAGAAGCTGGAAACTCTTGTTGCGGGGGATGAAGCGGATGTGGTATTCGAGGTGCCGCAGGCTGTCGTAAGACACGGAGTCGATGGCATAGCGGTAATACCTGTTGCTGTTGGGCGCCAGCGGAGAGAGCAGCCGCTGCCCCATCAGGTAAGGGCTGTAGATGTTGACGTTGAAGTAGTCCGTGATGCCCGGTATCTCGCGCGCCTCGCCCAGCGTCCCGGTGTAAGCCTTGATTTTCTGGTCGTATATGTTGGGGGCGGTGTAGTGCAGGTCGCTGTAAGTCTCCACGATGAAGCGGTTGGCGTCCCTGGGAGTCCTGAAAAGCCCCGGGATGAAGCGGAAGCCCCTGTTCTTCTTGATGATATCCAGCCGGCCTTTGGTGTAAAGCTCGGCGCGGTACTCGTGCACGAAGTCGACGTAGCATGCGGCTGCGCGGTGCATCCGGCTGATGACGGAGTCGGCGGATTCCAGGCGCGCCGTCGCCTCCGATGGAAGGGACAGCAGGCATCCCCACAGCATCATGTGTCGTATGAAGCGCACTTTCGTCGGTTTTCTGTGTGGTTCGGGCAAAGGTAAGAATAAAAACGGATATAGTGCGCCGCTGTTTTTATTTTTGTCGGCCATGCTTTCCGTGCGTCGGCGGGGGCGCGCCGCAATCTCTTTGCATGGCCCGGCGCAGTGCGGCAGGTTCCTGAATCCCGCGCGTCCGGGCAAGGGACGGATGTCCGGGTCGGGGGGGGAAGACGCGTAGGCCCGTCCCGCCGGCTTCGCGGGCATAAAGATAGGGGCGGCCATGTATTTTTCTTTTTTCATCGGCACGAAAGTCACAATTTATATCTAATTTTGCGACAAGCGACGGATGTGCCGTTGCATAGACGCACCAATTATCATGATACAATTATTGCAAGCCGCGAAGGACACGGCCAGTGTGACAAGGGAGGTCGTCTCGGCTCTTGAGTCAGGACACGCAGACCTCGTCATCAAAAAGGTGATAGAATTGTGCATTTCCGCCGGGAAGAACATCCTGATAGCCATCGTCGTCTATGTCGTGGGGCGTTTCCTCGTCTCGCTGATTCAACGTCTGTTGAGCAAGATGCTGGCACGCAGGAAAGTGGAGGTAAGCATCCAGACGTTCCTCAAAAGCCTGGTCGGCATATTGCTCAACGTCTTGCTGATAGTGTCCGTCGTGGGTGCGCTGGGGATCAACACCACCTCCTTCGCCGCGCTGTTGGCGTCGGCGGGCGTGGCCATCGGCATGGCGCTCTCGGGAAACCTGCAAAACTTCGCGGGGGGGCTCCTCATCCTTTTCTTCAAGCCCTACAAGGTGGGCGACTGGATAGAGGCGCAGAACGTCGCGGGCACCGTCGCCTCCATACAAATCATGCACACTTTGATTACGACGATAGACAACCAGGTGGTGTATGTCCCCAACGGTGCCATGAGCAGCGGGGTAATCACGAATTACAGCCGCATGGGCACGAGGCGCGTGGAGTGGATCGTGGGGGTGAGCTACGGGGAAGACTTCGACAAGGTGAGAAGCGTGGCACACAAGCTCATCCGCGGGGATGGCCGCATCTTGCAGGAACCCGCCCCCGTCGTCGCCCTGCACGCGCTCGACTCCAGCAGCGTCAACGTGACGATACGGGCGTGGGTGGCAAACGCGGACTATTGGGGCGTGTATTTCGATATGAACAAAAACATCTATGAGGAGTTCAACCGGCAGGGCATCGATTTCCCGTTCCCGCAGGTGACCGTCCATCAGGCTTGACACGCGAGGGAATGGTTAGGCAAGTAGAAATCGTCTTGCGCGGGCGGCCGCGCGGCTTCCATCTCGTCACACGGGAGATTGCGGGACAGCTCCCGCCCTTGCCCCGCGTCGGCCTGCTGAACCTCTTCGTGAAGCACACCAGTTGCGCGCTTTCCGTCAACGAGAACGCCGACCCGGACGTGCGTGCCGACATGGCCAGGATTTACGACCGCCTGATAAGGGAGAACGAGCCATTCTACGACCACGTGCTCGAGGGCGCGGACGACATGCCGTCGCACGCCAAGTGCAACCTGACGGGGGTCAGCCTCAACATCCCCATATCCGGGGGAAGGCTGGATCTGGGCACGTGGCAGGGGATTTACCTTTGCGAGTTCCGCGACTGCGGCGGGGCGCGCCGGGTCACGGCCACCATCATGGGAGAATGAGCGTATGATAGACAGGGTTACGGTAGACCGGATAATGAGTGCGGTCCGGATTGTGGACGTGGTGTCGGACTTCGTGACCTTGCGGAAGTCGGGGGCCAACTACAAAGGCTTGTGTCCTTTCCACGACGACCGCACCCCTTCGTTCGTGGTGTCGCCCGCCAAGGGCCTATGCAAATGCTTCGCTTGCGGCAAGGGCGGCAATGCCGTGCGTTTCATCATGGAGCACGAGCAATTGTCCTATTCCGATGCCCTGCGTTACCTGGCCCGCAAATACAACATCGAAATCAGGGAACGGGAACTGACGGAAGAGGAGAAGCAGGCTCAGGACGAAAGGGAAAGCATGTTCGTCGTCAACGAATGGGCGTGCGGGTTCTTTCAGGATCAGCTCTTCGGCACGGAAGACGGGCGGGCCGTCGGAATGGCGTATCTCCATTCGCGCGGGTTCAGGGACGACATGATCAGGAAGTTCCGGTTGGGATACTGCCCCCGGAACAGGGACGCTTGCGTCCGCGAAGCCAAGGCTAAAGGCTACAGGGAAGAGTTCCTGGTCTCCACCGGCCTGTGCCTCAGGCGCGACGACGGCCGGTTGTACGACCGTTTTTCCGGGCGCGTCATCTTCCCGGTGCTCACGTTGGGCGGGAAGGTGGTGGCTTTCGGGGGGCGCGTGCTGGACGCGGCCACCAAAGGGGTCAGCTTCAAATACCAGAACTCCCCCGAGTCCGTCATCTATTCCAAGAAGAAGGAATTGTACGGCTTGTTCCTGGCCAAGCAGGCCATTGTCAGGCAAGACCTATGTTTCTTGGTGGAAGGCTACACCGACGTTATCTCAATGCATCAGATGGGGGTGGAAAACGTCGTGTCTTCTTCCGGAACGGCGCTCACCACGGAGCAAATCCGCCTGATACACCGTTTCACGGAAAACATCACCGTGCTTTACGACGGGGACGCCGCGGGCATCAAGGCTTCCGAGCGGGGCATCGACATGTTGCTGGCCGAGGGGATGAACGTCAGACTGCTGCTGCTCCCCGACGGCGACGACCCGGACAGCTTCGCGCGCAAGCACAACGCCACCGAGTATCAGGACTACCTGAAAGGGCATCAGGTGGATTTCATCAAATACAAGACCGACTTGTTGCTCCACGAGGCGCAAGGCGACCCCATCAGGCTTTCCCGCCTCGTCAGCAGCATCGTGCATACCATTTCCGTCATCCCGGACGAAATAACTCGTTCCGTGTACGTCCGGGAGACGGCGGCCATGCTGGGCATGGAGGAACGGGTGCTGGTTGCGGCGGTTTCGAAAGAGATTGCCAAGGCCATGGAGGAGAGGCAGAAACGGCGCGAGAACGAGCGGAACCGCAACGGCGTGCCGCCCTCCGTACAGCTTTCCCCCCCTCCGGGCCGGGACGGCGTTCCGGATGCGCCGTCCGGCGCGGGCGCGTCCTCTCCCGAAGGCGATGCGCCGTCGGGAGTTCCCATTCCCGTCCCCGTCCCTCCGTCCGGCGACGGGACGGGTGCGGGCGGCGCGGGTGCCGTCCCCTACGTTTCCGGAAAGGAAGCCGAAGCCATGCTGTTCCACCGGAAAGAGTTGCTGTTGGTGCAAGTCCTTGTCCGTTACGGGGAGAAATTCATGTTCAACGCTGAGAACGAAAGGGGAGAAGAGGTTCCGGTCCGCGTGGCCGAATACATCGACTATGCGCTGAAGGAAGACGGGCTGCAGTTCCGCGACGCCCTTCACAAGCACATCTTGCAGGAAGCCATCGACCATATACACGAGGAAGGCTTCTCGTCGGAACGCTATTTCCTGAACCATCCGGACGACGACGTCAGTATGCTGGCCTTCGAACTGAGCGGCGACAAATACCAACTGAGCAAATTCCATTCCAAGTACCACAAGGTTGTGGACAACGAAGACAGGTTGAAGGAACTGGTTTCCCATCTGGTTTCCGACTTCAAATTGGCCGTCGTGACGGAGGAACTGAAAAAGATACTGTCGGAACTGCACAATCCCGACATCCTCTTGCACCGGGAGAAGTACATGGAAATCATGAAGCGTTACAAGGAGATGAAAGACGTAGAGTGCGCCCTGGCTCGCGGACGGGGAGACCGTGTGCTCAGTTGACGCGGGCGGTTCTTGGAGGCCGTTCCGGCCGCGGGCCGGGCTTGTCTTGCCGGCGACGGGTGCACCGGAATGGCGTAAGGGAAGGATTGGACTCCGCGGACGCGCCTCCTGCGGAATGTCATTTTGTCGCCGGAATGTGGGTTTCGCTGTCTTCCTGCCGGGAACAAGCCGTTTCCGCTAACCGGCTCCCGATGAAAAGAACTCCAAACAGAGAGGAACCCGACCCTTTCCGGATACATATTTTTGCAGTCCGGCCTCGATTTTCACGTCCCTTAACCAAAACGGCTCGATTTTGTGCCGCGAAAAAATTCCGGATGACGTGACAAAACATTTTTTTTGTCGTGCCGTCGCGATTCGAATCTCGGCACTTTCCGGGAAAAACCGCCCGCAGGCGGGGCGACGGTCTGCCCCCGACGGCTTTTTAACATCTCGTTGACGCGTCGCCTTTGTAAAGATTTTGCCGACAGATTGTCACGCGAATCCGCCGTTTTGCTTACGCGCCCCGTCGCGGAATGCACACGACGCACTTCCCCGTCCGGCACTATGCAAGCCAAATCCGCGTTCTGGCTTACTATTTGATTTCCCGAAATTGCGCGAAAATCGGTTTTTTCCGTCCGCCTCCTCCCTCTGGCGGAAAAACGCGGAAATCAAAGGGGTCGGAATGACATTTTGACGGATTGGAATACTGCCGGGGCGGAGGTCGTGTCGCGGATGGCTATTGCCTCATCAAGTATGCCTTGAAGTCGGCAAAGTCCTTGCTCATCGGGACGCTCTTCTTCTCCCCTTTCATGAAGGCGGCCAGCTTCTCCGGCACGTCCACCGTCCGCCCGATGATTCGCTCCACCGTGTCGCGGAACTTGGCCGGGTGCGCCGTTTCGAGGAACACGCCGCATTCCCCCTCCCGCAGGCCCTCGCTCAGGGCGCGGAAGCCGCAAGCCCCGTGCGGGTCGAGCAGGTAGCCGTTCCTTTCGTAGCAAGCCTTCACGGTCTCGGCAATCTGCGCGTCGGAGCAGGTAGCCCCGCTGATTTCGGACGCGATGGCCGCGTGGCTTCCCTTGTACAGGTCGCGGATGCGGGCGAAGTTGCTCGGGTCACCCACGTCCATGGCGTTGGCGACGGTCTGCACACGTACACCATAGTGGACGCCATCCGCGACCGCAACGTGCTGCCGTTCCGCGTGGACTACGTGCGGACGATGAAGGAGAAGGAGGGCGTGGAGAGCAGCTTGGTGTGGGACATCGAGCGGGAGAAGGCCTTGCAGGACCCGCGCCGCATCCGCAAGGTCGCCGCCTACGTGCTCGAGCACTTCGACCAGCAGACCAAGCGGGGGAAGACCTACCGGTTCAGCACGCTCGCCAACGTGGAAGAGGTGGCCGCCGACAAGAAGAAAACGGCGGAGGAGCGGCGGACGGAGGCGAGCCTGAGCGGCTTCAACAGCATACTGGCCGCCCAGAAGATCGCCTGCGCGAAACTCTATTACCGGGAGCTGAGGCGGCTGGCGGAACTGATAGAGAAGTTCATCGACCGGCTCACGCCGGACAGCAAGGTGGACGACGAATGGAAACGGTACGTGGAAAGGGAGAAACGGGAGCAGTTCGAGCGGATAGTGGAAGACGAAGGGCTGAAACGGGAAGAGGCCGCGGAGTTCATCGAGGACGCGTTCCGGCGCGGCTACGTCCCCGAATACGGCATGGAACTCGACGGAATCATGCCGCCGCTGAACCCTTTCGACAGGGCCGCCAACCGGGAGGGGAAGATGCGCCAAGTGGTGGAACGCCTGAAAGGCTTCTTCAACCGCTTCTTCGACATCTCCGGCGGGGCGTTCAAACGAGGACGCGTATATCAGGATTCGCGCCGCAGTTTGTTGCGCTTGTCCGGAACGCGAGTTCCATTCGAATATCAAGTTCCATTATAATTGTCCCAACGCCATCTGAGGTTGTCCAAATCAATATGTCCGGGCAAAATGATAAGGGGCGGTATAGATGCCCCGTAAGACCACCGGGCTTTTTGGGAAAGGAACACTTCGCCTTTCTCCGAAATCCTCAAATGGCCGGAATCAAACAAATAATGGATGTCCATCCTCATTGCGAAACCGTTTGACACGTCGTCAGAGCCATTATATCTGTAAGGCTTTATGTGGGCAGCTTCAAGCACTTCTTGCATTTCAACATTGGTTATCACACAGCGTTTGCACGCTTCCAGCACATCCTTTCTGAACTTTGCCTGATTCGGACGAGACTTGCTCGAAGCGACAATTTTCCTTTCGGCCTCGGATATGATTTCCGAATTTATCTCATTCCTCGACCTCAATATGGCAACGATTTCATTCTCAATCGAAAGATTCAACCTGTAAGTTTCCAAGCCACGTGTCTCCGCATCTTGCTTTAACAAATAACCATAGTTGGATAAAAACAGGAGATATTCTCGTGCCATACTAAAGTCATTGGATTCGGGGCAACAGTCGGGCCAACGGGACAAGTCGAGCCGACGCTCCCTATGAAGCTTGATGCAGTCGAGGTATGTTCCCAACGGTTGACCCACGGTGCCGGAAAGCGGAATGACAATCTTGGACAGTTCGTCCGGGGGCAGGAATGCTTGCGTGGAATCCCACTTGGAAAGGCCATATGTGATGGATAAAATCAGTTTCAATGGACGGAGCGTCAGCCCGGCTTTGTTCCATGTCGCGTATTCTCTGGCATCCATCGCATGGTTGGGCAGTGTGAAAGTCCTTATGGTCTCAGCCGAAAATTCCGTTTTTGATATAATGTGATTGGCGACTTTCCTGCCAAATGGTGTCAGCGTAATCACACCACCGGTCCTGTTTGGTGGAATGAGGTTTAAAACTTTCCAGTATTGCCCTGAATTGCGGATTATATTTCGCTCGCCGACGCGCCTTTCCAAATCAATGTCGACATTAGAATTCTACAAATCCCTTGAAAGCTGAATGATTTCCCGGGCGAACTCATCGGAACTGTATTTGTAACGCCCTTCCAACTTCGCCATGCGGAATAGAATGCCAAGCAACACGACGGGGTCGTTAATCCCTTCGGTCGGGGCGTACAAGCCCACTTCCATTTAAAGCCGGGGAACGGAAGTGAGGGCACATGATTGATTATTCCGTCTGTTTTCCTCATGTTCAATCGATTTAAACCGAGTGGCAATATGATATGCCAACTTAACGGGTACGGCATTGCCTATCTGGCGATATACAGAAGTCCTGTTCCCCGAAAAACAATAATTGGCGGGAAACGATTGAATTGATGCCAATTCCCTGCAAGTCATACGCCTTTGGCCATTCGGATGGGGCAGTATTATGACTCCGCCCTTGTCGTCTCCCCGGGCAGTCACAGTGGGCGCGGGCATATTGGGGTCCAGTGGCCTGTGTCCGATGTATCCGTTGAAGTTCAACTTATACTTTGAATATGTGTGATTCGGGATGTCGTTCGGCGTGTCCGGATCAGGATAAGCAGACAATGCGTCCATGACCGAGACCCATTTTAATTTCCCATCCGAACCCGTTTCCGAATGAGTTTCAACGGGGAATTCATAATTAAATGGCAAATCCGCCCGTATACCCACTATGAAAACCCTTTCTCTTTTCTGTGGGACGCCGTAATTGGCGGCATTAAGAACCCTGTATGAAACATTGTACCCCGCTTCGGAAAAGTCATTGAGTATCATCTTAAATATTGCGCCTTTCCCCAATGAAAGAATACCTTTGACATTTTCCGCAAGAAAGTATTTCGGCTTCTTATCAAATATCACTCTTAACAGCTCCTTGTACAGGGAATTTCTCTCGTCTTCCGAATGACGCTTGACGTTCGCCACCGAAAACCCTTGGCAAGGGAAACCGCCCATTACCAAATCGCAATCAGGGATACATCCCGATTCCACTTCGCGAATATCAGCTTCTACGATGTGATTCCCTATGTTTCTGCGATATGTGGCAACCGCATCGTCGTAAACATCATTAGCCCATATAATGGTATGCCCCGATTGAATGAAGCCCAAATCAAGCCCTCCAGCCCCGCTGAATAATGAAACGATGTTCATACGCCTTTTTCTTCCAGTCGTTTCAGTTCTTCACCTAACTTATAGGCGAACAAGACCGGAACGGCATTCCCGATTTGCCTGTAGCAACTGCCCATTTTCCCATGAAATATAAAATCGCATGGAAACGTCTGCATTACGGCACTCTCACGTATGGTCAGCCGCCTCTTCCCGTTGTAATGCGGAATGGCACAGACCCCGCCTTTGCCGTTTCCCCTCGCCAAAATCGTCGGTGACGGCTTATCGGGATTAGAAACTCTATGCGCCGTGAAGTTTCTTGCAACGAAACGGTACGTGGAACCATAAGCATTCGGATCCGCCAAGGGGTCGTAACCGTCCGGCATTCCCGTTAAGGCTTCTTTCATGGAAACCCATCGTTCTTGTACTGAACCTCCGTTCTTGCAGTGTGTCGGCTTGGGGAATTCAAATAGCATGTCAGGGGCAATGTCGATCCGTTGCCCCAATATGATTACCCGTTCCCTGTGCTGGGGAACGCCATAGTCTGCCGCGTTGAATCCATGCACCTCCACCAAGTAGCCGGCATCTTTAAAGTCCTCAATAATTCGTTTTATCGCGTTCCCTCCATCCAAGCTAAGAATGCCCTTGACATTCTCCGCTATAAAATACTTCGGCTGATTGACCTTGACTATGGAATAAAAGAATGTGTACAATTGGTTGCGTTCATCGTTCGCATTCCTCCTTAGATTCGCGATACTGAACCCTTGGCAAGGGAAACCTCCGGTCACGACATCCGCCTTTGGTATCTCCGATACGGGTATTTCCTTGATATCCCTGCAAACGATATGGCAACCGATATTCTTCTTATATGTTTCAACTGCGTCTTCATCGATGTCGTTGGCCCATATCACTTCATTCCCGGCTTGAATCAAGCCGAGGTCAAGTCCGCCAGCGCCACTGAACAACGATGTAATTGTCATGTCGCTAAAATAAGTCTTTCCTTTCTCGAATTCAGTAACGATGCAAAGTTATCGTTTTTTCCTTTTCCCATACTACGATGCGGATGCTTTTTTAAATGTAAAAACGAAATGGAATACGAAGGGATGAGACGGGAAGAGGCCGCGGAGTTCATCGAGGACGCGTTCCGGCGCGGCTACGTCCCCGAATACGGCATGGAACTCGACGGAATCATGCCGCCGCTGAATCCTTTCGACAGGGCCGCCAACCGGGAGGGGAAAATGCGTCACCTCGCCCCCGCAGGGCGGGAGTCACGAAAAAGGGGCTGCCCTTGTTCGGCCAAGGACAGCCCCGTATGGTCGGTTT